>DASXUI010000368.1:0-5644 GCA_036504955.1 Armatimonadota bacterium
CGAGCCATGAGCGACCGTCGAAGCTGAGCGCGGACCGACCGTACTATCGCCTTCTCCAGATCACCGAGATCGGTGGCTTGAAACAAGCGTATCGGGCCACTGTCTGAGCTCACAGCTGCTTATGTTAACGCCTATGGGGTAACACCCCTGGCGTCCGGCGGTGCCGTTAGGCCGTCCCCAAGGCCCTCACCGTCCGACCGGTCCGACAAGTCCGACAGGTCCCCAACCCGCCACCCTCCTCGCCCCTCCAACGACGCCACGACCCCACGACCCGCCTTCAGGCCGGCACCCTGAAGGAGATGTCGTCGCGCTGCTCCCGCCGGGACGGCTGCCCTCCCCGAGGGAAGGCATCCTGCACGCCGCCGTCGTCACGGCCGTTGCGGCCCACGCTGTATAGAAGGTAGCCGTCGCCCTCGCGGTGGTAGCGCAGACTCTTGCCGGAGAAGGGGTCCAGCGGTGGCGCGCCCCCAAGCAGCGGCGCCGCCTGGTCCAGAGAGGACGGGTAGGTGCCGCGCTGGTGTCGGTATCGGGCGAGAGCCAGAGCCCAGCGCATCTCCGCCGCATAGGCTGTCGACAGGGCGGCCAGGCTCCTGTTCGACATGCCATAGGGGGCGTCTCCGCACAGCAGCGGGCGCCAGGGGCTCCAGCGCGGCGTCGGGATGCTGTCCGAGGCGTCCCACGGGGGACCGCTTCCCCGAGAGAACTCGACGGTCCGCGCCCAAGACTGGAGGTAGGCGGCTCCCTCCCCCGCCACCAGCGCCTGGCGAAGCGGGGGGAAGGTGCCGGCAAACCAGCGGAGGGTGCTAGCCTGCCAGCTCGGATGCTCTGATTGCTCGCCGCCCCCCAGCCACCCCAAGTGCCCAGGGCCGGCATGCGACCAGAGGGGGGCGACCGTGCCGCCGCGTGCCAGCTCGAAGCTCTGCAGCCAGGCGCAGCGCTCGGTAAGCACAGCCCTATACCCCATCCCCTCCGGGTTCAGCTCAGACAGCGTGCGATCGATCCGTCGCGATCCGCCCCCCAGTAGGGTACCCGAGGCCAGCAGACTTGGCAGAAGCTTCCGCGCCATCCGCAGGGCAACGAGGGAGCCAGTCTGCGACAAGCTGGTGGGATCCTGGTTCAGGTGGCGCGCCAGGCCGACGATCGCCGCGAGGTCCTTCCAACCCGCCTGGGGGTCGCCCGACTGGGCGCGCGCCTCCCCGTGGACGCGCAGGAGGGGGGCCAGCAGGTTGAGGGACTCCAGGCTGAGAGTGCGGCCGTCCTGGCTCGCGGACCACCAGGGGAAGACGCAGCGCTCCCTTCTAGCGGCCTCACGAAGCACGGCCACGGCGGGCTCCGCTCCCTTGGCAACGGCCGCCAGGATCGGCGCCGGCCCGAGCGGGTGCGGCGGCTGGACGCGCCTGAGGGTCAGGAAGTCCTCGCGCCATCGGCTGTCCCGGGGCAGCAGCCTGGCTGCCTTGATGTAGAGGAGGGCCGCGTTCTGGGAGTTGGGCACTGGGCGGGGCGCGGCCTCGGCCAGCGTCAGGGGCTCGCCTCTCCGCCGGATTGCCGCCAGCTCCGCCTCGTACCGGCGGCCGGAGACGGACCCGAGGACCATGGCCCATCCCAGGACCACGATGAACGCCACCACCGCCGCAAGCCCGATACCCCGCCGGCGCCGCCAGAGTCCCCGGAACGTAGGGCCCCGAAGCCGGCGCCCCGAAGCCGCCATCGCTCTGAAGGTCGGGAACCTCTCCGAGTGTGCCATCCTGTCCTCCACGAGTACCCCCCTGCCGTCCTGCCCCCCAGGCGCCCGCGCCCCCAGCGGCGCCAACCACCTCGGCCCACCGGGCCGACTCAACGCCAGATGGCTCCGTCAGTCCTCGTCAGACGAGCTAGCTCCACCGACTGCTTTCTGATCTCCTCCAGTGGGGCCGTGTCACGTAGGGCGGCCACGGCGGTGGGGCCGTAGATGGCCGCGATGGCCTGGTCGTGGCGCCGGCTCTCCGCCGCGTCCGTCAGCAGGAGCAGGGCCGCGAAGGCCACGGAACCCACCAGCAGACGCTTCTGCCTCCGGTGCTGGCGGCGGGACCGCAGCTCCGCCCCGCAGCGCCTCAGGATCCGCTCTCGTGCCTGGGCGGACGGCCCCACGCCGGTCCCCGTCGTCTCATCCATCGCTCGTATCTCCCAGCAGGCGCCTCAGCCGCTTCAAAGCGTAGCGGTAGCGGCTGGCGACCGTGTTGATGGAGCGCCCCAGCCGGCGCGAGATCTGTTGGAAGGTAAGGTCCTCGCCGAACCTCAGCCTCACCACCTCGCGCTGCTCCTCCGGCAGTCCTTCCATCGCGTCGGCAAGCCCCTCCAGCCCATCAGCCCGGAAGCCCTCCTCGGCAGATGCCACCGCCTCCCACTCGTCGCCATCAAGGGTGACCTCGCGGCAGCGGCGCCGGAGCATCGTGACAGCCTCGTTACGGACGGTGGCGGCCAGGTAGGCCCGGAGGTCCCTGATGGGCGGCCCTGAGCGACGGCAGAGCTTGAGGAAGGCTTCCTGAAGCGCGTCCTCGGCGTCGGCCTGGTTGCCCAGGACCCTCAGCGCGCGGCGGTAGCACTCCGGGGCGTAGGCGTCATACACCTGCTCCAGGACGCTCGAATCGCCTCGCGCCAACCACGCGGCAAGGGCCTCATCGCTCCCCTGCCGGTCTGTCCCCACTTTCGCGCGCTCGCCGATCTGCGGCCTCCATAGGGGTAGACGAGCGAAAGGGGTGGGTTTGTCTAGGAGGGTTGGCAGAGGGCACGAGCGGTTGTGTGGCACGAGCGGCTGAACTCGCTCGCGGAGCGCCCTGATGGGCGCCCTCCCGCTGCGCGGCCTCCGGCCGGGCACCCGCCTGCGCGGGCGCGGGTGGTCGCCGCAGACCCTCGGTGCCACACCCGGCAGTTCGGCCCGCGCAGGCGGGGCGCACGCTTTGGCAGCGAGCGGGTTCAGCCGCTCGTGCCCACGCCGCTCCTACAGGTGCCCGCTCCCACCCCCAGCCCGCGCGGGGGAGGCGCGCGCCGCAGGGGCGAAGAGGGTTCCAAAGGAGACGCGATGGAACGCCTCACCCCCAAGGAGCGCTTCAGACTGGCGGTCGCGCACCAGCAGCCGGACCGTCCGCCGATTCAGTTCTATACCACCCCGGAGTTCCTGGCGAAGCTTCAGGAGCGCTTGGAGGGACAGGACGTGCTCTCCGCCCTGGAGGTCGACTTCCGAGGCGTGGACGCCCGCCGGACCTCGCCCCTGCGCGAACCCGACCCTGGCCGCGGCATCGCCTGGTACGATGAGTTCGGCGTGGGATACGCCACCCAGGCCTACGAGTTCGGCAGCTACCTGGAGGCCGCCGATCTGGCGCTTGCCCGGCTTACCACGATGGATGACGTTGCCGCCTATCCCTGGCCATCCCTCGGCGACTACGACTTCAGCCACCTCCGGGCGGACGCGGAGGCCCAGGCCCCCTTCGTGGTCTGTTTCGGCGGCGCCGGGATGCCGGACATCATCAACGGGGTCAGCCGAGGGCGCGGCATGGAGCAGGTGCTCTGCGACATCGCCACCCAGGATGAGGTCGGCGTCGCCATCATCGACCACCGGGTGGAGTTCTACTACCAGTACCTGCGCGCCGGCCTGGAGGCCGCGGATGGCGCCCTCGACGTCCTCTGCCTGGGCGAGGACCTTGGCACCCAGAAGGGGCTGATGGTCTCCCCAGCCACCTTCAACCGCTTCTTCCGCCCCCGCCTGCAGCGCTTCTTCGACCTCGGACACGAGTTCGGCGTCCCCGTGATGCTGCATAGCTGCGGAAGCACGCGAGCCCTTCAGCCCACGCTGGTGGAGATGGGGCTCGACATCCTGGACGCCATGCAGCCCGAGCCAGTCGGCCAGGACCCTGAGGCCATCAAGCAGGAAGTGGGTGACCACCTCACCCTCTGCGGCCTCATCAGCACCCAGCAGACCCTCCCCTTCGGCACCGTAGACCAGTGCCGCGAGGAGGCGCGCCACCGGGTAGAGGTGATTGGCAAGGAGGGCGGCTACATCTTCGCCCCAGCCCACTGCATCCAGCCCAACACGCCCGTGGAGAACGTGCTGGCGGCGTATGAAGTGGTGCTGGGACTGGAGGGCGGGTCGTTGGGGGGGTGAACTGCCCCTCACGCCACTACCCCCTCTCCCGCGCGGCGGGCGAGGGGCCTCAGGTACACCTTGGGCGGCCATGGATGCGGCCAGCCTCTGGCCAAGGGCTAGGGCACTCGGTGCCAGTTGAGCCCCCTCGCCCGCCGCGCGGGAGAGGGGGTAGGGGCGTGAGGGGCAGTTCACCCCCCATCGGCCCATCCAGGAGGTTCACCGGTGACCAACTTAGAGCAAGTGCTGCGGCGGGCGGCGCCGGGGCGGAAGGTGAAGGGAATCGCGGCGGCGCTGCTGCCCATGACGGCCGAGGGGGGCATCGCTGAGGAGGACTTCGTCGGGCACCTGAGGGCGACTCAGGCCGCGGGACTCACCAACGCCGCCAACATGGACACCGGCTACGTGAACTACCTCACGCCGGAGGAGAAGCGCCGCGTGCTGGAACTGACGCGCGAGGCGCTGGGTCCGGGCACTCCCTTCGTAGCGGGCGCCTACATCGAGGGGATCGAGGGCGACCCGGTTGCCCTCTACCGGCGGGAGATCGAGCTCATCCTGGGGTTCGGCGGCACGCCCATCCTGTTCCAGACGGCAAGGCTGCACGGCCGTACGGCGAGAGAGAAGGTGGAGGTCTATTGCCAGGCCACGGAGGGCGTGCCCGAGGTGCTGGCCTTCGAGCTAGGCACCATGTTCGCGCCCAACGGCGAGATCTTCGACGAGGAGACGGTCCGTGGACTGATGGAGACCCCCGCCATTACCGGCATGAAGCACTCCTCCCTCAGCAAGCTGAAGGAGCTGGAGCGGCTGGAGCTTCGCGACCGCGTGCGCCCGGACTTCCGCATCTACACCGGCAACGACCTGGGCATCAGCATGATCGAGTACGGCAGCGACTACCTGCTGGGCCTCGCCACCTTCTGTCCGGAGCGCTTCGCGGAGCGCGACCGCCTGTGGGCGGCCGGAGACCCGTCGTACCTGGAGCTGTCGGACGCGCTCCAGCACCTGGGCAATGTGGCCTTCCGAGCTCCCGTGCCGGCGTACAAGCACTCCGCCGCCGTCTTCCTGCACCAGCAAGGCCGCATCAGCTCCCCCGACCCCCACCCCCGCTGCCCCCGCCGCCCCAACTGGGAGCCCGAGATCCTCCGCTCCTGCGCGGAGCGGCTGGGACTGAAGGGCGGGTCGTTGGGAGGGGCCTCAGAGGGTGGCGACTTGTCGGACCGGTCGGACTGGTCGGACGATAGGGGCCCTAACGACGGCCCGGCGGCATGACCGAGGATTGGTTCCCTACGGCCCTCCGCCCGGCGGTGAATCGCCGGGCTCCGAGGCTTAATCCCGCTGAACCGGGGTTCTGAACCAAAGGTGCAGCTTGGGGCTGGAATCCTCGTATCGGTCCATAACCATGACGCTCGGGTGCACCTTGGGGGCAGAACCCTCCTTCAGGAGGATTGGGCCCCGGAGCCCGGCGATTCACCGCCGGGCGGACGGGCCATTGGGCCTCCCCCCAACCCCCGGTCCCACCCCCAACCCACC
>DASXUI010000369.1:0-32740 GCA_036504955.1 Armatimonadota bacterium
AAGTCGGGCGTCTACCAGCGCGTCACATAACCGAGGTGAGAGCTTGCCGTCGCCCAGCACGTATGAGACCTCATCTCCTCCATTCGGGTCTAGCCCAAACCGGTCTCGGAGTTCGTCTCCAAACGCCTCGACCATCTCGACAAAGGGCCTGCTAACAGCGTCTACCTCTCCTGCATCAGGCGAATGGTCACGAACGAACCCGGCTTCGCCTCTCAGCTTCTGAACGACATTGGAGTCGTGTGTCGCGTAACTGGAAGGCACGATACGACCCAGATCGTCCATGTAAAGAGCCGCCAGTTTCAGCCAGTTATCGTCCTGGAAGTGAAGGTACGGATAGTAGAGCCCCGACCAGCCTGACATCCTTGTCCTCCGATCAGCGTGCGCACTACCTTGGGGGCATGCCTACCATGGCGATGCTCCCTCGGAGCATCCCAGCGCGGCGAGCCGTCCCCGCAGTCTCGTGGTTCCTTCGAATAGAGGCTGACTGACGTCTGGCATACCACTCGGCTCCAGGCGGGCGCTCCGTGCTGGCTACCTGAGGTAAGCCTACTAGGTTACGCCCCAACTCCCCGCTGCATTAGCACTGCGGCGTATGGTTACGGGCGGCCGGCGACCCACCTTTCGACATCCGCCGCCCAGGGGGGCGCCGCCTGCTTCGGGACACCCTTGCCCCACCGAGTCGATACCAGACGGTTCACGACTAAGACTGGAACTGCTATCTGTAGCTTACCACTAGCGTCCGGTAGCTCCTGCCCTGGACCGTGCAGTCTTTGGTGCTTCAGTCTCAGCCGCTTCCTGGCCTGGGCCACTCCGGTAAAGGTTCGACGTCACGGCCTGGAGGCAGGGGAGCCCCAAGACCGGCGCTCGTGGCCCCGGGTAGGCTGCACTGTTCATCCGTGTGGCGCGGCAGCCAGTTCCGACAGGATGATGAGCATCACTACTGGCTTGCGGGTGGGCTGGGCCAGCAGGGCGTCAGTCGGGCGCGCTCAGGCCACTGACTGGTGAAGGAGGATGCCCCACCCAGGCGCCGGCAGACGCACGCCTCTTGCTGGCACCCTATCCACACCTGGCCCATGGGTCAGCGGGTGGCGGGTCCAGCAGCGTTTGGTAGGACTCACCGGTCTCCATTGCTCTGGCCATGGCTTCGAAGACCTGGAGGATGACGCGTTGGGTGCGGTATTCGCCCCACTTCGCCTCCTCCTTGCGCTTCACGATGGGGAAGGTTCCGAGGATGTACTCCACGTCATCCCGCGAGATGCCGTAGAGGTGGAAGTAGGCGGCGTCCAGCTCACAGCGCAGAAGGAAGCGGCGCTCCTCGTCCCACCGGAAGGGGGGGCCGTCGAAGCCGCAGTCCTGGGCGAAGGGCTGGAGGTCCCAGGCGGTGTAGGACAGCTCCACCACGCGGGGAAGCAGCCACTGAGCAAGCTCGCCGCAGGAGGAGTCCCAAGCGCAGAGGGCCTCGTAGGCTGAGGGCGGCAGCACGGGGAGCTGCTTTGCGACGTGGTACTTGAGGTGCCCTCCGCCCACCTTCTGACGGGCGGCGTAGTCAAGTACGAGGCTGTTGAGGTTCGCCACCAGCGGCCCTGTCAGTCTGGCATGCCGACTGTCTGGAAGCATGAGTAGGAGGGTATCTCCGCAGGCTACCCGTGGCAGCACGCTGGCGATCATGGTGCGCTCGTCAGTCGCTCGGCAGATGTCCCGCCAGCCCATCAGCCATCCCCGGTCCCAGCGGCCCCTGAGGCGCGCTACCAGGTCCTCCCTCGCGACCCAGTAGCGAGGGAGGACCTGGTAGGCGGGGTCCTGAAGGCGGGTCACCGGTACGTCCGGCAGGTGGGTGGTCTCAGCTCCTTCCGGGTAGTCGGCGTAGTCCCCGAAGCGGTGGTCGAAGTGGTGAACCATCTTGGCCTCGTAGAGGGGCAGGTACGCATCCAATGGCCCCGCACCCACCGGCTGGTCCTGAGCGCACGCGGCGTCGGCGTCGTCCCTCTGGATCCCTGCCCCCGGAGGCGGGTCGAACGTGCTGCCCTCCAGCCTGTAGCCCCTCTCCTCAAGCCAGCCGCGGACGCGGAAGAGCCCGGAGGCGCCAGACATGTGGAACATCGCCAGGAAGGAGAGGCCCCAGGGATTCACCTCGGGCCGCACGCCATCGACCCTGTCCAGCAGCAGCACCGGCACCCTGCGGTAGATGGACTTCGTGATCTCGGCGTCACGCGCGGAACGGAAGATGGGGCACGTGCGGGTGTTGGGGTTCAGGACCGCTACATCCGACGCGGTGAGGCCGAAGCAGCGACCTGGGGTGAGCACCTCATCCGCACTCTTGAGATCGAAGGCATACGCTGCTGGGTAGTCAGGGGAGCCCGCTCCTCTGAGCACCAGACAGCAGAAGGAGCCCCGGCTGTCCGTGCCAGGGAAGAACCTGCGCGTCTCCCAGAAGCTGTACAGGCTGGCGATGCTTCCGCATAGCGCCAGGTCACCGAAGAACACCTTTGTAGTGTCATCGGTGGCGATGCCGGAGGGGACGATGAAGCCAGCGCGGCCCCCCTCGGAGACCAGGCTCCGGTTCGTCTCCGCGAAGAGGGCGTAGGTGTTCACGTCGCCCCGGCCGCAGAGGGGGTAGCGACCGGAGAGGCGCGACCACTGGCTCTCTCCCTCCGCCTGGCGCTGGTCGTCCTGCCAGGCGGCGAAGAGCGCGGGGTCCTCGGTCGCGAGGGAGGCGATCAGCTTCCGGCGTGCGTCAGCGTTGGGGGCGGCGGCGATGTCCGGGCGGCGAGTGGAGAACCACTCCTTCTCCTGCAGCTTGATGCGCTCCCAAGGCGGGTTGCCCAGCACCACATCGAAGCCACCGGTCCATCCGGTGGGGTCGTCCTCCTCAATCTCGCCCTCGGCGGCGCCGAAGACCTCTGGGAAGGCCAGGTGCCAGTGGAAGAAGCCGTACTGGTCTCTCAGGCGGCAGATCTCGTCCTCCATCCACTTCGGCACCCAGTGGGGCTGGTACCGGACTCGGTAGAGGACCTCCTGGTGAATGGGGAAGTCCCGGTTCGGCTCTATCAGCTTGCGCCAGACGAAGGCGGCGCACCAGGCATCGGCCAGCAGTCGGCCGTGCTCGTAGGCGCTGGAGGAGCGGCACTCCTCCCACACCGCCTCTTTCCCGTGCACCCCCTGAATGGCGTCGCCGTCCAAAGCCCTCAGCCTGTCCATGCTGGCGCGCAGGTCGCCCAAGTTCTCCCAAGGGGCCTCCCCGAACAGCCCCAGGCCGAGCTGCGGCCGCTGGCGGTAGCTCTTGTTGAGCTTCCGGTACTCCGCGCAGACCTTGGGGTCGTCCCCCTGGAGGGGCTGGAAGGCGCCGTCCGGGATGCCGCGACGCAGCAGGGCCGGCGTCGCGCCCAGCAGGCTGTTGCCCTGCTGAACGTGGTGCTCCAGGAAGCTGAGCGGCTTGCCCGGCTCCATCGCCTCCATCCAGAGGCTGACCTTGCACAGCTCCACTGCCATCGGGTTGATGTCGACGCCATAGAGGCACTGGCCGACCACCTGGCGTAGCGCCGACCGATAGGCCTCCGGCGAGGGCTCCGAGTCGCCCGTTCTGAGGGCGGCCAGCCTCTTGGCCATGCGATGTGCGGCGGCGACCAGAAAGTGGCCGCTTCCGCAGGCCGGGTCGCAGACCTTCAGGTCCAGGATCGCCTGCTCCGGGTTAGGCTTGGCGCACGCCTCGTCCAGCACCGGATTCAGGGCCGAGTCCAGCAGGCACTGAACCAGGCTCTCCGGCGTGTAGTAGCTGCCGGTGCTCTTGCGGTCGTTGCCTGCGGCGGCCTCCAGCGCGAAGGTGGCCGCGTGCACGTTGAGGAGGGGGTGCAGCTCCAGCAGCGACTCGAAGACCCCACCCAGCTCCTCCGCCCCCAGGTGCTGGAAATCCACGGGCCGGCGCGTCTGCCCCTGATCCGTGAAGCAGAGCACCCGCAGTGCCTCCAGCAGATCCCTGTTGGCTAGGTCGGCCCAATCGAGGTCCGGCGTAGCAGACTGGATGGCGGCTGTTGGGGCCTCAGTATTGGGGGCCGCCGTGCCAGGCAACTGGCACCCAGTGCCCGGCGCCCGCCACAGGAAGCTGCCGAGGGCGGGAAGACCCAGCTCCGGGCAGCCGTCGTCCTGCCCCAGCTTGGTGAAGACCAGGTTGAGGCCGCGCCACAGGTCCACGTGCTGGGTTCCCCGGCGCCGCTCGGCCAGCCGCCTCAGCCGGGCCACGGAGTAGAAGCGGAGGTAGCGGTCACGCGCCTCTGGGGAGGCCTCCGGCTTCACGATCAGGTTACGCTCTTCGGCCACGCACAGAAAGAGAAGCCGGTAGACCATACGAAGAAGCTGCCGGTAGTAGTCCCGGGCAACCAGCTCCCCGGACTGCAGGTGGGACCGCAGGCCCGCGTTTGCCGGGTGCGACAGGAAGCCCTGGCCCAACCTCTCGATGGCGGACCGGACCTTCTCCTTCAGGTCCTCCATCACCCGGGCGCCCTGCTGCTGGGCCGCTTGGGACCATCGCTCCAGCCAGCAGCGGGAGCCCGCGAACGCGTCTCCCTCCTCCTGCGTGCGCTGGGACTCCACGCGGCTCTCGTGGCAAAGAAGCCACAGAAGGGCGAAGTCTGGGTAGACCTGGCCCTCCATCAGCGCTTCCAGGTCGAACTCCACGTAGGCTTGCCGGGTGAGTGCGGCGTTATCGCGCAGAATACGCAGTCGCACTCCGTTGGAGACCAAGCCCCACAGGTGGTTGTCAGAGCGGTTCAGGAACTCCTGCACAAGGCTGTGAGGGCTGGTTCGCGCCGCCCCGGCGACTCCAGCCGTGCGAGCGTCCAGGTCCACTCCCGCGCCCACCAGGTGGATAGGCACTTGCTGCCAGACGTGCGAGACGGGGTAGCTCTTCCCAGCGGCCTCCAGTGACGCAGTGGGCAGCTTCGCGCCGAAGCCAAGCTCCTGGAAGAGCGGATACAGCCAGACGTCCCGGGTGACGCCTGTCGCCGGGTCCTTCTCCGGCAGCCGTGCGAGATGCTCCTTGAGCACTACCCACCGCCCCTGCATCCGGCTCCAGGAGCGGTTGATGGCCTCGTTCAGCCGCTCCCCCTGGCCCAGGTGGTAGGACTCTGGGGTCAGCCCCTCCAGCGCCCGGTCGCCCCGGGCGATGCGCTGTAGTAGATCGGAGGGAAGGATGGCCCCCTCGGTCCTGACGGTGACGAAGGTATCTCGGCCTCTCAGTCGCATCAGGGGTCCTCCTAAGCGGGCAGGTAGATGAACAAGCCCAGCACGTCGGGGGGAAGCTGGGTCTCGATCTGAGGTCGCGGCCCGCGGTCGCGGGAGGCGGTGCGGACACGGGTGTGGGCCTCCAGAAGGGCCTGGCCGTGAGCCTCGGCCACCTCCTGGAGGTGGGGGCGCAAAAGGTCGAACTCCCCAATGCAAGAGCGCAGGAAGCTGGAGGCTTGTTCGGAACGGTCAGGTCCCTTCGGCTCCGCCTGAAGGAGACGATCCGCCTCGGAGCCGTCTAGCCAGGTGGCGTTTCGCGGGGAGCCGGTGAAGGCCAGGGTCAGGCAGTCCTCGGCGAGTAGCGGCCGCTCCTGGTCACCGCGGCGGGCCACGATGTGGTAGCGGACCCTCAGCAGGAGCAGCGTGCTGCGCCGCTCCACCTGGTCAGTCCAGAGGACTCCGCACCGTCGGGCAACACCTTGCGCGGACGGGTCAAGGGCGGAGTCCATCACATAGGCGGCCACGGCCGTCACCTTGGGGTGGGTACGGCTCACATACTCCTCGGGCTCCTTCACCGGCAGCTCAAAGCGAGCGAAGAAGGGGTCGGCCGTCTCCATGGCCTCTTGGAGGGCCTTGTGGCCCTGCGGTGCCTGCAGCCTTAGTGCCGGACGTCCGCGGCGAACTACGTCGTCGGCCACTCCCCCGTGGGCGCGGAAGACCTCGCGCAGGAAGGAGGCCACCTGGGGCGCAGACCCCATAGCGGAGCGCATGGCCTCCAGCTCCTGTGCGACCTCCTCTACCTTTAGAGCCTCCTGGGCGAAGACGCTACGGCTGCGCTGCTCGCGATCGGCCACGCCCTGCCACTGCCCGTGGAAGGCGTCACGCCGCTGCTTCTCGTCATCCAGCAGTTCCTCGAACAGGCTGAGCTGGTGAGCGGCGCCCGTGGACTGCTCCCTCAGCAGCAGGCCCTGGAAGATGGCCTCCAGTACCTGGCTGGTGCCCTCCGGAACCGGAACGGAGATCCCAAGCGACCCTCGGATGGCCTTGTGCTTGCGCAGCAGTACGTCCAGCACGATGCCGTCGATCTGGTTGTCCACGCCGTAGTAGGTGAGGACGCGAACCAGGTTGGACTCCTGGCCGTAGCGGTCCACCCGCCCCTCCCGCTGCTCATGGCGCGTGGGGTTCCAGGAAAGGTCGTAGTGCACCACCGCGTTGAAGTGCTCCTGCAGGTTGATGCCCTCGCTCAGGCAGTCCGTACAGACCAGCACCCTCCGCTCCGACTCGCCAAGCTGCAGGATCCGCTCCTCGCGCTCCTCGGGAGGCAGCAGTCCGGTGACGGACGCCACCTCCACCTTCTGTGACTTGAGCGCGTCTCTGAGGGCTGCCGCCAGGTACTCAGCGGTAGGGATGAAGCGGCAGAAGACAATGGGCTGGTACCCGTCCTCCACGAGCGCCTTCACCCGAGGGATGAACTGGCGCAGCTTGTGGTCCTTCTTACCGCAGAGGTCCTCCGCTGCGCGAGCGAACTCCAGCAGACGGCGGCGGCTGCTGTGCTCCTCGGGGTCCAACTCACCCAGGTCGCTGCCCGGAGCTAGGTCAGCCCCCTCACCGGGCTCATCCTCCACCAAGTCCATCACGGCACGCCGGCCCAGCTCGTCGGCCTCCTCGGCGCTGTCGGTGTCCGCTCCCGCGGCGCGGTTGCGCAGGGTGGCGGCGGCCGCTGCGGGGCTGGAGGCCAGGGACCGCAGGAGCCCCAGGGCCGACCACCAGCGTACTCGCTGCCGGAAGAGGACCTGCTGAGACGAACCCTCGCCCTTGGGGGCCTGCACAATCTCCCGAGCGTACCGGAGGACCCGATCGAAGAGCCGCAGGTACTCCGGGGAAAGCTCGTAGGAGGCCTCCATCTCCTCGCGCTGAGGGAAGGGCGTGTCGGCGCCGAGGAACGCCTGCAGGTTCCCTCGCCGCCGCTGCACGAGGTGTGCGGCCAGCCGCCGACGATGGGTCTCGTTCCCTCGGCCGGTCAGGTCGTCCGGCAGCGCGGCGAAGGCCGGGTCCAGCACCCGGAGCAGGGATCGAAAGGCCTCCTCCTTGCCGCTGTGGGGGGTCGCCGTCACCAGCACCAGGTGCCGGTCCGGCCGCGCGGACAGCTCCGTGACAAGCTGGTGCCGCTGCTGGCGCGCGCCGCGGCCCTCGCCCGAGGAGGCGCAGGTGTGGGCCTCATCCACGATGACGAACTCCGGGCAAGTGCGCTGGAACTCCTCCCTCCGGCGGTCGGACTTGATGAAGTCGGTGGAGATGACCACGTAGGGGAACTGGTCGAAGAGCGACTCGTCCATCCGGCAGTCGCGCTCCAGCCTGCGGACCGTGCTGGGCAGCACCAGCTCCGCGTCGATGTGGAACTTGTCGCGAAGCTCCGCCTGCCACTGCTCTGCGAGTTGCGGGGGGCAGAGCACGGCCAGCCGCCGGATCTCTCCGCGGTCCAGCAGCTCCCGGGCGATGAGAGCCGCCTCCACGCTCTTCCCAATGCCCACGTCGTCGGCGATGAGGAGCCGCACCGGGTCGAGCTTGAGCGCCATGAGCAGGGGGACGAGCTGGTAGGGGCGCGGCTCAACCCCGAGGTGGGCGAAGGAGCGGAAAGGGCCCGCGCTGGAGCGAAACCCCAGGCGCAGGGCGTCCCTGAGGAGGCGGCAGGAGCGATAGTCGCCGGGCCGGTCTGGGTTGGGCAGGTCAAAGGTGGCGGACTCCACGCGCTCCAGGGGCAGGTAGATGCCGGTGACCTCCTCCTCCGTGCCGCCCAGGGGCCGTAGCACCAGCAGCTCCCCCGAGGACTCCGGCAGCACCACCCACTCTCGCTCCCGCGCCTTCACCAGTGACCCAACCGCGAACGCCATCTGCTGCTACTCCCCATGGTCTACTTGTCTGGCTGCTAAGCCCATACGTCGGTCGTAACTCTCCGGGCAATCTCGCCCAGCACCGCCGCCTCCGTCCCGCTGAACCCCTGAGCGAACAGGAAGGCCAGCAGGTCGGCCCAGGTGGCTAGTGCGACGCCCCTCAGAACCTGATCGAGCAGCCGCTGATCCCGATGGGGGAGCGCTTGGTACAGGAGCACCGGGTCCCGCCGATACTGCTCCAAGATCCGCACGTAGGCACGGATGGCACTTCGGTCCTTCACGAGCATCCAGAAGAAGGGAGAGCGCGAGCCGGCCTGCTCCAGCAGGCAGTCAATGTTGCGGAGGATCTGGTTGCGTTCCGGGTCATAGGTGGTCTCTAGGCTGACATCGCAGTGGAGCTTTGCCTCCACGAACACGAGGTACTGCTTGCCCCTGAACACCAGATCAATCTCTGAACACCCCTCGACCTTGGCTGCCTTCTTAGCGCGATTCATCAGCCGCTCATCGCGGGACTCTATCATCCTCTCCCGACTGAGGTGCTCGTAGCCGTCGGGCGACGGCACTCGATGCCAGGGCACCACCTCTGGTGGGTCGTTGGGATCTGCCACCAAGCAGAGGGCCGGGCCGGAGTCGTGCGCCGCCCGCAGTACCGCAGGCCACCACTGGTCTGTGTGACGCCGCAGCAGTAGACGAAGGACGCTCCAAGTGACGTAGTCCTCGCTCTCCGGCGAGTTCTGCATCCTCCCCATATCTTGAGGCTTCTGAGCTTTGGGGAGCTTCGCTAGTTCCTGTTCATCCAGAACCGTGAAGGGAGGCGTCGGCATTGGGGTCTCCATGTGTGCTAGAGCTGCTGTCGGGAGTCTCGCCCGAATTCCACTTCAGAGGCGCGCGTCGGACATGGCCGTGCGAGGGTGGCCGCCTCCGAGGGACCGCCCTCAGGGGTCTGGATTCGTGGAGTGACGCAGGCCGAACAGAGCGGGATGGTGCTCAAGAATGCGCTGCCAGTCCGCGTCATAGCGGAATCGGAGAGGCTTGTAGCCCACATCCTCGAGCCGGTCATCGGTGTCCCGGTCCTTGTCGCGCACGTCCGCCTCGTCATGCACGGGGCCATCCACATAGACTGCCGCCTTCGCGTCTCGGTAGAGGAAGTCGGGCCGCGTATCGCACAGCCCAATCAGCTCCTGGGCGGCGTCCGGAAGCCGGAGGTTCTGCTTCTCCAAGACCGCCAGCCACTTCAGCTCCAGGCTGCTCTGGCACAGCCTCCTGAGTACAGCCAGATGCCTTGCCCTCTCGACGCCAACGGGGCTGGCCTCGATCGTGCTGGAGGCCAGGCGCACCAGGAGGTCCCTGATGAGGGAGCGGTCCAGCAGTTCGTGGTCCATCTGGTTCGTGTAGCTCATCAGGCAGTCGTAGCAGGCGGCCTCACAGCGGTCGGCGTCCCCTCCAGAGGCGGCGCCAGGGACCTCCCGACCCAGGGCGTCGTAGTGGCACAGTCGGAGCGCCTCCTCGGCGACACGGGTCAGGGCCGTAGGGTCGTCCACAAGCTGGCGGAGCACGCCCGCGCCGCCCTCGGCGGACTCGTAGTAAAGGAGCAAGTTGCGCTCGTCCGGCTTCGGCAGCGGTTCCGCGGCCAGCTCGTTGTCCTCCAACTGGTAGAGCACCTGGATCGCGGTCTTCAGCGCCGGCTGGAGCGAGGCCATAACCTCCTTGGGCAGCGGCACCAGAGGCTGGATCAGCAGGCAGTTCCGGTGGTCCTCCACGAAGGGAACCACGCGTCGCACCTGGGGGCTCATCGGATCCTCGGGATCCGGCTCCGGTTCATCCTCGTTCCTGGCCCAGTAGCCCCGCTCCGTATCCAGCATGAAGCCGGTGAGGTGCTTCTCCTTGCGCCGTCTCCAGCCCAGGTTGATGCGCCACAGCGTCGCGGCCTGGCCGTAGGTCAGGCAGAGCAGCTTCTCCCCGTCCGGGGCCACCACCATCGCGGTCCGGCTCGCCACCTTCCCCGCATGCTCCACGAACCGAACTGAGGTGGATAGGTCATAGCCCATCCGCTGCCGTTCCTCCTCATCGGAGTTGATGCGCTGGCGGCGGCGGGTGGACACGTTCTGGAGGCGTAGCAGGGAGTGAAGAGGGAAGTCGAGGATTGACTCGCACAGGTCGCACTTGTCCGGCCCCTGCGAGCCGCCGTCGAGCGGGTGCAGGTACCCGCACCTGGGGCAGAGCTTGGCATTGGCGGTCCTGAGGTCCTCACCTACGGGGAGGATCACCTTGTTGATCAGGTATCTCGAACCTTCGTGGTAGAGGATGCTTCGAGGGCCGAACTCGGAGATAGCTAGGAACCGGGGCCTGGAGAGGAACTCGTCTCTGTCCGTCCTCTTCTTGCGCCGTGCCGGGATGAAGGCTGAGAGGGGAAGCCGCGGGAAGCTGTAGCCGGGGAGAAACCCCTCGCTCGCGAAGTAGCGGTAGCTGTAGAAGTCGGACTGCCAGGCGCCGGCGCTCTGGGTCAGGAGGTCCATCTGAGCCTCAGCCTCGGCTCGAAGGCGCTTTGCCTCCTCCTTGTCCCGGTGGCTTCGAGTAGCGTCCCCGATGACCTTGTTCTGCACCTCCCGCTGCTTCAGGGCAGCCCGGTAGAGGCCGCGCCATCGCTCGCAGGCGTCCTCGAAACGCAGCTCGATCCCCTTCAGCGCCTGCTCCAGCCACCGATCACTGTACCAGTCAGCATCCTGAAGCTCGGGGGCGAAGGTCTCCAGAAGGCGTGAGGCGCGCTCGGCGGCCCGGATCCTTGCTTCGGCGGAGCGGAGGTGCGTCAGTACCGATGGGTTCACGGCCAGACTGGGGGCCTCTCCCGACAAGTCGAGCAGCTCCTTGAGAGAGCCGCCCAGTCCCAACCCAGCCTCGGCCAGCCAGACCGAGTGGATGTGGGCCCGCACCAGGTCCTCGTTCGCCAGGTCGAGCCTGGGGGCGGTCACCGCGCCGGAGACCATCTTCTGGGGCCTGCGGAAGAAGTACTGATCGTGCGGGCTGCCGGTGGTGCAGTAGGTGAAGACCAGCGCCGGTTGCCCACTCCTGCCGGCGCGCCCGCTACGCTGGGCGTAGTTGGCGGGAGAGGGAGGGACGTTTCTGAGGTTCACCGCGTTGAGCTGAGAGATATCGACTCCCAGCTCCATGGTAGGGGAGCAGTAGAGCACCGGCAGCTCAGCCTTGCGGAAGCGCCGCTCGCGCTCCTGCCGCTCCTCGTAGGGCACTTGAGCCGTGTGCTCCCGCGCCTCCAGACCCTTCAGGTCGTGGGCAACTTCCTTATATAGTCGGACGAAGAACTCGTTGACGCGAGAGCCCTGCTTCGGCGTGCGAGGAACCCGGATGGGGTCTTGGGCCGGGGAGGTGCCGTCACCGGCCACCCAGCGGAGGGCGGAAGCAGGCACTTGGTAGCCAGGAACCTCGTGGTCGGCATCGGGGTCGCGGACGCGCTCGACCAGGCCCGCGACACGAAGTGCCTCGAAGAGCTGCTGGATGACGACCTCGGTCTCCTCGACGCTGAGCCTGCCCGGGTACTGGGGGAAGGCGCTGACCCGGCGCAGGTAGAGCCCGAACCCGCTACGGCCCGAGACGTACAGGTATCCGCCGTAGTCATCGCGCTTGCCTGAGCGGGGGAAGGCGATCGCCGCGTGCACCAGCTCCTCGTTCTCATCCAGGGCCCAAGGTTCGATGAGTCGCTGACTGCTGACCTGCTGCAACTGCTGCTGGTAGGTGGGATCCAGGTAGTCCACCCTGATCGCCAGGTCCCGGCGGAGCAGGTCCAGCAGCACTCGAGCATGGGCGGCCCGGGTCTCGGGACTGGCGGTGGCCAGGGCCGCGTGCAGCTTCTCCCATTGCTCCTGGTCAGCACACAGATCCTCCAGCGACGCGTACTGAAGCTCCAGAAGGCCACACTGCTCCAGGTTGGGCGAGGTGACGCGCCAGCCTCGCCTCAGGTCCTGGTAGATCCGGTACGCAAGCACCTCTCGAAGCGCCCGTTCAGTGTCCCGCTGTGCCTGGTACCTCACGGTGGGGTCCACGGCATAGAGGGGGAAGGGGAGGGCCAGGGCCTCGAAGACGCGCTGGGCCAGCTCCTCATGGGTGAGGGGACCGGACGACGTGGCGGCCTGGTAGAGGGCCGCGCGCAGGAGACCCACCCCCACAAAATCGTTGAAGTGCCCTGCCTGAAGCGAGGCGTCCTGCCGGTTATCGGTGAAGCTCAGCAGCTTTCGGGCCTCGGGGGCGAGGCTGTTGTCTTGGCGCAGGGCTCGAAGGGCGGATAGGCTGAGCACCGTAGTGGCCGTGCTGCGCCCCCCCGACGACAGGGACGCCAGCTTGCCGAAGTCCGATCGCTCCCGGCTCCCGTAGGCCACTCCGCAGCTCAAACAGAAGGCGAAAGGCGCCCTGATGAACCAGGCGCGCAGGCCTTCCTCGGACAGCTTCCCCAAGGGATCAAGGGTCATGGCCCGTGGCAGCCGATCACGCCGGTCCCGCCGGATGCGCCGTTCGTCCCCGTGGCTCTCCAGCCAGTCCTCAGGCAGCCGCTCAATCAGGGAGTCGAGGTCCTCGGGCCAGGGGTTGGTGGGGTTCGCGTACAGGAATCCACACTCTCGCCCCTCGTCCCTGGACAGGTCACCCAGCTCCCTCGCAACGAAACCGACGTCCCCGTCGACGGCGTCCGCCTGCTGGGCCACGACGTAGTACTCCTGGCCGCACTCCCGGCAGAAAGCGATGGGCATCAGCAGGCGGCCGCGGTCTCCCGGCACGAAGTGCTGCCGCTGGGTGGTGAGGTGGCGCGTCTCCGGGTCCTGGAGTGAGGCGTAGACGGTGTCGCCTCGGCTGATGAACTGGTGGAGGCGGAAGGCGAACACCGGGAATCCGGTCTCTGGGTTCGTGACCCGATAGCCTTCCAGAAGACACTCCTCAATCGCTCTGGCACAGGTACCTCTGGAAAGCTCCAGGAGACGAGCCAGGTCCTCCGCCGCCCCTTCGGGTCCTTGGATGCTCCGGGGCGTGGATCGGCGAAGGCGACCGGTGGAGGGCTCCGCCGACAGGCCAAAGGTGGTTTCGATCCAGACCGACAATGGGTCCGCCACGAAGGCATCGAAGCCAACAGCAGCCGGGGGTGGCGGGGTCTTCACTCGATCGCCCAGCTCCTGCAGATACCCAGGATCGGTGAGGGCCCTGTCCGGGGTAGCCCTACGGAGTGTCTCCGCGATCACGCGGCCGGGCTTCAGGGTCGTGCCAAAGAGCCGGCTGGCTACTTCGGCGATCTGGTCCTGCTGCGCCTCCAGGCTGCCACCGTCGGCCAGAGTGGCGGAGGTCCCCACACACTGGAGGGCCGGGCTGCCGCAGGCCTCGCGCACCCGACGAACCAGTAGGGCCACATCGGCTCCTTGCCTCCCTCGGTAGGTGTGCAGCTCGTCCAGCACGAGATAGCGAAGCCCCTGAGCCGCTTTGACGATTCCTGCCTCGTCTGGCCGAGTAAGGAGCAATTCCAGCATCACGTAGTTGGTGAGCAGGATGTCAGGGGGGCGCACGATGACCTCCTGGCGCTCCTCGGCGGACTCCTGACCGGTGTACTGGGCAAAGGTGACCGGCCCCTTGCTGTCTGGGTAGCCACGCTGCAGGAACTTCTCCAGCTCCATGGCCTGGCTGTTCGCGAGCGCGTTCATGGGGTAGACGACGATGGCCTGGATGCCTTTGCCGCTGCCATTCCGCAGGGCGTGGTCGACGATGGGGATGATGTAGGACAAGCTCTTCCCAGACCCGGTGCCCGTGGTGAGGACGTAGCTGTCGCCAGACGCGGCGGCCTCCAGAGCATCGGCCTGATGTCGGTGAAGGCGGAGCGGCTTGGATGGGCCGTCCTCGGACTTGGCGCGGAACACCTGGGAGCACTCAGGATGGAGAGCCTTCTGAGCCACGAGGTCTTCAATCCAGGGGCCACGCTCGAAGCTCGGGTTGAGTTGCAGGAGAGGGTCGGGCCAAAGGAGGCCTTGGTCCAGCTCGTCGTCCACGTGGGCTGCAATCCGGGGGTCACTCAGGCGAATGAAACTGCGGACGTAGCTGGCGTAGTCGCCGGTCAGCCGGTTTCTTAGCTCAAAGACGTTCAACGCCAGCCTCCCCTCAGACGAGCATCCATTTGCGCGAGCCAACCCCATGGTCACATACGACGAGGCGGCTGTATCCGCTCGACGACCGACTCTCGACGCCAGCGAGTGGCGCGAGTCCACCGCCAGCAGAGGATTGGCTCTATCTAGCAGTCACCATGTGGAGAGCACCAACTGAACCACAGCCCGGGCCCGTGTCTGCCTAGGCTACAGACAAGCCGCAGAGCGCCCCCCTGACTTCCTTCTCTCGTGGCGCCAGCTATTCCCTTGCGTGCGGTATATCGAAACCCAGAACCGGAAGGTGCTTCTCTTACTCGCGGGCCAAGGCCTTCACTCTGGCAGATTCACGGGGCCTCAAGCCGCGCCTCTTAGGAGGAACCGCAGCCGATCTGGGTCTGCGGTACCAGGGGTGCTACGACGCCTGCCTTCTGGCCAAGGCTGGTACCAAGCAGTGTGCATGGGTCCGGTGCGGCGGGCACGCCAAGCAGGGCTAGGGGGCGCGTCGCCTAGAACCCTCGCCCATCTGCGCAGTCGGTCGCGAGCAACCTGGGTCCCCAGAGGTTCCGACCGATCGATATTGTTAGGAGGCCAGACGGTCTGTGTCGGTTGCTGGGTACATTTGGCCTTGGGCTGACGGTGGGGTCGGCCGCGAGCGACCCTCCCAGGCCGTGCTTCGGCCCTCCGTCGCGAGCAGTTCCCCAGCTTCTGCTCTGGGGGCGTGACCAGTCCGAGCGCAACCTGCCCCTCTATGGCGCTGCTGAACGGGCTCAAGCCATGGAGCAGGCCCAGATCAGGCGTAGCCACGCGCTCGATGGGAGGGGAAGCCACAGTAAGGGGCATCCAAAGGCTGACCGCAAGGCGATTCACGAGCCCACCATGGTAGCCGTGGGGGCGAGAGGCAGGCCCCAAGACAGAGATGGCCACTCGGAGCTTGCATGGCCTGCCCAACATGACTACGCGGCGGCGGCCCGTCCCTTTGCATTCAGCGCCGTGATGGGGGAGATGGCCGACTGCGAGCCGGCGACGAGCACCCCTTCCGGTAGGGTCGGTGCGTCCCCACCATGGATTCGACATTGCTAACGGGGGTCGGCGAACCACTGGACAGTCCTGCAGACCCACCCCACAGCCTGGCCGGGGTGCGAGGGGACTGGCTGCCTGTGGGTCGATCCGCTGGAAGCGGATCCGGTGTGATCCTTGCGAACCAAGATCGGGTCATGTTGTGCGCGTGAGAGGGTGTGGGGGCCTGTACAGGTGATGCGCGGCACTGGAGCAGGAATCGGGGGGGGGAGCCCGGTCTAGCGGGCCCGGGCCAGTACCCGTCTGGCTTCCACCAACTGATAGATGCGCTCCTGATCGGGCTTGGAGCGTTTGGGCCGTTGGCCATGCACCGGATTGGCTGGCCTTTGGGTGACTGGCTGACATGGCCGGCATCCGACGCACACGTTTGGCCACCCCCCATCTGGTCCGCCAACCCCTGGGCCTAGAGTCATCCGGCAGCGACCGCTGCTCTTCCCAGGTGGGGCCACTAAGCAGGCTGACGCTCCGCATGGTAGCCTGCTGGGCGGCTCCTAGATCCAACCCCAGGGCCCAGTGGGCCGGCACCATATGCGGGTCTGCGGTGGACACATGCCCCCGGGCCACCGTCCTCGCTGCCATTGGCATGCGCGAGTCGGGCATGCGAGGAACGCCACGATATCGGTGACTCACCACCAGTTGCCCTCATTGGCTCGGGATCACTGGTCTGTAATGCGGCTTCCCACCGCGAGGGCGTCGGAGCCTGAAGCCGGCATCGGATCGGGGTCGAGCACCACAGGAGGCCGGACCTGTACCTGAAGCGGCAAGTCCTTCTACCCTCCATCGGCGGGAAGTGACCACGTAGCGGCGAAGTGGGGGGCGGGTGCCGCCCAAGGGGCCAAGCCCATGGCCAAGTGAGGCCTGGAGGCGGCCCTGATAGGATTCCCCAGGTCCCGTGACGGGGTGCTGAGCGCAGACATGCACCACCGCGTCTAGCCGAACCGGCCCACCCGAGCCCCGCGGAAGCTGGCCCCCTCTGTGTGAGTTCGGCATCGGTGGCCTGGTTGGCGCTGCGGTCGGCAGAGGACGAGTGCGGCCCCGAGCAGCGACTACCGCCTGTAGGCTCTGCGAGGTTGCTTGGGGATCCTAGCAGTAGAGTCCGGGCGAGGCCCGCCGGCGCTCCGCGTGCCCAGATAGCTCCAACCCGGAAGTGCGATCCCGGGCGTTACTGATGCTCACTGGTGCGGAACCATAGAGTTCCTGTGGATGGCGATCGCCTGGCAGAGGCCCCGGCGTGGGTCTCGCCGTTTGGAGGCATTCGGCCGGCGAGCCCGCTGACCCATGGAGGGCTCTCTACGGGGCCGCCGCGCTTCCTCACTAGGCCTGTGCCCCGGGTGATCTTCGAGAGGGCCTGTCCCGCCTGGAGTAGGCTCGAACGCGTTCCAACGAGCCAGACGATGGGCTCTCCGCTCGGCCCTGAGTTGCTGCCTTCGTAGGAGCGGCCGAGGGACCTCGGATGGCGCTCCGTCCGACAGCGCAGTTGGGGCTCCTCTCGTCGAGAGTCCCTTGCCCTCCCCGTTTGGTGGCTCCGTGGCGGCCTGAAGCGGGCTTCCAGGAGCCCTATGAGGGGATCGGCCAAGCTCCTGAGCAGATGCCAGCGATCCGCGACCTGCGGTTCGACCCTGCGGATGGCTTCGGCGTAGGCCTCAGAGCTGTCGTGGTCCACCACTACGCCGGGTGCGGGGTGCTGCAGCCAGGCGGGTAGGGTCTCTGTGGTTCAGTCGGGCAGACAGGTCCACCTCCTTGGAGTCCTCCAGGTCACCGAGCCGGGTGCCATAGCGGCGCGCCAAGCCACAAGGCATCACTAAGCTAGCTTCTGCCCTGTCAGCCGTGCAACTCCGTTCCTCCGTGTTCCCTCATCCTCTTCATGAGCAGGTTGGACTCTGTACCTCTCTGCGGGACTTCCTACGGGGCAGACGCCAGGGACCTCTTTGTGATCCCGAGGCCCTCCAGTTGATCAGCCAGGAGATATGCTGCATGGTGGGCCCTTGACGCCATTGGAGGAGGTGAGGATCAGGTCAGGCACCCCCCCGCCCTGGTCAAGGTGGGGAACCTCCTCCGTTGGTGAGCAAGCCAAGAGAGCTAACCCCCAGGGCGAGGTTCCAACCCGGTGATCGAAGGAGCACCAGTCATTGCCACACACGTGCTGGAGAGTCTGCAGGAGAGGACGGCCAGTAGCCTGACCGTGGATCCTGCCTATCGATCCCTGCCACCTCCCTGAGGCGTCCGAAGGCAAGGCATTAGCTATTCCTGCAAATGCGTATCTCATCCTCTCGTGGGGGCACTGTCTCTATGTCTCGGCAGCACCCTTGAGCGGGTCTTGTCCTGGGACGCATCGTTGAGGGACCTCTGAGTGCGGAGCTGCAGGTCCCGGAGGGCTTCCAGAGCGGCCAAGACCTGCACCGCCCATTCCACCAGGATGGTCTGGAGCTGGGCCACTACAGCCCCCACTCCCAAGCCGAGGGCCATGGGTATCCAAAGCACCTCGCGAGCGCTTCTGCCGTGCGACAGCCGCTCACCATCGGTTCTGCCGACGCTGAACCCAACGAAGCACCAGGGAACCCAGAGCACCCACTTCAGATGGGCCATTCCGTGAAGCGCGGTGGTGGTATCTATAGGGCCATACCGGTGCACGGTCATCGTCCTGCAACTGGGCAGGCCACCAAGCCATGGGGACCTGGCCGCAGCAATCTGGCCATGGAGACCTAGCCACCGGCTTCCAGGGGCAGCAGACTAGCCCTTGAGGGCGAGGCGAGTGACGCTGGTCACCGGCGACTAGAAGGCGGAGGATAGGCAACGGGATCTGGCCAGCTTTATCCAGACAGCGTCGTCTAGACAGCTTAATCCAGCCAGCTTAATCCAGCCAGCTTTATCCAGCCAGCCTTATCTAGCCAGCTTAGCCCAGCCAGCTCTGTCTAGACAGCCTTATCCAGACAGCTTCATCTAGACAGCTTAATCCAGCCAGCTTTGTCCAGACAGCCTTACCTAGCCAGCTTAACCCAGCCAGCTTCTTCCAGACAGCCTTATCTAGCTAGCTTTGTCTGGCCAGCTCTGTTTGTCCCCAAAGGGAAAGCTGGGAGGGTGTAGGGCCAGAGATGCAGGTAGCGGCCTGCCATTTTGTGAGTGAGGGGGCAGGAATGGCAGGCCCGAAGGCCATCTCTGTTTCCTGGCTACAAAGGGAGCCGGCAAGACTACCACAGCCGCCTGTCTCGCCAGTTGCCTTCATCAGTTCGGGTCCACAACCTTCCTCGATGGGGGCATGGATGAGTCGCCGTCCCGTTGATGCCAAGTGGGAGCTTCGGTGTTCGCGTGGTCCCAGAGTCTGAAGCATCGATGGACTTGGCGGATCACGAGTTCGCCGTGGTTGGCACCCCGGGAGGCTTGCGGGGGAAGGGCCTGGGGAATCTGGCGAAGGGTCACCATCTTCCCCTGCTGCCTGTGACTCCGAGAAGTGCGTGCGTCAACGCCCTGAGCCGGAACGTGAGCGGGCCGATGGGGATCAGCCCCGGCTGGTTCAGGGTCCTTGTGACCATCTTGCCGCTTCCCCCGGCTCCTGATGGGCAGAGGGTGAGGGAGTCTCCGGTCCGCGTAGGCCTGACCCTGTGCCGGCGATCGGTGCCACGGTCCGCCGCTTCCGCCAGCTCCACAGGGTCAGGCCAGGCTCTGACAGATCTACAGTCGGGCCAGTGTGACCTCCCAGAAGGGTGGTCGGGGTTTTTTCGAAACTCTGGGGTCTGTGTCGCTCTTGGTGAAGGCTGTCTGGAGCACCCACAAGGGGACGAGAAGAGGATAGCTCTGGATAGCCAAGGGGGACAGGACACCTTGGGGTTGGCCACCCTAGACTGCCGCGGTACCCAAGGTGTCCCGGAACTCCTCAGCCTCCACTCCTCCGCTACCCGCCGGAGAGCTGCTTCTCTCCCCTCTCGACGCTCAGGGAGAGGTTCCGACGCCTCCTGTCACCGTGACCCTGGTCGCCAGTGCCGCCACGGCCCTCTGCCCGCAGTGCCAGCAGCCTTCCGCCCGCGTTCACAGCCACTACCAGCGCCAGATCGCCGACTTGCCTGTTCTGGGTCGCCCAGTGCGCCTTCGAGTTCGTACCCGTCGGTTCTTCTGTTGGCAGCCAGGCTGCTCCCAACGGAGCATCACCGAGCGCTTCCCAGAGTCCGTGCCGTCTCGGGGACGCAAGACCCTCCGCATGGTGCAAGCCCTCCAGCAGATCGGCCTGGCTCAAGGTGGGCGTGGCGGCAGCCGACTAGCCCTGCGGCTAGGGCTGCTCGCCAGCTTCAGAGGGGTCCTGCGGTTGGTCCGAGAAGTTCCGCTTCCCACGGTGCCGACGCCCCGGGTCCTGGGCGTCGATGACTGGGCTCTACGCCGAGGACGCCGTTACAGCACACTCCTCTGTGACCTGGAGCAGCACCGAGAGGTGGAATTGCTCCCCGATCGCACCAGGGAGGCTCTGGCCGCCTGGCTCCGGGAGCACTCCGGCGTTGAGGTGGTGGGCCGGGACCGCTTCGAGGCCTACGCCGAAGGCATCCGCCAGGGCGCACCGCAGGCCGTGCAGGGCGCGGACCGCTGGCATCTGCTCAAGAACCTGGTGGATCTCCTACGCGGGTTCCTGGACGCCCTTCGTCGCCTGCTCCGAACTGCCCCAGAGCCCGCGCCTGAGGGAAGTCGGGCCGCTTCAGCAGTAGAGCCCTCTCTGCCCCTGCCTGAGGGAGTGCCGATCAAAGCCTCTCGCCCGCTGCCAAGGAAGCAGCGACTCAAGGCCGAGCGGAGAGCCCGCCGCCTGGGCCGCTGGGGGTGCGTTCGAGCCGACTACCAAGCGGGCCTGTCCCTCTCGGAGATGGCCCGCCGCACGGGGATGGACTACGCCACCGTTACCGAGTGCGCTCGCTTCAGGCACTTCCTGGAGATCACCCAACGGTCCCGGCGGCCCAGCCAAGTGGACCCCTTCGCTGGCTATCTCCGCCAGCCTTGGGCGGAAGGCTGCCACAACGGCCCTCAGCTCTTTCGGGAGATCC
The DNA here is from genome assembly GCA_036504955.1 of Armatimonadota bacterium. GTDB lineage: Bacteria > Armatimonadota > DTGP01 > DTGP01 > DASXUI01 > DASXUI01. The sequence continues at coordinate 20,329 of DASXUI010000369.1, forward strand.
AGGCTGAAGGCTACCCCGGCGGAGCCACCCAGGTGGCGGCCTGGCTCCAGGGGTTGCGCCACCCTTCAGAGCCCATGATAAGAGGCAAGGCAAGGTCAGCTCCCGGCAACTTGGGGAGTGGCTGTTTCGGATCCCCGAGGAACGCAAGCCCCAGGGGCAGGCTCTGCTAGACCACCTGGGGCAGGTGTGTCCCGCCTTCTTAGTGGTAAGTAGCCTGACCGAGCGCTTCACAGGCACTGTGTGGCAGACTCTTCGTGATGACCAGACCGAGAGGCTCCGGCACTGGATCAGGAGGCCCAAGCCAGTGACCTCTCGGAACTGCAGTCCTTCGCAGCGGGCCTCCGGCGGGACTTTGAGGCGGTGGCCGCCGGTCTCAGCCTGCCCTGAAGTACGGCCCGACGGAGGGGAGCGTGGGTCTCCTGAAGACGCTCAAGCGCCGGATGTATGGCCGGGCGGGCTTCGACCTCCTACGCCTGCGAGTTCTCCTCCCTCCGTGACCTACCGACCTTCACCAAGAGCGACACAGACCCCATACTTTTTGGGGAGCCCTACGGCCATACTTCCGGGAAGTCACGCCCACGTCACGATTGAGGTGAATCCCCAGACGGTGCGCGTGATCCAGATTCAGGGTAACGCCAAGTAAGAACCCGGCGGGGACGACCAGGATCAGGCTGGGGCGTTCCTCGATCACCTACCGTCCGACCAGCCCTATGGGTGGACGCCACGCATCCAGCCCACGAACCCCAGCAGATGGATTGGGAGAGTGGTGATCCTGTGAACGTCGCCCATGCCATCAAGGACATGGCATATGGAGCCTACTGAGACCCGAGCGACTACTTCGACGAACGCTACGGCCTGCCGTAGGAGGAGACCGAGGAGCCACCAGTTCAGGAAGCGGACCTCAGCGTCATCTATTCGGAAGCAGTGGACGCCCTCACGCGGGAGCGCTACCAGAGCGCGAACAGCGGTGGGGTAGACTACACGTCAGACATGCTGCCCGCCGCGAAAGGCCTGGTGGATGTCGCCTGGGACGCTGACCGCAGCATGCTGAAGGAAGCGTTGGAGTTCGGCACTCCCATCGACCCTAGAGCATGGGAGAGCAGATCCAGGGCGCACAATCTGCACGACATCATTGTGTGCCACGCTCGCGACCTGTTGGATGAGGGGTACCCCAACTTCGATGGGCAGAAGTGCAAGGCAAACTGCCAGGGCATGATGGGCCTGATACCTAGCAGTGTCCTTAGCAAGATGCCCTACAGCCTAGACAAGGCCATGCTGGAACTCCTTCGGAGCCAGCCCAACATGGAAGTGCTGGACCCGATTAAGCAGGCTGGCCTCCCCACCGATCAATCTTAGGTCCCAGGCACCACCGGTTGGACGGACCACCAGATGGAGTTGCCATTTGAGGACTGGGGAAGGGCTGCGGCAGGACCCAGGCAGAGACAGCTGGTGGCTTCCTAGTACACTGAATCCGGAACAGCACGAAGGGCCAGGCGACGCGGGGTCGCCTGGCCCTTCGTGACTTCGTAGCTGTCAGGTGAGACGGACTGCGGCGCTCGCGAAGGCTACTGAAGACCAGCCACCTTCCGAAGGGCCAGCACGACATCTCGGATGTTCAGTTGCCCATCGCCGTTCATGTCGCCGAACTGGCGGTCGTAGTCGGAGATAAGGTCAAGCCCCGCCACCTTCTTCAGCATCGACAGGACATCGGCGACTCGAACGGCGCCGTCCGCATCTAGGTCTCCAGGTTGGTGGGTGACAGGCGGGGGAGTCACCGATGGCTCGGGGAATGAGGCCAGGGCCCCATCGGACACCTCATGCACATCTGACCACGTCAGCCCAGCAGACGCTAGGTCCTGTACCCAGTACTTGACGCCTCCCCTGATTACGAACACCCGTGAGTCCGAATGCTCGCGGAAGGCAGTGCCATCCTGAGGTACGTCAGGAATCGCGCCCATGGCTCCATCAGAGACCGCGTGAATGCTGTCCCAAGACAGACCCAGCTCCTCCATGTTCAGCACGTGGAACTTGGCCCCACCATAGACTATGAACACCGGAGCGGAAGACGCCTCCTTAAGGAGGGTGCCGTCAACTGGGACGAAGGGGATCTGGGCCAGGGCAGAGGGGGACACAAGCCTGATGTTCTCCCACTTCAGACCGAGTTGATCCATGTCCAGAACATGGAAGCGGGCTCCACCGTAGACGACGTACACTGCGGGGTCTGACACTTCTCTGAGCAGTGTGCCATTGGTTGGGATCCTGGGGATCTGGGAGAGGGCTGTGTCAGAGACAACATGCCGGTTCGCCCAGTCTAGCCCAAGTGCTTCCATACTGCTCACCCCGAACCGAGCCCCGCCATAGACAATGTAGACCGAGGGGTCGGACACCTCCTGAAGAATGGTTCCGTCCCTGGGTACCAGGGGGAGCGTCGCCAGGATTCCACTAGTATCCTGGTGCACATCACTCCATGAAAGATGTAGGGCCTCCAAGCTCCACACATGGAACTTGGCACCACCAAAGATGATGTAGACGGCTCCATCTGAAGGGTCTGATAGCATGGATCCATCAGACAGCGAACTACCGCCCCCTCCAGGGGTCGTTGCACCTGAAGGCGAGTGCGACGTGAGGAAGTCATAGGGTGCCACGAAACCACGCGGGTCGATGTTGGGAAGGCTTCCTCGACCCCAACCCGAATAGAGCGGACCATCTGGCCTGATGCCGAAATGGAGGTGGTCGTTCCCAGCTCCATAGGGAGGGTAGTCGGCGATGGTGGCAATCTGCTCACCTGCACCGACATGGTCGCCGTTCCCCTTCGTCGCTGAGATATGGGCGTAGAGCGCGTAGAAGTGGGACCCGTCCGCAAGAGAGTGGTCCACCCACATCCAACGGTGGTTCACTACGTCATCCGGGTAGTTCTCCATCCTCACCACGGTGCCATCTGCTACAGCGTACACCGGGTCTCCGATGTGGCCCCCAATGTCTTCACCGATGTGGTACAGGCCGGCGAAGTAGGCATCGCCCGATGCTAGCCAGTTCCCATTGTTGGTGATCACCCTGTCCGTGGGGTAGTAGAACCCTGAAGGCATCTGTTGCCTGGCTTGCGCCCGACCAGGTATGAGACTGAGACACATGACTGCCAACGCCACTGCACGAATCACGGGCTCGCGTTTCATGGACCGCCTCGCTCCTTCTCATGAGGGCTGCCATGCCTGATCCGAGCGATCTGCTGGCAGCTCTTCTAAGGCATTTCCACGTAGGCGCTCGTCACCCTCTAGGCAATGAGCCCAAACATGCCAGATAGGCCGGTCTTCACCCACCGCCTAAGGGCGGTGTCCAACATGTCGGCCGCCTTCACACAAGCCTGCTGAAGACGGCCCAGCTCCGCGGGACTCAGCACGCCCTCGTCCAGCCCCTTCTGGGTGGACCCGCGCTGGCTCTCAGGGGTGGTGTGGTTCGCCAGCCAGATCGAGGTGAGGTCATACAACTCGTCGCAGTAAGGCACCTCCGCCTCTTCCTCTACGGGTCCGTCTTGGAGGCTTCCCGCTAGCCCACATGCCATCAGCGTCTCACCCAAGGTCCGCGCATCTCTCGCTAGCAGTGCCGCGTCTTCCTCGAGGATGCGCCCCTGCTGGATCTGGCTCCACAAAGCGTCTTGAGGCGAGACCGTCCGCAGACAGTGCCGAGCGAAGGCTCGGAAGGGGTCCAACAGCTCGTCTAGCCTCAGACCTCTCGCTTCCATACTCTCTCCATCGCCCGGGAGTCTTCCACCGTCTCTCCCATTGCCGGTCAGGAATGGCTGTGTCCCACTACGTGTGATCGGCGCTGAGGGTTGATGGCAGGCAGAGCCAGCCCTGTGCATGGCCGGGAGTGTTCGAGCGGGGCAGGGAGACCTAGGGTTCGGCTACCCAGGTAGCCGAGGTGCCCAAGGCGTCCCTAATGCCACAGCGCTGTGCTGCTCCTGCTCGGACTGGCAGCCATTCGAGAGACAGGCCACCCTCGGTTGGCCCCGGTGGTGGTTGCGGCCAGCACTGCTGTGCCCAGCTATCACTGCCCTTGCTGTCATTGGCCCAGCCATCGGGTCCACGGCCGCCTATCCATTGACCCGAGAACTGCTTAGCCTACCTCGCCGGCAGGATCCACCGCGTTCGTGGGAGCGTCTCAGCAGCCGAGGTGCCCATCGCCCTCCCGGGCCAGACGCAGGAGCCGCCCGAGCCCAGGTCATTCGACCTGATTCCCGCGTCCAGCAACCCGCTGATGCTCCGGTCGAGGCCATTGGTGGCCACATCGCCTCGGCCGTCTGGGAGCGACCTCTTCGGCGCAGTACTCACCATGTCCTCGATCGCCGAGTGTGTACCGAGGTACCCGTGTGCAGAGCCTGAGTGCCGGTCACCTGGTAGCGGGGGATGCTCCGCGCACCCGGGCCGGTAGTCTGGCGCGGACGCAAGGGATCGCCACCAACCCAGAACTGGCTGTATCGGGTCGGTTCTTGCGTGTCTGTGGAGCTTACCGGAGGCGGGCTCAGCGTGCTTAGGGAGGGCTCGGTTCCCTAGTCTTGCTCCAGACATGTCACCACCGTGACATGTCTGCCTACGGAGCCAACTACTCGGACTGGAATGAGGGGCCAGCGCCGTCGGAGTAGTCGTCGAACTCCGGAAGGGAGCCATAGCGGCCCTCCTCCCGCGCTAGATAGCCGAGGAGCGCCCCACCATCACCGTCGCCCTCGCCGGCCCCCTCGTAGACGGGAAGCCGGTAGTCTGGCTCTGGCGCCGCCGCCTCAACAGGAGAGGACCCCCAGCAACTGCGATGCGGCTGGACCTCCACTATCCGATGGAGAGACTCGAGCTGGACCTCCTCCCCAACAACGTGCCCACACAACTGCTTGCCTAGCGGGGAGAGGTGGGACACACACTCCATGCCCTCTGGAAGCCCGAGTAAGTCGGGGTTCAGGGGTGCCTCCACTTGGGTTGGTACAACAACAAACGTCACGGTCTCGCCGGTTAGGTCACAGCGAAGCACAACCATGCAGCCGATCCCTATGGCTCCCTCAGGCAGAGCAGACGACCTTTTGCGGGCCTGCGATTCTACCAAGGCAAGGCGCTCAGCTCGTTTTCTGGCATCAAGCTTTTTCCTGCGCTCCTTCTCGCGCCTAAGGGCCCCCTCTGCCGACTTCCGGGCATTCCTAAGGCTAGCGAGATACGGCATCCATTCACGGCCAGATGGCGGTTGAGGACAGGAGGGTGTAGCGGCAGGCTTACCCTTAGGCGCCTGTGGCTGGAGCATCTGCAGATCGACAAGGACTCCGTCCCGAGGGCTATGGGCGAAGCAGACAGCAAGCCTCCCAGGCCTGGCGCCGACAACAGTGCCGGAGCCCAACTCATCATGCACAACGCGGTCGCCCAGTCGGTAGCGACCCAGATTGCCTGCAGCGACCCCATCATGGCGCTTCCGCTTGCCCATCGTTGCCGACCTCCACAGAGGACAACCTACCGGAGGACTGCTATCAGGGCTCCCTTCGCAATGAGCCACCCGATTCCTGGTTCGCCTTCGCAGGAGATTGCCCGCAGTTGGTGATGGCTGTCACCAGATTGGTACGCGGCGATACAGCTACCCCGCCGCGGGAGAGCGCGTACGCGGCAAGCGGAACGTAAGGGGACCCCACTTCAGGTCTCCGTCCGTCTCCGAGGGGACACGGACTAGGCACGACTCGCTATCCTAGCGGAGGAGCGTCGGAGTTCAGCGGCCTGGTGCGCGAGTGAGCGGCCGCGTGGCTGCATACACGCGTGCCTGACCGCCTGGGTATGCCAGCAAGGATATAGGTACATCAGGACCAATAGGCGATAGGTGGCTCTTGTCATAGCCGGATGCAGAGTCCCCAGAAAGCCGGAGTGGAAGTCCCCACCCCTGAGCGAAGGGGTTACCAAGTCCCTGAAGGGAGGAGGTGGCCCCACTGCTACGAGGTGGTGACGTGGAAGAGATCCGGCGACTGGTCCAGGAGGGCCTGTCTATCACAGCCATCAGCATGGTTCTGGGCTGTGATCGCAAGACCGTGCGGAAGTACCTCCAGCACCCCGACGTTCCTCGCTACGGTCCCCGAAGGCCGCGAAGGAGCAAGTTGGAACTCTATCTGCCCTACCTGAAGGAGCGGCTGGCGGCGGGGGTCTGGGACACGGTGGTCTTGCTGCGGGAGCTGCGGCAGCGCGGCTACTCGGGCGGGGGAACGATCCTCAAGGATCACCTGCAGCCGCTGCGGCAAGCCGCCCGGGAGGTGGCGGTACGGCGCTTCGAGACCCCACCCGTGCACCAGGCCCAGGTGGACTAGGGACACCTGGGCGTCCTGGAAGAGGAGGGAGGACAGGAGCGGCCCCTCTGGGCCTTCGTCCTCACCTTGGGCTGCAGCCGGGCGATGCTCGCCCAGGTGAGCTTCGATCAGAAGCTTAAGAGCTTCCTGCGAGGGCCCGAGGCGGCCTTCGAGGCTCTGGGCGGCGTGCCCGAAGGGATCCTTTACGACCGAGTGAAGACGGTGGTGCTAGGCACGGACGATCGGGGCGAGGTCTGTTGGCACCCTCTCTTCCTGGACCTCGCTCGCTATTGGGCTTCCGGCCCCGGCTCTGCCAGCCCTACCGGGCTCAGACCAAGGGCAAGGTGGAGCGAGGGATCCGCTACCTTCGGACCAGCTTCCTGCCCGGGTTGCAGGCCTTCTCTCTCGAGGAGGTGAACGGCCAGCTCCGCGGCTGGGTCCACGGCGTCGCCAACCGGCGAGTCCATGGGACCACCCATGAGGCTGTGAGAGAAGCTTGGGCGCGGGAGCAGCCCCACTTGCAGCCCCTGGCGGGACGGCAGCCCTACCCGCTGGTGCCCCAGGAGTTGCGGAAGGCAGGGCGGGACGCCTACGTGACCTACCGCGCCAACCGCTACTCGGTGCCCTGGCGCTACGCGGGGCAGGAGGTGTGGGTGCGGGAGGTCGCCGGCCACCTGGAGATCCACCGGGACCAGCAGGCCATCGCCCGGCATCCGCTGAGTGCCGGGCGCTACCAGGTCCTCACCCAGGCGGAGCATCACCAGGGGATGCCCTACCGCGGCGAGGCCCGACCCGCTCCGGGCAAGGTGCGGCTGCAGGCGGGAGTGCCCCAGGTGGAGGCGCGGCCCCTGGCCCACTACCAGGCTTGGGCTGAGGGAGGGGGCCGATGAGCGTGCTCAGCCAGCCCAAACTGCGGGGTGCCAGGAGATCGGCCAGGTTGCCATCAACCAGCGCTAGCTTGCGAGCGCATGCAGCTCTGAAGTTGGGCGTTGAGGCGCACGCGCTCCGTGCCGCGGACAGGTAGATGAACTGCTCCTTGATGTAGCGGTGTAGGCTGGTCTGACCATGCTTCTCCCGAAGGTGGCCCAGAAGCTCGTTGCTCGGATGGATGGTGAACTCGCGATCTGCCAGACAGACCAAACAGACAACGCTGTTCGGTGTTGCGCTGGCGGGCACGGTGACCCCTCCCTTCCTAGGGGGGAATCGGGTGGCCACGCGCTGACGGTTGGGTAGGCGCGTCAGGACTGCATGGGTATGCTCTGTTGGTCTCTGGGAGCACCATCTACCTGGTCCCCTCTTGGAGGCTCCTGGCAGGGTCTCCTCTTCGGTACCAACAGGCCTCACGGGTGCCACCAACGGGCCATCTACAGCCCTGGACAACCAGCCCGAACGCGCTCTGGCACATGCTTCCCTGCCCGCAGCGTCTGTTACACCAGCTCCCAACTAAGGTGAAGAGCGGCTTCTACAGGTAGACAGTGACGGGATGCTTCCCCTCCAGCGCCCTGATGCTGTCGAATCCGTGCCGGGGAGCAATCTGGGCCGGGATGTCTGAGGCCAAGAGGCCGCCATACAAGCTCGTCCCGTGGGCGAACTGGGTCTCTTTCACCGCGTTCAGCACTTCAGGGGCTGACAGCTTCCTCAGCTTCCCAACGGCCACCAAGTAGGGGGCGGCGCTTCTGGGCATCTTACCATCAAGGTAGTCATCTTCTAGCAGCTCCGCCTCCTCCTGAAGTCCCTACAGCATCAGCTTCGGATGCTCAGGATTCCCCACCAGACCCATGGGGTGAGCCGGCTCCTCCGCCACATAGAACTCGCCAGGCAAGCTCCGCCCTGAGTTCGGTAGGTATCTGCGTAGCTTCTGTCAGGCGTCGTGAAGAACCCTGTGCGGTCCCTCGCTTCTCCTTCCGTTCGCGGATCCTGTGGGCTGCCATGCAAGTGACGCCCTTCCAGATACTCGTCCAGTCTGACGTGCCCTCTAGCCCTCACCAGCTCACCCAGAAGGACTGCCTACCGCACCGACAGAACTCCCCATCACGGACAGCCGCCTAGCCACCACTGTCCGCTCATCCAGTACCCCGCAACGCACAAGCAAGAGGAGCCAAGCAATGGCTTACGGGTATAGACGGTATCGCCGCGCCTACACCCCCTCTAGTCAACGTGCCATCCAGCATGTTGAGGAAGCGAGACGCCTCCGCCGCAAGTATGGTGACTGCTTTGACCAGGTGCGGGACCTCTTCTACGGCCTGGATGCTTCCCGGATGAGCCAACTGCTGGGTGTCTACGGCAAGCGCTATGGCTTCAAGGCCGAGCAGTACGCCATCGAAACGCTCCCCAAGTGGCGCTCAGGGCAGGTGAAGGTCTCCGGCCAGACCATGACCCGGCTCCTGGACCTGCTGCCCAGGCTCATCACGGACGACGAGAAGCTAGAGCTGGTCAGGGCTGTGAGGAGCCAAGTCCTCCAGTGCCTGCACCGAGCCTATGTGACGCTGGAAGTGGCTGATCACCAGAGCATGCTGGTGGTCGTGGAGAACGCTCTCAGCTTAGTGCGAAACGTGGGCGCGATAGAACTGCCGAGCGACTTCCATGAGGTGGCCGGCTGGATGACCCTAAGCGACGCCCAGGCCATGTCGGAGTTGGTGGCCGAGACCGAGCGGTATGTCGCCACGCAGAGACTTGCGGACTTGGTGGTACAGCTTACCACCGTGTCACGTCTCAGGAAGATTGCCCAACAGGGAGCGCGAGTAAGGGTGCGAACCCGTTTCGAGATTCCTACCGCACAGTTGGATGTGAGCTTCAAAGACAGCTTCTGGAAGGAGGGTCCCGAGGATATGGCAACGGATGATAGCGAGACACTGCTAGTGCGTATTCAGGATCTGGCCCTCACTCAGGAGCACAAGGAAGGGCGACTCAGCTTCGTGGAGTACGTCATGCGTACCCTCACTACCGAGGAGCAGGAGCGCCTTCGGGCCTTGGCCGCGACAGAAGGCGTTCGGCTAGAAGTGCTGCTTGAGGAACTCCGAGTGAAGACGAAGGCGGCTGACGGCGACATCCAGGCCACCATCGCCACAGCGGAGCAGTTGAAGCGGGGCAGGCACAAGAGCAGGATCGTCTCTGACCACGCGACGGCCTCAGGCTCCACTCATATCGAGATCGACAATCGATCCAGGCCCTGCTACATTGCCACCGCCTGCTACGGAGATGCCAACCATCCTGATGTTCGGGCACTCAGACAATGGCGCGACCACACCCTAGTGGAGCGGTGGCAGGGCAGAGTGCTCATCCGCCTCTACCACTTGCTGTCGCCCACGCTAGCCAGACGGCTTTCCAATCGCGGCTTGGTGGGGCGCCTTGTTCGGCAGCACGCCCTGGAGCCGCTAGTACGCCATCTGACACGGCGTCGCTCCTAACCCCTACTCCCATGGGCTAGCGTTCTGCTTCCGGTGCTCTGAGATGTCTAACACACTCCAGATTCCTTCTGCATGGCGGGCGTCCCCAACTAGTCCTTGGTCGAGACAACGGTGGGACTGCCCGTGACCATGCGGAAATCGGTGGTCGGCTGCAGTGGAAGATCCCCGTAGGCAGACTGGCACAACATACGGCCTAGACTGCAGGGATCGGACTCCACCGCCCAGCAGCCGCAGTCAACAAAGCGCACATTGCTGAGGTAAATACGGCCAGGTCCCTTCTCGACGGCTATCCCTACGGGCCAGCCCGTGAACTCACAATCCTCAATCTCCACCGCCAGGTTGGGCCCGCCGAAGGCCAGCGCGCAGAAAACATGCGCTGAGCTATGCCTGTCATCACACGCATTGAAACTCAGCCCTGCTATCCGAATCCGCTCGGAGCAGCGACCATCCATGGCACATTCGCGAACAAGGGTATAGCGGGCGCCGGGCGGTTCATAGATGGTGTGAAGAAGCGACGCGTCAGCCCCCACACCTAGGAGTGATACATTCGGCCTCAGGTGCAACGGTGCGGACATGGTGGGGATCCCGTATTGACCCGGCCCAAGAAGCACGCTTCCTCCAGGAGTGGAGCGATCCATTGCCGCCTGTATCAGGCAGCATCCGGCTGTGAACTTGCTCCTGGGATCCGCTTCGCGCTTCGGCACCTCAGTCTGCCCAGTGAGGTAGACGCTGAATGGCCTGATCTCACCCAAGGGCGGCTCCACACGCGGCCTTGGGTGAGCGAGGCTCCCAAACCACTTAGGCCCTTCACTGCGGGTAACGCCCTGAGCGTACGCCCCCAGAAGACCGCCCCCTAGGAACTTGACCCCGTCCCAGACCATGTTGGGAACGGTGTCCCTGAGCAGCTTCTGGGGTGAGTCACGAGGCTCCAGAAGCCCTGCCAGGTGGGGGGCCACCCCTCCCAGTACCTTCACGCACGCGGCTCTGAAGCTGGGGATCGAGACACATGCGCCCTGCACCCTCGATAGGTACTCAGACTGACGGCCAATGTACTGGTGCAGGTTGCGGCAGCCATGCTGCTCCCTGAGATGTAGCCTTAGATCCCTGCTTGGAAGGATCGTAAACCTGCGATCTGCCAGGCATGCCAGGCAGACTACATCGACTGCTAATTGGCTGGCGGGCACCGTAGTTCCCCTCCCGTTCGAGCGAGACCAAGCGGCGGCCCTGCAGGTGCCTGGCGACGCCGTCCTTGTGGCTCCACTTGGCGGCTGCAGGTGATGTGCCCTTCTATACAAGATCGGGATGGGTCTCTACGGCAAGGAATCCACCGTGCCGGCCACCGTCGTACGGCCCGGCGCAACCCTCAGTCGCTTACTCACCCCACAGGTAGATGAGGCTCTCCTGCGGGCGGGAGGCACGGGACACTAGCCAGGGGTAGTGCAGCTCTCTGTGGGCTAACGACAGCGCCCGTTTCCTCCTATGCACTGCCCCATTGCCGATGTGAACGTACGTCTCCACTTGCCGCAGTAACCCTAGCTAATCCACGCCCCAGGCATTCCCTTCCTCCGCGGGATCGTAGGAGCCAGGTCCATCCAGCCGGTCCTGAGTCACCCAAGCCGCCACCCCTTGGGGACGGAAGCGCCTCAGAGCTTCAGCCGCCGTGAGCCGATGCACCCAGCCAGTACAAGGGCGAGTCGGAGTGTGGCCCAGCGCCTAATAGTAGAGCATCGTGTCTGGATGTTCCGACTGCTGATACGAGTCCGTCATCGGGATGCCCAGATGCCACCCCAGCCAGCCGTTCCCCGCCCCAATCTCGATAGCCCGCCGTCCCCGAATCAGCTCCTGCAGCCACAACACAAGCTCGCGCGTGGGGAACTGGTACACGGCATGCTCATGGGCCCAGAGTCTCAAGCCCCCCGAAGGCAGGGCCAGCAGTCGATCCGCGGGCAGGCACCTCACTGCCCCACAGAGTCCAGCAGCCGCGGATCCAGATAGAAAACGTCCCCGCGCATCACCCCGGCCTCCCAAAGAAGACCCTCCTTGGCTGTCACAAATTCTCCGCCCCTGACTATACACGACGGGAGCCACGATCATCGGCTCCCCCTTCAGTGTATCGGAAAGGAGCGAAGAGGATGCGCGCAGAGGAAGCTTGCTACACCATCTTGCCGGAGGAGATGGATCTGGTCCGGGACGTCTGGCAGGCAGTGCTCATCAATAGAACGCGGGGCTACATCAAGGGACACAGGGTTCAATAGCTCCTGGCCGGCAGATACTCGCCAAGCCAAATCCTGAAGGGGCTCTCAGTCCTCGTGTGGAGCGGTCGCCTGGGCACAACCTCCACCGGGGCTACTACCTCAGGCGCGTCACCCCCAAGCACCAGCCCACACCCACGCCGGCTCCCCTCGGCTTCTGAAACGATGAGGGGCAGGAGAACCCGCCTCCTGCCCCTCATCGTATGGGCTACTGCCTTCGTCGCCTCCGTAAGCCCACGAGAAGACACAATGCTTCCCATCCTGGCAGGGCAGGCAGGTCTGGAACCCGAGTGATTGTGAGGCGGGGCTGCTGGGCAGGGTCCGCGGCTATCCCGGCAAAGCCAATCCCGTAGTCCTCGCTGGGGCTGGAGGCCGACACCTCCAGCGAGAGTATGCCACCAGCCGCACCAGTGACAGCGAGTTTGCCAGCGTCGCCAAGGCTCAAAACATGGGTG
>DASXUI010000370.1:0-4935 GCA_036504955.1 Armatimonadota bacterium
GAAGAGGTGACAGGGGCCTCAGCGACTGGGGCGTCGGCGTCAGGGGCTGGGCGTGGTGCCCGGCGTCGGTCCGCCCGGCGGTGAATCGCCGGGCTCCGAGGCTCAATCCCGGTGAACCGGGGTTCTGAACCAAGGGCGCAACTTGGGGTCAGAACCCTCCTTCAGGAGGATTGAGCCCCTCAGCCCGGCGATTCACCGCCGGGCGGACCGACGCCGGGCACCACGCCCAGCCCCTGACGCCGACGCCCCAGTCGCTGAGGCCCCTGTCACCTCTTCACCTCTTCAGTCCCTCACCCCCTCATTCCCTTGGTGGTGTCGTTCCCCGCCGGCGACCGGCGCCCCCTACAGCGTGGGGTCAGCACCCGGGGGGATTCGCACTCCGGGCAGGGCCCAGCGGTCACCATCCGCCAGCTTCTTTGCCAGTCGGGGGGAAAGGTCCTCCAGCAGATGCTGGCGGGCCAGGGCCTTGTCGCGGTGGCCCAGCATCTGGTAGCAGGTCCCGAGGATGTAGTGCGCGTCCGCCTCCGTGGGCCGCAGGCGGGTGACCACTTCCAGCGCTTCCACGGCCTGGGACCAATCGCCGCGCTCCAGATGGACCATCGCCAGGTGGATCCGGGGCTCCACCGACTCCGGGTCCAGGCGCACAGCCTCCTGAAGCACCTGAAGGGCCTCCGTCCACAGGGCCATCTGGCCGTAGGTGGCTCCGAGGTCGCTGCACGCGTCCGCCAGATCCGGCTTGAGGATGAGGGCCTCGCGGAAGGCGGCGATGGCCTCCTGAAGCCGGCCCTGCTGTCGGTAGGCGGTTCCGAGGTTGTAGCGGAGCATGGGGTTGGTGGGCGCGCCGCGCGCCAGGCGAGCGAAGGTCTCCGCGGCCTCCTCGGGGCATACCCACCGGCCGCCGCGCCACACCGGGAGCTCACCGGGAGCCGGGGCGTCCTCCGGAGCGGCGTAGCTGAAGTCGGCCAAGTTCATTGACGACGCGGACATGCGCTTCCCCTAGTTCCTGACTCGCATCATGCACGAGGCGCTTGCGCGTCGTGTCGAATGGCGTGGGCCTCAACCCGCCCCTGTGAATGGCGCAGGCTACGGCTGAAAGGCACACCGGGCGCCAGAACACCGTGCGGAGCATGGGAGCCACCCTAACCCGCATAATGCACGAGGCGCTTGCGCGTCGTGCATGGCGCGGGCTTCCGCGCGCTCTCGTGAATAACGCAGGCTAAGGCGACGACTCACGCGGCCGAGCGGGCGTGGCCCGGCTCAGTCAGTTGTTCCGCCTTGTGCTCTCCTTTTCAACCGATGGCGGGATTGGCCCTGCGTGGCGCCTGCCCCAGGGCAGCCCTGAGTGCCGGTCAGCTTGTTGGGGCGGAGGGCGCGGAACCTGGGTAAGAACAGCAGGCCAGAGGCTTCGGGTACCGTGAGCTTGTGGGCCCCGCGCTGCTCTCGAGCCATCCGCGGCTCCCGCGACGTGCGGGGATGGGAAGGAGTCCAGGGATGGCAGACGACCCTCTTAGCTCTGAGCGAGCTCTCTCCTATGACCTGCCCCCCGTCGGCGCGGCAGCGGCGGCCGGGAGCCAGGGGGGTATGGCGACGGGGGGAACGGCGGGTCTGGCCGTGGGCGGGATGACCGGCTGGGGCGTGGCGATGGCCGGAGGCATACTCATCGGCCTGATAACGGGCATGTTCCTGGCCGTGGCCCTCATGTCCGCCCGACGCGAGGGTTAGGATGTACCCAGCGGCGGCAGGCTCCCAGGCGCATATCCGCTTGGGAGCCTGCCGCCAGCTAGGTCTGCATGTGCCGCCCCGTGGCTCCCACGGGATGGCCCTCTTCTGCCCTCTACTCTCCACGAGCCGCCTGTGGGAGCCCGACCTTCGCCGGCGCGCTAGCAGCTTGTGAAGGATGAGGGGCGGGTTAGCTTAGGGCGACGGGACTGATCCGGCGCACCTGGACCAACTTGGCAATAGCCTCCAGCTTGGCCACCGGTACCCGGGCCACCACTACCTTCGTGGCCTTCGAGGTGGCCAGCACCTCAACCCCTAGAGCCTTCAGTGCGTCCACCGTCTTCTGGGAGACGTCTGTCAGGCGGATCTGCACCTCGACCTTCCCCTTGGTCACCTTCGGCGCGGGGCCGGAGCCACTTGCCGGCTTCTCGCCGGGGAGCAGGGCCCTCAGCCCTGGGTCCAGCTTGTCCAGCGGCTTCGCGGGCGAGTCCTTCCTGACCTCGATGGAGTCCAACGCCTCCGACTCGCTGAGCGCGTAGTTCTGGGTCGTTGCCTGTGGCGCGGCGGTGACCCCCAAGGAGGAACTCAAGGGCGTCGCCGGGCGAAGCCCGGGCACGGGAGCCTTGGCGGCGTAGGAACTGAGGCCGCCACCGGCACCGCCGTAGGCGAAGCCGGTCGCTCTTCGGCTGAGGCGCTGCCTCACCGAGGCGTCCTGCTTGCTCTCCTCGCCGAAGATGCCCTCGTAGCTCACGCCCTCCGGCATCTCCACCGGCACGGGCACCAGGCGGGTCTTGCCGCCGTCGGTCACCTTCAGGTTCTCTACCGCCACGAAGGAGGTGTACTGGCTCATCAGGTTGTAGTCCAGCGCGAGCTGAGTGATCTGCTCCTTCACATCCTGCCTGGGGCCGCCGGTCTGCTGGCCCATCCAGTCCTGGGAGCTCAGGTCGTCGATGCGTGCGCGCGCCCACAGCGGCGCCAAAGCGTCGTGCTGAGCCTCGCGGCCCGGAAGCAAGACGTCCAGCGTCTCGCTCCAGGGCTTGCCGCCCAGGAAGCCGCTCACCCGCACCGCGCCGCTGCCGGCCCGGGAGTAGCGCCCCGTCAGCACCACCGGGCCGGAGCTGAAGAGGTCCGGCAGGCGGCTGGGATAGAGGTCATTAACCTCCAGCCCGCTCCAATCGACCTTGATGTCGGTCAGTAGTGGGTTGGCGATGCGCTCCGCGAAGCGCTTCGCGGGCTCGCTGCCGGGGGTATCCAGCGTCACGTACTCAACCGCGCCTCGCCCCTCCTCCGCCATCTTGTCCAGCAGGAAGCGGTTCACGGAGTTGCCGATGCCGAAGCTGAAGAGCCGGGCGCCCCCCAGGTGCTTCTGAACCGCGTCCACGATCTGGAAGTCGTTGCCCACGTAGCCGTCGGTCATGAAGCAGACGATGCGCAGCCGTTTGGGGTCTGGGGGGATGTCCAGCGCGGCCAGTACCGCCGGCAGCATCTCCGTGCCGCCGTTCCCCAGCCGGTTGGTCAGGAAGTCCAGCGCCTCCGTGCGGGTCCGGGCGATGTTGGGCTGCGGACTCTGGAAGAGCGGCGTCACCGTGTTGCTGAAGGCCAGCATCTGGAAGGTGTCGTCCGGGTTCATCTGCTGGACGCAGAGCTTCATGGTCTCCTTGGCCTTCTCGATGGGCCAACCCATCTGAGAGCCGGAGGTATCAATGACGAAGACCATCTCCTTGGGCGTCACCCAGTCGCGGGCGGGCTTGGGAGGCGGCTGGAACACCAGCGTGAAGTAGCCGTCGCCCTGAGCCCGGGTGTGGGCCAGCACGCCGGACCGGACCTGCCCGCCCGCTACGCCGAAGCGCAAGATGAAGTCCTTGTTCGGCAGCACGTCCTGGTCCTTCAGCTTCACCTGGGCGGTCGTGCTGTCGATCCGGGTGATGGCGATGGGATGCAGCAGGGAGCGGATCTCACCCAGGGGCACTCCGGCGTCCAGCTTCACCTGGATGGAGAGGTCATGCCCAGCCCGAGTGTTGGGGGGCGTCACGGGCGGAGTGATGCGGTCGGCGTCCGTCACCACGCCGGTGGTACTGGGCGTCTCCGGAACGGGCCTCGAACGCAGGTTGCCGGGGGGTGTTACGGTGGCCAGACTCGCCGCGGGTCCGCTGCCTGGAGCGGAGGAGGCCGGGCCGCCGGTCAGTGGAATCGGACGGCCCTTGATGGGAGGGGTAGGTCTGGGCGTCCCGCCTGGGATGTACCGGGGGCCGACCACGGTTGGGAAGCTGAACTCATAGGAGCCGTCCTGGAACTTCAGCGCCTCCGTGTAACTGAGCGTGATCAGCACCTTGTCGCCGGGCAGGATGTTGGCCACCGACTGCGTGAAGATGTTGGGCCGCTCCTGGTCCAGCAGGCTGGCGCGCTTGCCCTCGGCCTTGGCCTGCTCGTAGATCTGCCGCGCCTCTTCCCGGCGCTTGATCTCGCCCTTGATCACGCGGTCGCCGATAGTCATCGTCATCCGGTCCACCGCGGCCCCATCCGAGAGCGGGAAGACGTAGACGGCCTCGATGGGCTCTCTGCTGGGGTTGGTGAACTCCTGGGTGACTGTCACCCGGCTCACGAAGCCGGAGACCTCCGCCGAGACGTCCGTGTGCTTCAGCGGACAGGAGCCCCCGTAGGTGCCGTCCTTCGCGAAGAAGCGCAGGTCCCCACTGGAGATCGCCGGCGCCTCCGCCATGCCATGGTCCGGCAGCGCGATGAGCGAAGCCATCGATGCCTTCCCCCGTGCGGGCGCCGGGGCGGCCTTGAGTCGCCGGGCTCCCGCCACCAACAGCGGCCCAACCAGGATCAGGGCCGCGATGAGATACAGCCAGCGTTTCTTATGTAGCATCATACGCTCCTTAGCCCGCGATGGGTACCGCAAGCCCGTGGTGACCAGACCACTCACCAGCCGCGACAGGCTCGCGGGCAGCGCGCGTCCCTGCCACTAGGCCGGCTCTACCAGGGGACGCCTCGCGGCCGGCCGCCCGGAGACCAGCCGAGGTGCGAGGCGGGCTCCGGCTCTGCTATATGGGGAGAGGATGAGGCCCGGGGCGCGCCGGCTTCGGCCACCCCAAGCCACCGCGCGTGGCGCCCCATCCCGAGCTCCCCAGCAGACCGCGGGGCGCTCTCACAGGCTTAGAGACCAGTGCCCCGCCGGGCCTTCACGAGGATAGGGGACAGGAGGCTAAGGGG
>DASXUI010000371.1:0-18898 GCA_036504955.1 Armatimonadota bacterium
TGGGCGCCCGGCCGCTCAGCGCCACGGCGGCGTTCAGCACCACTCCGCCGCGCTCCAGGCTGTGCGGCGGGGTGTCCGACCACCCGCCTCCGAAGTCCAGCCGCGCCGGGCACTCCGCCACCGCGCTCTCCCCAGGCTCCAGCGCCAGGGACGCCAGCTCCAGGTGCCAGACGGAGCGAATCGCGTCGGACACGTGCCTGAAGGCCTGGACCTCCAGCTCCACGGCCTTCTGGCGAAGCACGCTCTTGGGCTCTCGAAGGGTGGCGAGGGCGGCCGCTCCCCGCTCCCTACCAGCCAGCCCACGGTGCCCGGCACCCGGCATACCGGCCAGGCGGTGCCGGAAGTCGGCCAGCACCCGGCAGACTCGAGCGCGAAGCAGCGGATCCCCGCTCTGCTCCAACAGGCGCTCCAGCGGCGAGCCGCCGGGAGCCAGGTGTTGCAGGCTTGCGACATCCAGAAGGTCATCGCTGGAGATGTCCGTCCGCAGTAGGTCGGCCCAGGAGTCGAGCTCGAGGGCGTCCTGCAGCTCCCTCCGCTGCCGGCGCAGCTTCACCAGGTCCACCACGTGGAAGCACTGCTCCAGCGAGACGCGCGGGCTGTTGAGCCAAGCCTTCAGAAGGTCCGGCGGCGGAGGACTGGCCTCTTGCATCCACAGGGTGAGGCGGAGGTCCTGGGGCGGCTCCGCGGCGGGGTAGAGGCGGGCGTTCCATAGGGTGCGATCCGGGCACGGCACTCCCGGCCACACGTCGTCCGCCGAGATCCCCCGCTTCGCCAGCCAAGCGACAAGGGGCTCGCCAAAGAGGGTGGCGCGATCGCCACCATCGCCGTTCGCGGACTCGGCCGGAAGCTTCGGGTTGTCTGCTACACCGTAGAGCCGGAGCACGGAGAGCGCCTGCCCCGCTGAGGGGCCGGGGAGGGAGACGGGGATCCGGTGGCCCACCACGTGAGCCCGCAGGTGCACCGGCACGCCGGGCCGCCGCAGGTCACAGGCCAGCGCCCCCTCGCCCAGGGACCACTCCCCGCGCAAGTCGCACCACTCCATCAGGGATCCGGCGCCTTCCGACCCGTTGCACGCACCCGACCACGAGGCCACCGACAGGCCGCCACCAGGCCGCGGTTGGGCGCCGTCCCCACGGCCTCCTGGCCGCAGGTCTGCCAGCGGGCTCTCCGGGGCCTGTCCCGCGCGGTAGGAGGCGTACCGGGACGGCCTGGGGTCCGGCGTTAGGCCGGGCATGCCGTGCCGGAAGGCCGACATGAAGCCACGGGTAGTATCGAAGCGGGCGAACCCCGCCGGCTCGAGACGGTGTGCCGTCAGCTTCGTGGCGCCGAACTCCGCGGCGATGCGCTTGGGCCAGCCCGCCGACAGCCCTAGTCGGCTCTCCGGAGCCAGGGCGAGGGTCGGCAGCAGGTGGCGGTACAGGTCCAGGGGCTCCGCCGCGCCCGCCGAGAAAGCGATCTCCATGCCCAAACTGGCGAGCCCCGAGGCGCCGTCGGGGTCCAGACAGATGATGCCGGTATCTACGTCCACCGGAAGGCTACCGTCCTCACGCGCGACGATGCCCTCGTGGGCCATCCGGTGGATCGAGGGCTTCTGGTGGTACCCCAGCAGACGCCCTTCCGGGGACAGATGGAACACACCCTGGCGCGTACCGACCTCCGCGGGGGCGGGGCAGGCCAGACCCATCACGCCCGACCTGAAGCTGACCGAGGCGGCGTCCAGCAGCACCACCACGTCCCCGGACGCCACCACCAGTCCCTCGCGCATCCGCGAGAGCAGCACGCTGAGGCAGACAAAGAGCTCATCAAAGGCGGTCCAGGTCTCGCGGAAACGGCCCAGTGGCCCTCCGATGGGGCTGAAGCCGGGCAGCGGGGAGAAGGCCTTGCCCAGCGGCGACTCGTGCGGGATGGGCTGGCTGTCGCCGCCGGAGTGGATCAGCAGCACCCGCTTGCCCCTGAAGGCTTGAAGGTAGTCCGCCTCGGAGCGAGGGGCCCTGCCGAGGGCCCTACGAGCCACCTCCGCCAGGGCGAGCAGCGTGACGCCGCCGCTGCCGACGTGCTGGCCCGCCGGGTCGCTCAACGCCAGGCACTGCGTGCGGGCCGGAATCAGCCCCAGCTCCTGCTGCCGCCACTCCAGCTCCTCGCGGCAGCCGGCCGTCTGGCCCTCGTGCGCCGCGGTGACCAGCAGGTAGTCCGGCGCCCGCTCTGCCCCCTTTCCCTTCAGCAGCGCCCGGAAGAGGCGCCAGTTGCGGTCCCGCGCCGCCTGAAGCTCCGACGCCAGAGACCTCTCCTGTTCGCCAACCGGGGTTGTACCGAGACTCACCGCGTCTCCTTGTCCAGCTTGGCGCCTCATAGCCGCGGCGCACGCTGCATCGAGGGTGTGAGACGCCCGACGGACCGCCTTCGGTGCTCTACGTCCTGCTGTCCCTGCGGCCCCCCACGGAAAGAGAGCAGGGAGGGGCTCAGCCTTCAGCGGCCGGTCTTCCCTGCTCTCTCTTCTTCCCCTGCTACCCGGTTGTCCTGGGTGACGCGCCCTCTACTGACCTCCACCTAGAAAGGTCCACGGCGCCTGGTTCGCCAGGTGGTAGCGCCAGCTCGGGCTGAAGGTCAGCGTGTTGCCCTGGCTCTCACCCAGGCCCGCCGACCACTCCATCGCGGCGCCCCGCTCCTCCTTGTCCCGGTCATTGATCAGCACGTCCAGCCGCAGCTTCTTGCGGTCCACGCCCTTCAGCAGGCTCCAGGGGATGGCACACTCGTAGACCGTCGTCTCCTTGAGGTCGTCCCGCTTCACCGCCAGCTTGGCGTCCGGAACCAGGCCCAGCCCGATCTCGGGGTTGGTGGGCAGGTAGCTCTGATGATGCGTCTGGGGGGTCTTCAGCAGCAGGAGCTCCGGGCCCTTGGGGGTGAGGCTCATCGCCAGCTCGTAGTCAGTGTCGAAAAGCAGCCCTCGCCGGGCGTTCGGGGCGTCGGCGGGCTTGAGGCGGCCCTCCTCCAGGTCGGAGCCGAAGGCGAGCTGGATCGTGTCGCCGTCGAAGGGCAGGGCGTAGGGGTTGTCCGCGAAGCTGGCCTGGGAGTGGTTGTTGTCCTGCACCTCCGCCGCGAAGTAGAAGTTGTCCGCGTCCCAGCGGGTGTAGAAGGTCGCGCTCAGGTTGCCCGGTGTCCAGGCCTTCTGAAGCGCCTCCGGTGTGAAGGGCGACAGAAACTCCTTGCGGTTCATCCGCTGGGGCAGCGCCTCTTTCCAGTCCGACAAGTCGCCGTCGATGGTCGGCGTTCCCTTCGTGGCGGCCGCGACCGACAGGATCTGCGACTTCTCGTACTTCCAGGGCGTGCTGAACCAGCCGCGATCCAGGGGCAGGATGGAGAAGCTGACCGGATACTGGTTGTCCGTGCTGGTGATGGCCGTGGTGGTGAGGAAGGGCACCGACATCGAGGCGCCAGGCAGGATGGGCCCGAAGCGCTGGCGCGGCGTCATCAGCTTCCATCCGGCGGGGGCCTTCACCGACATATCGCCGGAGAAGGGACGGTTGGACTCGTTGGTGACCAGCACCTGGATGGCCGGCGTGGAGCCGATCTCCGTGGTGAAGGGCAGGGCGCGCGCCGTGACCGGGGCGACCTCACGCGTCTTGGCCTGTCGTAGCGCGGTCAGAAGCTGGAGTTGGTCGCCCGTCGAGACCACGTAGGTGACCTCGGGCCCCAGGGGCACGGTGACGCTCTTGCCGCGCCGCTGGCCGGTGGGATTGCCCATGATGTCGTAGACCTGAACGTCACCTGGGGTGGTCAGCTCCAGGCTGCCGCGGTCACCGGTGGTCCAGAGCACGGCGACCTTGCGACCCTCGGTGTTCTTCAGCAGAGCGCCCCAGAGCGTGTGCGAGTAAGGGTAGAGGTCCTCGACCAGTGCGGCGCCGTCCAGCATCTGGGCGCACACGGCATAGGCGGCCGCAGCGGGTCGAGGCTGGAAGCTGGAGTCGAAGAGGCCCGTATCCTGGTCGGCCAGGGTCGACCAGCAGAGCGTTCTAAGGCCCGCGAGGGCGCTGACCGCGTAGGCGCGGGGCACGTAGTCCGTCAGCTTGGGGGAGTCCCAGAGCTGCCAGGCTGCCTCGGTATCCCGGACCTGAGTCTTTCCGGCGGCCTTGGAAAGCAGCGCGGCGAACTCAGCCTGGCAGAGCAGCTCCTCCTCCGGCGCGGTGGTGCTGAAGGTGTGGAAGGAGGTCTGGTCCACGCTCTCCGCCGCGCTGACGCCCTGAGCGAAGACCACGTCCCTCAGGTGACTGGCGCTGGAGGCGGAGGCCACCAGGGAGCTGTCCGCGCTGGCGCCCTTGAGGGCGGCATGGGCGGCCTTGAGGAGGTCGCGGTACTGCTGCGCGGAGGCGTGCCAGGTCCAGCCCATCACCTGCGGGTCGTTCCAGGCCTCGAAGCAGCGGACGTCCTTGGAGTAGCGGGTGACGGCCGCCTTCACGGCGTCGGCATAGTCCTCGGCCTTCTCCGGGGCGTCCCTCTTCTGGAAGGCCTGGCCGTCCGTGGAGCGCTGCGCGGCCCAGTCCGGGGCGTACGCGAGCGAGGGCAGCAGCAGCAGATCGTGGGCCTTGCAGTCGGCCACCAGCTTGTCGAAGGCATCCCAGACGTACTCGCCCTTCTTCTGGGGCTCGAAGCTGCTCCAGGAGCAGCCGCTGTCCGTACGCAGCCAGCGGGCGCCCAGCCGCCGCATCACCTCGAAGGCCCGGGCGTCCGGGTTGGTGACGGAAAGGCCGAAGCGTGAACCCTCGCGCGTCCCCGCGGCGGGGCGCGGGAGGATGGCGAAGGAGAGGCTCCACTCACTGTCCTGCTTGTCGCCGGCGGTCTTCAGCGTGAAGCGGAACCAGCCCTGGCGAGAGATGTCGGCGCCGGGCCGGAAGGTGACGAACCACTTGTCCGTGGCGGAACCCGCCAGCTCCGTCCTCTTCATGGACTGATCGCGCAGCCGCTGCCCGGTATGGTCCCTCAGCGTCCAGTGGTTGCTGAGCTTCAGGGGTGCCGCGCTGAGGTTGGTCATCTCCACGGAGATGGTGATGGGCGTCTTTCCCGAGGTGAAGTCGTCCGCGAAGAAGAGGTTGGCCGGGTCGTTGGTGCTGAGCTTGGCCGACACCCTGGGCGCGCTCGCCTTGGGCTCCTCGGCGGCGCCGAGGGGCCTCGCCAGCAGAAGCACAGCGGCCCAGAGCAGTGAGACGGATCGAACGGACACGACGGCTCTTCCTTTCAGACGCGCGGGATCGAGGGTGGGTCGTTGGGTCGTTAGGTCGATGGGAGGGGCCTCAGAGGGTGCGGAACTGTGGTGCCAACTTGCCCCTCACGCCCCTACCCCCTCTCCTGCGGCGGGCGAGGGGGCGCAACTGGGGGGGCTGTGGCAGACCCTGAAGCTCTACCGAAGCTCTTGCGGCCACCAAAGCTGCACCTGAGACCCCTCGCCCGCCGCGCGGGAGAGGGGGTAGGGGCGTGAGGGGCAGTTGGCACCACAGCTCCGCACCCTCTGAGGCCCCTCCCATCGACCCATCGACCCATCCCAGGTGACACCTCCCTTACATCCTTGGCGTTCGGCCGCGGCTTCTTTAGGGCGACTCAAGGGTTCTCGGCAGCTTCACACCCCCGTCACATCCGCGCAACACCGGCGTAACCCCACAGTCATCTCCCGGAAATCGCTGCCCGGTAGTATGGGTTCGTACGCGGTGACTGGTGTTTGTGAGGAGTCTCACGACAAGGCGGCTCCCAGTGCACCACCACGGCAAACGAACAAGGAGTTCAACCATGCGTAAGGTGGCTATCTACGGAAAGGGCGGGATCGGGAAGTCGACCACCACCCAGAACACCGTCGCCGGCTTGGCTGAGATGGGCAAGCAGGTGATGGTCGTTGGCTGTGACCCCAAGGCGGACTCGACGCGCCTTCTCCTGGGGGGTCTGGCCCAGAAGAGCGTGCTGGACACCCTTCGCGAGGAGGGCGAGGACGTAGAGCTGGAGGACATCCGCCGCTCCGGCTACGGCGGCACGGTCTGCGTGGAGTCCGGCGGCCCCGAGCCCGGCGTCGGCTGCGCCGGACGGGGCATCATCACCTCCATCAACCTGCTGGAGTCCCTGGGCGCCTACCAGGAGGACCAGGCCCTGGACTACGTCTTCTACGACGTGTTGGGCGACGTGGTCTGCGGCGGCTTCGCCATGCCGATCCGAGAGGGAAAGGCCCAGGAGATCTACATCGTCGCTTCCGGCGAGATGATGGCGATGTATGCCGCCAACAACATCTGCAAGGGCATCAAGAAGTTCGCGGACAGCGGCGGCGTTCGCCTGGGTGGGATCATCTGCAACAGCCGCAAGTGCGACAACGAGGAGGAGATGATTCGGGCCTTCGCGGAGAAGCTCGGCACTCAGATGATCTACTTCGTGCCCAGGGACAACATGGTCCAGCGGGCGGAGATTAATCGAAAGACCGTCATCGATTTTGAGCCGACCTGCACGCAGGCCGATCACTACAGGAACCTGGCGAAGGCCGTAGACGGCAACGATACGTTCGTTATCCCCAAGCCTATGCACACGGATGAGCTGGAGTCCCTACTGATTGAGTACGGCATTGCTGCGTAGAAGCCGGCGGAAGCCGAGCCGGCCGAGGAGGCGGGCCGCGTCCCTCAAAGCAGGGCGTCCGCCGGGCCGCCGCGTTCCGGAGGGCGGGAGATAGAGCCATGGTTATGATTCGATCCATAGTTCGGCCAGAGAAGAGCGATGAGGTGATGGCCTCCCTCTTGGAGGCTGGCTTCCCAGCAGTCACCAAGCTCAGTGTCTACGGGCGCGGCAAGCAGCGCGGCCTGAGGGTCGGCGAGGTCCACTATGACGAGCTGCCCAAGGACCTGCTGCTGGTAGTCGTCCGCGACGAGGACAAGGACTTCGTCCTTCAGGCGGTCCTGCGGGCGGCCCGGACGGGCGAGAGCGGGGCGTTCGGAGACGGCAAGATCTTCGTCTCCCCGGTAGAGGAGGTCTACACCATCAGCACCGGGGCGAAGGAGACGGTTGCCTGAGGGCTCAGGCCGCGCGCCGCTGGGTCCGCGGCTAACCTTGCTGATCGTGGAATCGAGTGGACCCCTGTTCCTGCCTGGTCTGGCGCGCCGGATGAACGGGGAGGGCTACAAGAAGGACTTGGCCGTGAAGGAAGTTATGGCAATCATTCGCATGAACATGATGAATCAGACCAAGAAGGCGCTCGCCCAGGCGGGGATCTCCTCCTTCAGCGCGACCAAGGTGCTGGGGCGGGGCAAGGGACACGTGGACTTCCGCCTTCTGAAGGGCGCGGAGGCCGGCCATGAGGAGGCCATAGCTCAGTTGGGGCAGGGCCCCAAGCTGATTCCGAAGCGCCTGCTGACGATAGTGGTGCCCGATGACAAGGTATCGACGGTAGTGGACACGCTCATCGAGACCAACCTCACGGGGATGGCGGGCGACGGCAAGATCTTCGTGATGCCGGTGCTGGACGCGGTTCGGGTGCGTACCGGCGAGACGGGCGATGTCGCGGTCAACGAGGCCAGGTAGGGGCCCCCGCCCCCGAGGTACGCGGGTTAGCCTGTTCTGTTCGCGAGAGCGCGTGGAAGCCCGCGCCCCGCACGACGCGCAAGTGCCTCGTGCCCTATGCGGGTTTGGAGAGCAGTGATGATTGAATCAGAGGGCAACGAGGGCATCAGGGTCGGCGGCCCTCCTCCGGCACCGGTCGCAGTGGCGCCGGAACCGAGGGAGGCGGTGGAGGGACTGCTGCGGAGCTACCCCACCAAGGTAGCCCGCAAGCGCGCGAGGCAACTGGTCATCAATGACCCGGGCGAGCCGCCGGAGATCCAGGCCAACGTTCGGACCATTCCGGGCATCATCACCCAACGCGGCTGCTGCTACGCGGGCTGCAAGGGAGTGGTTCTGGGCCCCATCCGGGACGTCGTTCACATCGTCCACGGGCCCATCGGCTGCTCCTACTACGCCTGGGGCACCCGGAGGAACCTGGCGCGATCCCAGCCGGGAGAGCTGAACCTCATCCCCTACGCCTTCTCCACCGACCTCCAGGAGCAAGAGATCATCTTCGGGGGAGAGAAAAAGCTGCGCGCCGCCATCCAGGAGGCCAATGACCTCTTCCACCCCGCGGCCATCGCCATCTTCTCCACCTGCCCCGTTGGGCTCATCGGCGACGATGTCCATGCCGTGGCCCGTGAGATGAGGGCGGAGCTGGGCATCAACGTCTTTGGCTTCAGTTGCGAGGGCTACAAGGGCGTGAGCCAGTCGGCGGGCCACCATATCGCCAACAACGGGCTCTTCAAGCACGTGGTCGGAGAGGATGACGAGGCTCAGGCGTCGCCCCACTCCATCAACCTGCTGGGCGAGTACAACATTGGCGGCGATGCCTGGGAGATAGAGCGAGTCCTGGAAGCTTGCGGGATCGAGCTGGTGAGCACCTTCAGTGGAGACGCGACCTACGCGGACCTCGCTCGCGCCCACCACGCCAACCTGAACACGGTCATGTGCCACCGCTCCATCAACTACCTGGCAGAGATGATGGAGACCAAGTTCGGCATCCCCTGGGTGAAGGTGAACTTCATCGGCGCCGACGCCACCGCCAAGTCGCTGCGGAAGATCGCCGCCTACTTCCAGGACGCGGAGCTCACGGCGCGGGTGGAAGCGGTGATCGCGGAGGAGATGGCGCGTCTGAAGCCTGTCCGCGACGCGGCTACCTCCCGCTGCGCCGGCAAGCTGGCCATGCTCTTCGTGGGCGGCTCCAGAGCCCATCACTACCAGGAGCTCTTCAAGGACATCGGCATGCCGACCGTCTGCGCCGGCTACGAGTTCGCCCATCGGGACGACTACGAGGGCCGCGCCGTTCTCCCTCGCATCAAGGTCGATGCCGACACGCGCAACATCGAGGAGCTCAGAGTCTCCCCGGATCCGGACAGGTACCGAGCCCGCAGGAGCCCGCAGGAGCTGGATTCCCTGCGCGGCGCGGGGCTGGACCTGGGCAACTACCTGGGCATGATGGCGGACATGCCCGAGGGCTCCCTGGTCATCGACGACATCAGCCACCACGAGATGGAGCTGCTGATCGAGCGGTACCAGCCGGCCATCTTCTGCTCCGGCATCAAGGACAAGTTCGTGGTCGAGAAGATGGGCGTCCCCTGCAAGCAGCTCCACAGCTACGACTACGGCGGCCCCTACGCGGGGTTCCAGGGCGCAGCCAACTTCTACCAGGAGATCGATCGTATGATCAACAGCGCGCTGTGGAGCATGGTCCAGGCGCCCTGGCAGAAGGAGCCCTCACTCCGCGCCCAGTTCTGCTCGCGGTAGGTCGTGCCCAAGGCGCGGCCATCCCCTGGCGCGCCGTCCCAGATCCCCAGGGTTGGGGCATCTACGCCTGCCATACGCTCAAGCGTTTAGTTGGAAGGGAACCTCGATGCTAGATCTGACGCCTCGCGGGGTGGTGGAGCGCCATGCCCTGCGAGTGAACCCGGCCAAGACCTGCCAGCCGATTGGGGCCCTGTACGCGGCCCTGGGGATCCATCGGTGCCTGCCCCACAGCCACGGCTCCCAGGGCTGCTGCGCCTACCACCGAAGCCACCTTACTCGCCACTTCAAGGAGCCGGTGATGGCCTCCACCAGCTCCTTCACGGAGGGGTCCTCGGTCTTCGGCGGCTCGGCCAACCTGACCCAAGCCATTCACAACATCTTCGCCATCTACCAGCCGGACGTCATCGCCGTGCATACCACTTGCCTCTCTGAGACCATCGGTGACGACATCCCCACCATCGTTGCCAAGGCCAGGGAAGAGGGGCTGATACCGGCCGGCAAGCGCGTCTTCCACGCCAACACGCCAAGCTACGTGGGTTCGCACGTCACCGGCTTCTCCAACATGACGAAGGCGATGGTCACCGCCTTCGCGGAGTCCTCCGGCTCGGCGCTGAACCAGGTGAACCTGGTGCCCGGCTTCGTGGATCCCTCCGACATGCGGGAGCTGCGGCGGATCGCCTCCGCCATGGGGATCAGCACCGTCCTGTTCCCGGACACCTCCGACGTGCTGGACACGCCCCAGACAGGCCACTATGCCTTCTACCCGAAGGGTGGCGTCACTCTCGAACAGCTCAAGTCCACCGGTGACTCGGTGGCGACGGTCGCCCTGGGGCCCTTCGCTTCCGAAGAGGCGGCGGTCGCTCTGGACAACGCCTACCAGGTACCCTGCGAGGTCCTCGAACTGCCGCTGGGCCTGCGCGCCACGGACCGCCTGCTCCACGCGCTCCGCGACATCGCCGCCAAGGACGTGCCCGCAGCGCTGATGGATGAGCGGGGCCGCCTGCTGGACGCCATGATCGATACCAACCAGTACCTACACGGCAAGCGGGTGGCGGTCTTTGGGGATCCCGACCACGTCACGGCCCTGACGGAGTTCCTGGTCGACCTAGGGATGCGCCCCATCCACGTACTTACCGGCACCCCCGGCGGCCGCTTCGAGCGGCGGGTGCGCGAGATCCTGAAGCCCGTCTGCCCAGACGCCAACGTCCGAGCCGCGGCGGACCTCTTCCTGCTGCATCAATGGCTGAAGGACCAGCCCGTGGACCTGCTGGTGGGCAACTCCTACGGCAAGTTCATCGCCCGGGCCGAGGACGTGCCCTACGTACGCTTCGGGTTCCCCATCCTTGACCGCATCGGGCACAGCTACTTCCCGTCGGTGGGCTACCTGGGCGGGCTGCGGCTTCTGGAGCGGCTTCTCTGCGCCCTGCAGGACCGCCAGGACCGCGACTGCCCGGACGAGCGGCTTGAGCTGGTGATGTGAGCCGGCCCGGAGCGGTACGGCGGCCGCGCGCCGCCGGTGGCATGAACAGGAGGCAGCTATGCCGGACCTACTGGTAGACCGCGCCGCGCAGGTGCATCGCAAGGGCCAGAAGCCCTTCGCCATGGACTGCGACAAAGCAAGCGTCTCCGGCTCCGTCAGCCAGCGGGCCTGCGTCTTCTGCGGCTCCCGGGTGGTGCTCTATCCCATCGTGGACGCCCTGCACCTGGTGCACGGTCCCATCGGATGTGCCGCCTACACCTGGGACATCCGCGGCGCGCTCTCGTCCGGGCCGGAGCTTCACCGGCACAGCTTCTCCACGGACTTGCGGGAGCTGGACGTGGTGTTCGGCGGAGAGGTCAAGCTCCGCGAGGCGCTGCTGCGGCTCATCGAGCGGCACCAGCCCAAGGCCGCCTTTGTCTACTCCACCTGCATCGTGGGCGTCATCGGCGACGACGTGGATGCGGTCTGCCGCTCCGTGAGCCGCGACACGGGCATCCCGGTGCTGCCCGTGGACTCCCCAGGCTTCAAGGGCACCAAGAAGGATGGCTATGCCGCGGCCTGCGCGGCCCTCTTCAGCCTGGTCGGATCGGGCGATACTTCCGGCATCGGCCCCCACAGTGTGAACCTGCTGGGCGACTTCAACCTGGCGGGCGAGATCTGGATCATCAGGAAGTACCTGGAGCGCATGGGGGTCGAGGTGGTGGCGGGCATCACCGGCGATGGCCGGGTGGCCGATATCCAGCGAGCTCACGGCGCGAGGCTGAACCTGGTTCAGTGCTCGGGCTCCACCGTGCGGCTCGCCCGGATGATGGAGGACCGGTACCAGATCGCCTTCCGCCGGGTCTCCTACTTCGGCGTGGACGACATGTCGGAGGCCCTGTACGAGGTGGCACGCTTCTTCGGCGGCGAGGCGCTGATGGCTCGGGCCCAGGACGTAGTGCGCGAGGAGCTGGCGGCGCTCTATCCTCAGCTTCTGGAGTACCGGAAAGCCCTGATCGGCAAGCGGGCCGCCCTCTACGTTGGCGGGGCCTTCAAGGCGCACTCCCTGGTCAAGGCGCTCCGGCTCTTGGGCATGGAGGTCGTGATGGTCGGCTCCCAGACCGGCAGTTTGGAGGACTACCAGGGTCTGGAGCGGATCACGGATGAGGGCACCATCATCGTCGATGACTCCAACCCTCTGGAGATGTCCTCCTTTCTGGCGGAGAAGGACGTGGACCTCTTCATCGGTGGGGTAAAGGAGCGGCCCATCGCCTACAAGCTGGGGGTGGGCTTCTGCGACCATAACCACCAACGGCAGGTTCCCCTAGAGGGCTTCGTGGGGATGCTTAACTTCGCGAAGGAGGTCCATGCCTCCGTCACCAGCCCCGTGTGGCGTCTGGTGCCCCGCCGCGCGCGGATCGCTCAGCCCCTGGACCCTGGCGCGCCGCGCGACCTGCCAGGCCCTCGAGAGCCGGGAGGTACCCGATGAAGCCTAGCGCGGCCGCCGCGGCAACCACCGACGCCTGCAGCCTCTGCGCGCCTCTGGGGGCCTGCCTGGCCTTCCGAGGTGTGGAGGGCGCCGTGCCCTTTCTCCATGGCTCCCAGGGCTGCGGCACCTACATACGCCGCTACGTCATCGGCCACTTTCACGAGCCCATGGACGTGGCATCCTCCAGCTTCAGCGAGGCGGGGGCCGTGTTCGGCGGCGGGTCCCACCTCAAGGCGGGCCTGGGGAACGTTCGGTCCAAGTACGCGCCAGCGCTCATCGGCGTCGCGACCACCTGCCTCTCCGAGACGATCGGCGACAACGTGCCCATGCTGCTGAACGAGTACCGCCGCGATTCGTCGGGAGCGGAGCTGCCGGAGATCCTCCACGTCTCAACCCCCAGCTACTCCGGCACCCACTCGGAGGGGTTCCACGCCGCCGTGCGTGCGCTGGTAGCGTCGCTGGCGGAGCCCGGCGAGCCCACGGAGCGCCTGGGCCTGCTGCCCGGCATGGTCTCTCCCGCTGACCTCCGCTACCTCAAGGAGGTCCTCTCCGACTTCGGCCTGGAGGCCACCGTTCTGCCGGATTACTCGCGGACCCTGGACGGCCCCGCCCTGGCGGAGTACCCCCGCATCCCCGAGGGCGGAACCCCCCTGGCGGCGATCCGAGCCTTGGGCAGCGCTCGGGCGACCCTGGAGTTTGGCCGCGCCCTGGCGCGAACTGGCAGCGCGGGCAGCTACCTCTCCGATGCGCGCGGGGTACCCTGCCACCGGCTGGGAACGCCCCTGGGGGTCGGCGAGACCGACCGCTTCTTCGAGCTGCTGGAAGCGCTGTCCGGGCGGGGCACTCCGGCCCAGCACCAGGACGAGAGGGGGCGGCTGGTGGACGCGTACGTGGACGGCCACAAGTACCTATCCGGCCTTCGGGCCGTTGTCTACGGCGAGGAGGACCTGGTGGCCGGCCTGTGCGCCTTCCTGTCGGAGGTCGGGGTGCGGCCGGTACTCGCGGCCTCCGGTGGACGCGGCGGCCGGCTGGCCGAGGCTGTCCGCCGCGCGGCAGTCAGCCTGGATGAGCAGCCGGAGGTGCTGGAAGACGCCGACTTTGACGCGGTTGGGCGCCGCGCCGAGATGCTGGGCCCCGACCTTCTCATCGGCAGCAGCAAGGGGTACGCCCTCAGCCGCCGCCTCGGCATCCCCCTGGTCAGGGTTGGCTTCCCCATCCACGACCGGCTTGGCGCCCAGCGGATCCTGCACGTGGGGTACCGCGGCGCCCAGCAGCTCTTCGACCGTGTCGTGAACACGGTTCTGGAGCGCCGGCAGTCCTCGTCACCGGTCGGTTACAGCTACATGTAGCCGGCTCCCGCCGGGCTGCACCAGCCGTCGTGGCCCACCGCTGGCCTAGCCCGCACCACTAACGAGAGCGTGTAGAACCCCGCGCCGCGCGGGACGCGGCCTAGATGAAGGATGATGGCATCGATGAACCCCAACCTCCGCAGGCACCCCTGCTTCTCCGCCGAGGCGAAGGGGCTCTATGGAAGAGTCCACCTTCCGGTGGCTCCCAAGTGCAACGTTCAGTGCAGCTACTGCAACCGCGGGTACGACTGTGCCAACGAGAGCCGGCCGGGCGTCACCAGTGCCGTACTCTCGCCCGGGCAAGCCCTGGTGTACCTAGAGCGCGTTCTGGAGCGCGAGCCGCGCATCTCGGTGGTGGGGATCGCCGGGCCCGGAGACCCCTTCGCCAACGCCGGGGAGGCCCTGGAGACCTGCCGGCTGGTCCATCAGCGCTACCCGGACCTGCACCTCTGCGTCTCCTCCAATGGTCTGGGGCTGCCGCCCCACCTCAACGCCTTGGCGGAGGCGGGCGTCAGCCACGTAACGCTGACCATCAACGCCGTGGACCCGGAGGTCGGCGGCCGGGTGTACGCCTGGGTGCGGGACCGCGGCATGACGTACCGTGGGGCACCGGCGGGCAGTCTGATGGCGGAGCGCCAGAGGGCCTCCCTGCGGGGGCTGAAGGAGCAGGGGCTCACGGTCAAGGTGAACTGCATCCTCATCCCCGGCGTCAACGACGAGCACGTGGTAGAGATAGCCCGCGCGGTCGCGGCCCAGGGCGCCGACCTGTTCAACTGCATCCCGCTTCTGCCGACGCCAGGAACCGCCTTCGCCGAGACCCCGGAGCCGTCGCCCGCCCAACTGGCGTGGGTCCGCCACGCCGCGGCGGCCTACCTTCCCCAGATGAAGCATTGCCAGCGCTGCCGCGCGGACGCCGTCGGGCTTCTGTCCGAGCCGCGGACCCAAGAGCTCAGCGCGTGCCTACGCGAGGCCGCTGCCCTGCCCCTTCGGCCCGACGAGACGCGGCCCTACTACGCCGTCGCAAGCCAGGAGGGCATGTTGGTCAATCAGCACCTGGGACGCGCCCGGCACCTGAGCATCTTCAGGGCCGCCGGCGGCAGCTTCGAGCTGATGGAGCGGCGCCCCGCCCCCGAGCCCGGGAGCGGCCCACGCCGCTGGGTGGCCTTGGCGCAGACCTTGCACGACTGCCGCTCCCTACTGGTGAGCAACGCCGGCCAGGAGCCTCGGGAGGCCCTGAAGAGCCGGGGGATCCTGGTGCTCGAGACCGATGGCTTCATCCTGGACGCGCTCAGCCAGCTCTCCAGGGGGCTGCCCGTCCGATCCGCCGCGGAGCGTCCCGCCGGAGGCTGCGGCAGCGGATGCCGTGGCGACGGGATGGGGTGTGGGGGGTAGCGCTACCGGCGGCGCGATGGAAAGGGGACACTGTTGACGAAGCCTGAGTATCACCTGCTGCTGTGCTCGAGCTCCCGCGTGCTCGGGGAGCCCAAGGGAGGCTGCCAGGCGCGCGGCGGAGCCGGCCTGGCGCAGTACCTGGAAAGCGAGGTGGCCGATCGGGGCCTTCCGGGCGTGCTGGTATCCAACACCGGCTGCCTGAAGCTCTGCGACAATGGACCCGTGCTGGTGGTCTACCCGGGCGGGCACTGGTATGGACCCGTGAATGAGGCTATCATCGACAGCGTTCTGGACGGGATTGAGGAGGGGGAGACCTCCCAGGAGCACCTTCTCCCTTAGCCACGCAAGGAAGGGCAGCCTCGCGCCGGCCGGACCCCGGCCTGGAGACGTTACGCCATGCTGGGTCTCGTGGACAGCACCCTGAGGGAGGGAGAGCAGACGGCTGGGGTCTACCTAACCCTACCCCAGAAGCTGCGGATCCTTCGGAGGGTGGCGTGCGTCGGCATCGAGGAGATTGAGGTGGGCGTAGCCAGCGCCGACCCAGAGCTGCAGGCGCTGCTGGCCGAGGGGAGGGCGCAGGATACCCGCCCCCGCCTTGCCCTCTGGTGCCGCTGCCTGCCCTCGGACCTGGAGGTCGCGGCGGCGCTTCAGCCGGACGTTCTGTCCCTGTCGCTGCCGGTCTCCGACTTACACCTGAGCGCTCGCCTGGGATGGACCCGGCCGCGCGCTCTTCGCGTCCTGGCGGACATGGGGCGCGGGGCTCGGGCCCTGCGCCCCTGGGTCGTCTCCCTCGGTCTCGAAGACGCCACAAGAGCCGATCCCGGCTTCTTGAGGGAAGTGCTGGAAGCCGCCGAGGGGGCGGGGGTGACCCGGGTGCGGCTTGCCGATACGGTGGGGCGCGCGACTCCCGCCGAGGTCGCCGCCCTGGTGGCACTGGCGCTTGCGGCCCGCGCGCCCAGCGGCGCGGGCCCCTCGAACGGCCCCCTGCCATCCCGTGTACTGGAGGTCGGCGTTCACACGCACAACGACTTCGGCATGGCGACCGCCAACGCCGTCGCCGCGCTGCAGGCTGGAGCCGATTGGGCGGACGTGACGGTGCTGGGGCTGGGCGAGCGCGCCGGCTGCGCCCGCCTGGAGGAGGTGGTCGGGTACCTCTCCCTCGGCGCCCAGGAGCCGCGCTACCACCCGGACCGCCTTGCGGAGCTCTGCCGGGAGGTCGCGGCGGCTGCTGGCACCGCCATCCACCCTCACCACCCTCTGGTTGGCAGTCGTGTCTTCGACTGTGAGTCGGGCCTGCACCTGGACGGCTTGGCCAAGGCGCCGGCCACCTACGAGCCCTACCCCCCGGAGCACCTTGGGCGCGCCAGGACGGCCCGGCTGGGCAAGAAGGTCGGCCGAGGGGCCGTGGCGGCCTGGCTCGCGGTCATGGGTCGAACCCCGTCCAGGTCCTCAGTCGCGCGGCTGACACAAAGGATCAGAGACGAGTCATCGCGCCGCTCGCGGGCGCTCTCGGACGCGGAGCTGCTCCGGCTCCTGGAGGACGAGACATAGCGGCGGTGGTCCGCCTGCCCCAACAGGCAGGTGGGGGAACCGATACGAGGGGAGCGGCGTTAGGGTGCTGGGCGCTAGCAGCCCTGTGACGCTGCCGGACCTCTTCGCCCAGGAGGCATTCCATGAGCAAATCAGGCGCAGAGAGGACCGCGCGGTGCTACGCGGGCGTCTCCCGAAGGGAAGCGCTGAAGCGGTTCGGCGGGGGCTTAGCCGCTGCCGCCCTGATCCCCTGCCTGTCAGGGGAGGCGGAAGCGGCGCTTCAGGTCTCCGGCAGCCGCGATGCCATATCGCGCGGCGGCGGCGTGGAACCCGTCCTGCGTGCTACGGGGCAGCCGCGCTGCCAGCACACAGTGACCCTACTGGGTGACGGTCGCATCCTCGCGGCCGGAGGATGGGCGGGACACCCGGTCTCCAGCGCGGAGACCTTCGATCCCCTCGCAGCCGTGTGGCGGGACGTTGCCCCGATGCATGGACCCCGTGCCCAGCACGCGGCGGCGGCCCTTACCAGCGGCGGAGTGCTGGTGGTCGGCGGGATGTCCGGCGGCCCGCTCTCAGGGGCCGAGATCTACGACCCTGAGGCCGACACCTGGACTCGGGTAGCTCCGCTGAACCTGCCGCGCTACCAGCACGCTGCGGCAGCGCTCCCGGATGGGCGAATTCTCGTGACCGGCGGGCTCCGTGAAGGGCCCCTATCCAGCGCGGAGCTGTACGACCCCGTCGCCGACCGCTGGCAGCTCCTGTGATGGCAATCCGACTCCAGGCGCGCACCCCGAAGCCGTGGTATCTCCACGATGCAGTCGGGGCAGGCGTCATGACCCCCAGTGAGCAGTACCAGCTCACCCGCGGAGAGGGAAGCTGATGGCAGCAGTCGACTACTTCCTCATGATAGACGGCATTCCGGGCGAAAGCGCGGACGAGAAGCATCCGAACGAGATCGAGGTCATCTCCTTCTCCTTTGGCGTAACCCAGGCCGCCTCCGCCAGCCCGGCCGCGGGCGGCCCGGTCGGCAAGGTGCAGTTCCAGCCCTTCAGCATCTCCAAGCGCATTGACACCGCCTCCCCCAAGCTTTTTCAGGCTTGTGCCTCGGGCCAGCACATCAAGACGGCGGTGCTCTCGGCCAGGAAGACCGGCGAGGGGTCCAAGCAGGACTTCCTGGTCTACAGGATGACCGACGTGGTGATCTCGTCCTACCAGACCAGCGGCGCCGCCGGAGAGCTCCCGGTGGATCAGCTATCGCTGGTCTTCGCGCAGATCTCCTGGACCTACCAGCAGACGATGCCCACGGGAGGCCTGAACGCACCGGTTGGCGCGGGGTGGAACCTGGTCGAGGGCCGGCAGGCCTGACCGTAGCCGCCGGGACCCATCCTGCGTCCGTGCCACGCGCGCCTGGGTCGCCAGGCGCTGGCCGGTACGCCGGGCATCCCCGGCCGGAAGGAGACCAAGCCATGGCTGCCCCTAGCTACTTCCTTCGCCTGGACGGCATCCAGGGCGAGAGCGCGGACACGGGCCACGCCGGGTGGATCCAGGTCGACTCACTCCACTGGAGCGACCCCGGTCAACAGGGCTCCCCACCCACCCAGCGCGGCCTGAGCATCGTGAAGCCGCTGGACGCCGCCTCTCCGGCGCTGTTCCTCGCCTGCACCCAGGGAACGCACCTGGCCTCCGGCGACCTTGCCGTGACGGTTCAGAGCAACAGCATTCAGGCCTACCGACTGTCCAACGTGCTGGTGTCCTCCTACCTGCCCGCCGGCCTGAATGGAGGAGCCCCCACGGAGCAGGTGGTGCTCCGTGCGCTGGTCACCCAGGAGGACGGCGGCCCCGTCACGACTCCCTGCCTGAAGGGCGACGTGAACGCGGATGGACGGATCGACGTGTCCGACGTGCTGCTGTCGCTGCGGATGGCCGTTACCACCCGCACAACCCCGCAGACCTGCGCCGGCTTCGCGGCGGACATCAATGACGACGGCCGCATCGGCGTCGACGACGTCTTCCGCATCCTCCGCCACGTTCTGCTTGGAGAACCGTTGACGACCTAACCCCCATAATGCACGAGGCGCTTGCGCGTCGCGCATGGCGCGGGCTTCCACCCGCTCTCGTGGATAATGCAGGCTCAGGGTAATGGTGACAAGTTAAGCTGCAGATAGGGTAGTCAAGGGGCACTTCTGGGGGGCAGACCGCTGTTCTGGCGCCTCTGAGGCCCGATACAGACCGAGCGCAGGCTCTATCTCTACCACCTGCATGTCGCTGGGCCTTGCCGGTTCCACGCTCAGCCCCCTCACAGAAGGGGTCGACGATGCCGCTGGGGATCGATGGACAGCCCCGTTGACTTCCATT
>DASXUI010000372.1:0-28785 GCA_036504955.1 Armatimonadota bacterium
CCAGAGGGATGTCTACGGGTGTCTCCGGGCTACTGCCGCTACGCCCGGCCCCGACCGCCAAGCACTCATGGCCTTTCCCTCGGCGTGGCGTGGGAACCGAGGAGCGGCACCACAGCACGGTCTGACTGGGCCTCCCGTAACGCTCCGGAGGTGGGGACGAGGTACTGAGTCAGTGATGGGCTGAAGAT
Organism: Armatimonadota bacterium; assembly: GCA_036504955.1. Classification (GTDB taxonomy): domain Bacteria; phylum Armatimonadota; class DTGP01; order DTGP01; family DASXUI01; genus DASXUI01. The sequence continues at coordinate 189 of DASXUI010000372.1, forward strand.
ACCGGTGACGAACCTGGAGCTGAAGGTACGCTGCCCTGACCTTGGCCTGGTGGTGGACCGGTCGCTGGCGTTGGGGGCATCTGACGAGGGGGCGCTCGAACAGCGCGACCTCTACTTCGTCGTACGCAGGGGCCGTCTGAAGCTCCGTCTTGAGGGTGAGCGGGCCTGGCTGATACAGTATCGGCGTCCCGATCAGGCCGGCGTGAGAGCCAGCAGCTACTCGCTCGTGCCGATGACGCGCCAGACCGCGGAGGGTGTCGCCGCCGCCCTTGATGCCGCGCTGGGGCTGGGGGTGACGGTCAAGAAGCGGCGCCGGCTGCTGCTGTGGAAGCACACCCGCATCCACGTGGACGAGGTGGAGGGCCTGGGCGGCTTCGTGGAGCTCGAGACCGTGGTGACGGATCAGCCCCTCTCCAACGCTGACGCCGAGTGCGACACAGTGATGAAGGCTCTCGGGCTCGACCGCCTCGAGTCGGTAGCCGGGTCGTACTCCGACCTGCTGGCGGCACTGAATCGCCCCGTGGAACGAGAGAGCTAGGCGCCCTGGGTGGGGAAGGGCGTGGGGTCTGCCGAACCTCTATTAGTAGAGTGCAAGGAGAACCCCATGACCAAACGCCGATGGCTTCAGCTTTTGTCATTACCGCTGATGGCGCTCTGCGCCGCCCAACCCCTTCGAGCCGCGGATGCGCAGGCGGCCGATGAGCCCCTTACCTTGGTTGCCGCGGGCCCTTCCTACCTCGGGCCAGCCCCCGCTGCCTCCACGATCCCCAAGCTGCTGCGCCAGCGGCTGGGCCCCGATGTCGCTCAGACCGTCGAATGCGGTGACCTGGCGGCCGGCCCCAAGGCGGCGCTGTCCCTCTACTACCTGGAGGGGAAGGGGACTTTTGCCCTACTCCGGTCCTTCGCCGGCGACGCCGGCACCGTTACCGTGGATCTGGGACCCAAGGCAAAGGCTCCGGAGGCCTACGCGGCCGATGGAAGCTCCCTGCCCGCGCCGACGCCTGCGGGAGTGGGCCAGTTCCGGGTTCGTCTGGGCAAGGGCCCGGTGCTGCTGACAGGCCTCCCCCTATCACCAGCCCTCCGGGCACTATCTGGGGCGGGAACCAGAGCGCTTGCCGCACTGGAGGCGCAGCGTGCCAAGACGAAGGTGCCACCGCCCTCCGGCCAGCTCAGCAGCGGCATCAGCGTTATGGCGGTCGGGTCGCCGGAGTCGCGCTCGACGGGGATCCTGGTCGAGATGGCGGAGAAGCAGGCGCTCCGCTGGGTGGACCTTCACCTTACGGAGAAGCCAGAGCCGGCGCCGCTGCTGAGGGCTGCTCACCAGCTATACACCCTCTTCAGCCGAGCCTTGCTGGTTCTGCACGACGGCACCAGCCCGACCTCACATGAGGTCTCTAGCCTTCAGTGGCAGGCCAACCACTGGCTGGACGTCGCTGCTGAAGGATGCACGACTCCCACTGGCGGCCCCGCGGCGTGCCAATGGCTGCGACTGGGTGAGCAAGCTCAAAGAAACGCCGGGGTGGCCCAGCGGCAGAGGCTTCCAAACACCGGACTGTACGCCCTGCGCCAGGCTACCGTGTGCGGCATGCTCAGCGCAGGAGCGGGCGCCGCCACGGAGGCCAGGGGCAAGGGCGCGACGCCGAAGCCTGTCAGGCCCGCGGCCCCCAAGTCCGCCTCCGCCGTCGATGCTCCATCGGTAGCCGAGGACGCACCGGGCTCAGCCCCCACCTCGGCGGCGACGGCCCCCTCGGACGGCGGCACCGACAGCTCGGCCGTGGTATCGATGTCTAGCTTTCAGCTTCTCCCGGGCGGTATGTCTGACGCTCAGATCGAGAAGATGCCTGGCTCCCAGGAGAACCGGATCGCGCTGGTCAAGGCATCCCAGCTGACACGGGCCGGCCGTACGGCTGAGGCGCGCGCGACGCTCCAGAAAGTGCTTGAGCGGACCGTCGGACAGGCCGACACGCGTGGCCTGGCCGTGCGGATGCTCAGGGAGATCGACATGGACTCGGCCCTGCGCCCCGGCGGCCCCTGCCCGGCGATCGATGCGACTGACACAACTGGACGGAAGCGCTTGCTGGAGGACTACAAAGGGCAGGTACTGCTCCTCGACTTCTGGGCGAGCTGGGGGCAGGGATCGGCGGCGCACCTTGGGCAGGTGAAGGCCGCGTATGACCGGCTTCGTACGCGCGACGTGCAGGTCCTGGGAGTGAGCCTGGACCGTGCTCCCGCCGACGCCGCCGCCGCGGCGAAGGCGGCCGGCGCCGGCTGGCCGCAGGTCTGCGATGGCAAGGTCTACGAGGCCAAGCTGTACCAGGTCTTCAAAGTCGCCACGCTGCCCAGCCTCATCCTCATCGACAAGACCGGTCGTGTCCGCTGCACTCGCGTGGACCCCGGCAAGCTTCAGTCCGCCCTGGTCACCCTTCTGTCGGAGCAGTAGCCGCGGTCTTCTGCGTCTAGGCCTGAGGGCGCCTTTCCTCGGCCGGGGACCCGCAGAGCCCCCGAACCTCCACGACCCCATCACACGGCCAGCTTGCACCATCCACCAGAGCGTGATGAAGCCCGCGTCATGCAAGGCGCGCCAGCGCCTCGTGCATGACGCGGGTTGGGGGGGCCCGGAGCGCCCCGCCTCACTTGGGCGTAGGAGGGCTCTCGCCACCAGGCGCTGGGCGCGCGATGGACCGTCTCAGGCCTTGGCGCCAGAGGCCTGCCACTCCCCGTGGATCTCTTCGAAGCGGGCGATCATTCCCTCCAGCACCTCCATGCCGCCCTTCCAGAAGTTGGGGTCGCGGAGGTTGATGCCGACCCGGCTCATCATCTCCTGCGGGCTCAGGCTGCCGCCGGTGCGGAGCAACTCCAGGTAGCGGTCCGCGAAGGGCTGTCCCTCTCGCTTGTACATGCTGAAGAGCGCCAACACCAGCAGTTCCCCAAAGGAGTAGGCGTAAACGTAGAAGGGCGACCCCACGAAGTGGCTCACGTAGGCCCACCAGAGCTTGTGCTCGTCCCCGAGCTTTACGGAGTCGCCGAACATGGCCTGGATGCTTCCCTGCCAGATGTCGCTGTACTCCTCGGTGGTCAGCTCTCCCTGCTCCCTGCGCCGCGCGTGGATGGCCTGCTCGAAGCGGTACATGGCCGCCTGCCGGAAGATGGTGGCGAAGACGCCCTCAATCTTCTCCGCGTACAGGGCCAGCCGGTCCTGGAGTGTTGCCCGAGCCTGCAGCTTCTCAAAGACGAGCATCTCCCCGAAAGTGCTGGCTAGCTCCGCCACCGGTAGCGTGCCGTGGAAGTTCAGGTAGCTCTGGATTCGCGACACCGAGGAGTGGACCCCATGCCCAAGCTCATGGGCAAGGGTCATCACGTCGTCCATGCGGTTCAGGTAGTTCACCAAAACATAAGGGTGCAGGTCGGGAGTGGCGTAGGAGCAGAAGGCGCCTCCGCGCTTTCCCTTGCGCACCTCGGCGTCTATCCACTCCTTGTCAAAGAACTCCCGCGCGGCTTCTTCCATGGTCGGGTTGAACGCACCAAAGGCCTCGAGCACGATCGACTTGCCCTCTTCGAAGCTCACTTCCTCAGTGGCGTCGAAGAGCGGGGCGTAGCGGTCGTAGTGGGTCAGCTCGTCGTAGCCTAGAATCTGCCGCTTCACGTGGTAGTAGCGCGCGACCAGCGGGTAGTTGTCGACGCACGTCTGAGCCATGACCTCGACCGTCTCACGGTCCAACTCGTTGGCCAGGTGGCGGCTCTCCTCCGGGTAGGCGTAGCGCCGCAGCCGGTCGTCCACCTGTTTGTCCAGCAGCAGCGTGTTAAAGATGAAGGTGACCACCCGGGCCTGCGTCTTCAGGCCCTCGCTGAACCCGCTGGCCGCTAGTCGGCGCACCTCGCGGTCGGGGTTGCGCAGCATGGCCAGGACCTCAGACTGGTTGAGCTCGCCCTCCTGGCCCTCGACATTGTAGGCGGTGTTAGAGGTGACCTCGTCGAATAGCCGGTCGAGGGCTCGTCGCCCGGAGTTGGCCTTCTCTTCGAGGATCTTCTCCTCTGGCTCCGTAAGGATGTGCTCTCGGAAGGCTCGGAGCGATGTGAGGAAGTGCCGGTAGTTGGCAAGCTCCTCGGCGGCCATCAGGGGTTGCAGGACCTCCTCCGGAATCGCCATGAGGTCAAGCTCGTAGAAGAGCAGGTGCAGGGAAATCTCCGTAGAGCGCTCCTGGATCCGCTGCATGAGCGCGCCACGCTCGGGGTCGTTCGTATCCGCGGAGAAGAGGAGTCCCGAGTAGGTGCCCGGCTTGGCGCCCTCTTGCTGGATGGATTCGAACTCCTGAAGGCTTTCCTGGAGAGTGCTCGCACTGAGGTCGGGGACGTTGATCCGGCCCCGGTACCGTTCCTCAAAGGCGATGGACCGTTGAAGCTGCTCCTCAAGGGACTGCTCGATACGCGGGTCGTCGATTGCACCGAACAGGTCCTTCAGGTTCCAGACAACCTTGGTTGGCTCCAGCACTAGCGCTCTCCTTATCGGGTGCCCACCTCCCAGGCCCACGGGCCCCTGCTCAAGGGATGGTGGCTTGCTCTGTTCTTGGGGCGTAGCACGGCCAGCGGCGCCCTCATCCGACCCGGCTGGCCGGCAGGCGCGCGGAAGCCCGCGACCACATCCCAACGGACAGTGTAGCACGGTTGGTGTGCCTAGGGGTGACACACGGTCCGTGACGACAGAGATGCGCCCCTCGGACGTTGGGACACATTGGGAGGCCGGCGCACTTCAGGCTGGGGTGGGCGTGTACCTGAGACGGCCGTCGAGACCCGTTGCGCCGCGCTGAGGGTTAGCGTTGGCGGCCCTGAGGCGGCCGGCCGCCCCTCGCCGCGAGGGGCGGTCAGGGCTCTGGGGGTCCCAGGGGCGAGGCCAGCGTGACTCATGGTCCCGCCGACCCCAGGGGGCGCGTCTAGAGTCCCAGCAAGTCGTGGAGGGTGTGGTAGGCATCCGTAAGGGCCGGCGTGAGGGAGCGTGCCGACTCCAAAGCGCCGGACTTCGCCGCCGTCTCTACGGCGTAGGCTGCCTCGCGCATCTGGTGGGCGCCCACGTTGGCGGCGGATCCCTTGAGCGAGTGAGCCTGCCTCTCTGTCAGTTTCGCGTCACCAGCCGCCAGGGCGTCCTGGAGGATCCCAATCTGAACAGGGGTGTCCTCAAGAAAGATGGCCAGAATCTCCTGCACTAGCTCCTCGTCACCGTCCAGGCGCTCCAATAGGTCGGAGCGGTCGAAGATGCTGCTGCTCATTGAGACGGCCGCCGGGGCCGCCGAGGGCGTTTCGTAAGATGGGGCGTCGCTCAGATACTGCTCTAGCACGGCTACTAGCTCCTCAGGGTCGATAGGACCACACAGGTGGCCGTCCATGTTCGTGGGGCTGTCCGTTACCACCAGTGCCCACGGCTGCCGCCTGCTGACCTCCGGCACGGTAGCCCAGCCAACGATCGGGGGCCTTGCTGCCCAGGGTCCGCGCCATAGTGACGGCGGGGGCCATACTGGTGGGTCCGCGGACACACAGCCACCCCCTTATCGACAGCTACGCCGATCAGGGTTAGCAGCCAGGCCTAGACCCGTGTTGGCACGAGACGCCCAGGTAGACAGGTGGCGTGGGAGTCAAGGCTTCGCGGCCGGTACCCCGGAGCAGACGGTAGCCGTAGAAGGGCTACTCTACCATCTTCACCAGCCTGATGCTGATGAAGAAGAGGAAGACCATGGGGATGCTCATCATGAGCATGGACAGCGGATCATTGGAGGGCGTGAGGATTGCCGCCACGATCATGATCACCACCGTGGATTCACGCCAGTAGCGCTTCATCATGTCGGAGTTGATGATGCCCACCTTGGCGAACATCATGAGGAACACCGGCAGCTCGAAGCCGATGCCGAACGCGCCGCACATCTTCACAACGAAGAGGATGTAGTCGCTGGTCTTCTGCTTCAGCTCCACCCCAGCGGGGATGTAGGAAATAAACCACTTCAGCCCCATCGGCAGGATGGCGTACGAGAGGGCCACCCCCAATAGGAAGAGGAAGACCGCCATGGGGAACATGAAGCGCACCGGCCGGCGCTCGTCCGACGTTAGGGCGGGGGCGACGAAGCCCCAAGCCTCCCAGACGAGTAGGGGACTAGCGAAGACGACTCCGGCGATGCAGCAGACCTGAAGCTGGAGGAAGAAAGCTTCGGTGACGTGGAGGTAGATGAGGCTGACGTTCTCGCCGGCGGCCGCGTCCAGAGGGTGCTTGAGGAGGGCGTAAAGCTGCCCGTAGAAGAGCCAGCAGACCGCGGCTAGAACGACCACATAGATCAGCGACCTGATGATCCGGAAGCGCAGCTCCTCGAGGTGTTCGACGAGCTCCATCTCCCGGTCTGAGTTCTCGCTCCCTAAGCGGAGCCTTGGTAGTCTCACTGGCAACAACCGAATCGAACCCTCGTATCTATCGCTGAAGGATGAGTGCCGCTGGACCCGCCCATGGCACGAAGCGCTTGCGCGCGGCGGTCCGCCTCCACCGTCTTGGCGCGGCCCCAAGAACAGACTACCAGTCCTGGAACCCAAAGAAAAGTGTGGCCGGGGAGGCCCCCGGCCACGAGTTTGCCTCACAACCTACCGGATCAGCGATCCGCGCAACTTCGGGGTTCCCGCGGCGACGAAGACAGGAGCTCCGCCTGAGGGCGGGAATCAGCGGACCATCTGAGTGATCACCTCAACGTTCACCTGGTTGGCGCTGGCGGTATTCGCCAGGTCGGCACCGGTGGTGGCTGCCGGGTTGTTGAAGCTTGGCGTGTTGGGCGACACGACGCCCCCGGTGGTGGGCACGGTGGCGGTGGTGTCCTGGGCGTCCAGCGTGAAGGTGTCCTCCTGGCGTACCACCCGGCCGTTCTGCCAGTCGAAGTAGGTCACGCGCTGGCCCTTGAGCAGGAAGCGCTGGAGCTGGCCCTCCACCAGGGTGGAGGAGGGCGCGTCGAACTTCGACACGATCTTGGCGGTGGCGCGGCCGCTTTGCCACTCGAAACCCTCAAGCTTGTGTGTGGCGGCGGCGATGGGCAGGGAGTCGATGTGGTTGTACCAGGGCACGAGGCGCATTGGGTAGGGCCACTCGGAACCTACCCGACGGGCCGTGCTCGCCATCGGCAGGAAGGGCAGCGAGGGCTCTGGGGCGGCCTGCCGAGTCTTCTGCAGGCGGCGGATGGTCTCGGCGCCGAGGCGGCTGGCGCCCGTGCTGCTGAAGTAGAAGCGGTTGTAGGTCCCTGCCTTGTAAAAGGTCGTCAACTGCCCAGAGAGGTTCTCGGCGCTGGTGGGGTCGATGACCTCTCGTACCACGGCCTCGCCCGAAGGGTTGGCCTCATAGCTTATGTCATCTACTTCACGAGTGACCAGTAGCCAGGCGGTGTAGAGGGGAAGCCCGGCCTGGGTGACCTTCACCGTGGTCGTGTAGGCCTGGGTCTGAGTGGGGGAGTACTTGTAGGCCAGGGTCACGGACGCGGGCGCTCTGCCCACCGTGTTGCGAACGAAGACCGTCACGGTCTGCGCGCCGCCCACTGGCTGATTGGTATCAGCGTCGACCGCCTGCACCCGAATCTGGTGCTGGCCGTCCTTTACGCGCTCCTCGTCCTTCCGACCCTTGGTGTTCCAGAGGTAGGTGAGCTTGGTGCCGGTGCGCGGCTTCCCAACGGCGGCCAGAAACTTCCCGTCGAGCTGCACGACGGCGTATCCGCGCCGGGGAACCACGGAGGCGGGAATGGTGATGGGCACTTCTTCTCGCACGGTTTGGTCCGGGCCCGGGCTCAGGATCCTGAGGGCCTGAGCGTGGGCCGCGGACATCGCGGCGCTGCCCAAGAGCACCGCCAGGCCAATCCCGAACAGATGTCGGCGCATGTCTATCTCCTCCAGAGGGCTCCACCCCCGCTCGTCGCTGCCACCCAGGGGACGCGAGACGCGGCCCCTGAGCGCGGTTCCCCGGCGTGGGAGGAATGGTCCCGGCATTGGGCCCGATCGTAGGCTCGGGCGCGCCGGCAGACTACCATGGGGTCCTCGGACCCAGTTCTATGCCAATCAGCCCGCACAGCGTGCCAAGCGCCCTGGCGCCGCGCACTACGCGGGGTCCGCGTTGCTAGTGGTGTGTTACCGACGTTACGATTGCTGGCCCGGCGCACCACAGGCGCGCCACCAGTTCGGTCAGCGGCGAGACGCTTTTCGACGCCAGGCCGCCCGCCGCGGCAGCCAGTGCGGGATGCGAATCAGCTACCCTCTTCTTCGCCGTTCCCTTGGCACTCTCCGCCTGCTGCCATAAGGGAAGCAACGTTGAGGTCTCGAAGCAGGGACTCAACCTCGATTCCATGGGCCTGCGCGACGCTCTGCAGCGTCTCCACCTGTCCGGCCATGCAGCTAGGGCACCGCATCCGATAATGTCGCAGCACCGATGATAGCTCCGGCCTGCTGGCCAGCAGCTCCGACACCGTCATGTCCTTGTGGATTGGGGGCTTCCCAGAGTCTGGGCATCTCATGGTATGAGGGGGAAGTCGATGCCCAGCAGGACGATGATGCCGTAGCAGGCCCAGAAACCCGCCATCACCTGGAGCAGCCCCATGTTCCATATCTGGCGCGCCAGGCGGGTTCTTCCCCCTAGCACCTGCCTCTCCTGATATCGGGTGATCAGCTCCTGGGCCGCACGGATGCCGCTTTCGAGCTGCCGCCGGTTGGCCTTCTTTGTAGTGAGGTAGAGCTGGACGTAGTACCCAAGGTGTCGCCACGCCAGCAGGCACCCGATGAGAGCCAGCAGCGGGCTGATGGGGGCCAGCACCAGATAGACGGAGAGGGCCACCATCAGGTTGGTGCCACAGCGCGGATGGGGGCGGGGCATCTGGGCCACCCGTTCCAGCGTCAGCGGCTCCCCTTGCTCCAGGGCCCACACGGTCTGGTGCTCCGCCGCGTGGTAGCCTGAGAGAGGCGACAGCCGAAGCGCCAGGCATAGCAGAAACGCCGTGAGCCCCTCAACGACCGATGGGAGCAAATCCAGTGGGTGAAGCGTCCCCGCGGGAGTCGAGTTGAGCGCCGCCATCAGGGGAACGCCGAACGCCCTCTGGCCGTAGATCAGCAGCGCCTGCAGCGCCCAGCCGGCGGCTCCGACTGCCAGGCATAGCATCACTCCCGTTAGGGCGAGTCCCAGGTTGCCTGCTCCGGCCTGGACGCCGCCTCCGGTGAGGTACACCCCCAGCGGGGTCGCCATTCCGCCGATGCGGGCAGGCTTCACGCCCGAGTCCCAGGCGCTCATGACGTCGGCGCGGGTGATCACGCCCTGGCAGGCGCCGCTCCAGTCGGCCACCACGCCAACGCCGCTAGGGCTGTCATCTAGGATTCCGAGGGCCTCCGGAAGCAGGGCCGTCTCGGGAACCACGCGAAGGCCGTCACCCAGCACCCTGGCCACCGGCCACAGGGGAGCATCCACCGGGTCGCTGAGCAGCGCTCGACCCAAAGCCTGCTCCGAGACGCCGCCGATGACGCGACCATCCTCGGTGACCGGGATCGTGCTTAGCCCCGTGGCACGCATCAAGGCGGCGGCGCGGCTCAGGGTGTCGCCCGGAGCCAGCGGCTTCACCGGCCTGGCCACCTGACCGGCGCGGACCTGGGTGCCGAGCCGAACTCTCATTTCGCCACCAGACCCAAGGTGATCCGCACTCCGTCTCCTCGCGAGGGTGATCGTGGCTCGACTGGCATCAGCCCCTCAGATATGTTACTCCGGCAGGATCCTCCCGGACAAGCAGGAACGAGTGCGGGCCGTCCGGCCGAGGATGCCGCCAACCGTTAGGTATCGGGAAGGGCGCCGAGGGTTGCCGGTGGTCCACCTATATGATATCATCGAAGTCGGCTAAGCTGGGTGGGGCATCTTGCCCTTCCCGTTCGCGCGCCTGCAGGCCCTGGGGCCTAGGACCGCGCGGGCTGAGGCTGGCCTGACCACTTGACCCGCCGCATCTCCCACGAGACCCTCCCGTTCGCGACCTCACCGTGAGCGACTTCTCGCCGGTTCCGCGGGTTAGAGGAAAGGGGGTGTTCCCACATGGACCAAGCGTGTGCCGTCTGCGGCAAGAAGCCGATGTCCGGCAACTTCATCCGCCACCCACACTCTGGTGGATGGGCGTTGCGGGCTCCGAAGAAGAAGCGACGTTTCTACCCCAACCTTCAGACAGTCCATACCGAGGTGAAGGGTAGTGTGCTGAAGCTCAAGGTGTGCGTTCAGTGCATTAAGGCAGGGAAGGTTCAGCGCGTCTCATCGATTGGTATTAGCTAGACTGGTTCCCGCCTGCATAGTACGGCCACGGTGCGCAGCGCCTCCTCCACGGTTCGCGCGCGCTGCGCTCCGGCAGCCTCCATCTCCTCGTAGAGCCTCGTAGCCTCCCCTGCGGTAAAGTCACGGTCCTGCCTTTTCTGACGCTCCAGGCTCACCACTGGTTTCCCCGCTTGCAGGGCCTCGGCAGCCATCCGAAGGTTCTCAAGGTTGCTGGGCCCCACAGGCATATCCGTCAGCACCACGGCCGAGGCCTCACGCGCCAGCTCACGGCACCTGGCCGAGGCAGCTCCGGAGATGGGGGTGAAGGGGGCCGTAGTCGCTACCTCGAGGCCCAGCTCCTCCGCGACCGCGTAGTCCATATCCCCGGCATCGAGGACGCCGGCGCTCACCTGGTAGCCGGAGTGGGCCAGGGTCCTCAGCAGCATCGCCCCGCTTCCTCCCCCACAGAAGACGTGGATTCGGCCCCGCACCTGAAGGGTGGGATCCGGTCGCTCCGGCATGGGCAGCACCGCGGGGTCACCCGTGACGGGATGGGGAAGCACCACCACGTCCGCGCCGTAAGCGGCGGCCAGCGTCTCCTGCGTTACCACCTCCCGAGGCGTACCTTCGGCGTAGACCCGCCCGCCCTTCAGGAGGGATAGCCGGTCACAGAAGCTGGCCGCGAGGTTGATGTCGTGCAGCACCACCAGCACGGTGAGGCCATCCTTGCGGTTCAGCTCTCGCAGAAGCTGCAGGATCTCTACCTGGAAGTTCAGGTCCAGGTGCGATGTCGGCTCGTCGAGGATGATCAGCGACGGCTCTTGGGCTAGGGCTCGGGCAAGGACGACCCTCTGCAGCTCACCCCCGGACAGGCGCCCCGCCGATCTTCGCGCTAGGTGCAGGGTGCTGGTTCGGCGCATGGCCTGCTCGGCCACCTCCAGGTCGCGAGGGCTCTCTCCCCCCCACGCCCCCTGGTGAGGGGACCGGCCCATCAGCACGAGCTCCGCCGCGGTGTAGTCGAAGCCGACCACCGTGCTCTGAGGAACCACCGCCACCTTTCGCGCGATCTGCCGAGGTGAGAGTTCGTGGATGTCGCGGCCAGAGAGCCGTACGCTTCCATGGCGAAGCGGCAGAACCCCGGTGAAGGCCTTGAGGAGGGTGGATTTGCCGGAGCCGTTCGGCCCCAGGAGGCCCACGAAGCCGCCAGGCGGCACGCTCAGGCTCACCTCGCGCACGACGTCGGGCTTGTCGTAGCCGCAGGTGACTTCTAGCGCCTCCAGCAGTGGGGTCGGGGCGATTAGTGGGGGCTGTGCGCTGTTGCTCACAGCCCCCATTCTAGCACGGGTGTCCGTTTGCGCGCGGAGGCGGCGGAGCCGTCAGGCTGCGCTGCCCACGAGGAGCCTGCTGGAGCCCGTGCCACGCACGGCGCGCAGCGCCCCGGGAATCATGGTGTTAGGCGGCGGCGTGGCGCTGCGCTGGCTGATAGGTGCCTGGCTCGGTTCGGAAGCTGATGGAGAGGCGATTCCATCCGTTGATGGTGACCACGGCAAGGGTCAGGTTCACGAGCTCCTCCTCGCTGAACTGCTGCCGGGCCCGCTCGTAGACCTCGTCCGGCACGTGGTTCCGAGAGACGAGGGTGACCTCCTCAGTCCACTCCAGAGCGGCCCGCTCACGGTCCGTATAGAAGGGGCACTCGCGCCAGGCTTCCAGGCAGTAGAGCCGCTGCTCCGTCTCACCCTCCGCGCGGGCGTCCTTGGTGTGCATGTCAAGGCAGTAGGCGCAGCCGTTCAACTGTGACGCCCGGAGCCGGACCAGCTCCAGCAATGACGTCTCGAGGCCACACCCGCGAACGAACTTCTCCAGACCGAGCATGGCGTGGTAGCCCTTGTGGTCGGTCCCGAGAAGAGTGATGCGCTGCTTCAAGGTTCACAACTCGCTAACCCGCGCCGCGACAGGCTATCCGGCGTGCCATGGGAGGCGCGGAGGACCAGGGCACCAGGAAGTGGTGAGATAGCGCACCCGTCGGCGCTGACCGGTGCCCTTATCAACCGCATACTTCCTACCCAGGGCGCACGCCTTCCCAATCACCTCTGGCCTGACACCTCCTCGGTGATCCCCGCCGGTTGGTCGCCATCGGGCTCGCCGCCGTTACCACCCTTGCGCTGTGCCCGGAACTCCCTGGGCGTCTGACCGCACAGGCGCGTGAAGAGCGCGTAGAACTGACTGACGGACCCGAAGCCGGACTCGAAGGCGACGTCCACGATCCTTGCCTCGGTGGTAGCCAGTAGTCGCTGGGCCTGGGAGAGCCTCTGGTGGGTCAGGTACTCGCCGAGGGTCATGCCGCAGGCATTTCGGAACAGGGCCATGGCGTAGTTCGGATGGAGCCCCACGTCTCCCGCGATGTCGGCGGTGGTGATGGGTTCGTTGTAGTGATTGGTGATGAAAACCGCCATGCGCTCGACGACGTCTACCTGACCCCGTTGGGAGGGTGACTGCCCCCCGGCGCGCGCCGGCTCTCCCAGGCTCCAGGCCAGCCGCCTCAGCCTGGCCTCCAGTTCCAGCAGAAGCACGCGCGGCGCGTCCGGGCACGGGCTCTCTCTGTCCCGGCTCCACTGAGTGAAGAGAGCGAGATCGCGGTCAGCCCAGCCGCGATCACGCTCTCGTACCATCTCGCCGTGCAGCAGACGGGCTGTCAGGCCGTTGGGCATCTGCCACTGCAGGAACCTCGCGAGCGACAGATGGATGCAGTGGTACGAGGTGCTGGGCGCGAGGCGAACAAGGCTGTGGGGGATCGCCGCCCAGAAGATGGTTAGCTCGCCCTGGGAGAGCACGATGCGGTTGGCGGCGAAGAGGTACTCCGCCTCGCCTGACTCGATGAGATTGACCTCTACCTCCTGGTGTCGGTGGGGGTCCACCATCACGCCGGGCTCGCCATACAGATAGGCATAGCCCTTGGCGCGTATCTCATCCGCCCAGAAGGACAAGTCGACTGCAATCCTTGCCATCTTAGTATCCCGGAAACACTCCCGTGCCCGCAGGACGCGGACTCCGGTTTCTTCAGCGTAACATGGCGCTGTAGTTGGGGGGAAGCGCTCGGGGAACCACCCGATCAGAATCGCGCTCCAGCCACGACTTGGGCCGGCATCCGCGGGTCCGTCGGCACTGCCGCCGGAGCTGCCCGGAGGAGTCTCGCGATTTGGGGCGAGCGCCGGGCCAGTGAGTCGAGGGGGGAGCGGGAAGGAGCTGGCCGTGTGGCCGAGCGCCTTCCCCTCACGGATAGCCACAGGCGACCATGCCAGGTGGAGCGGCGGCGTGCTACTTCGGGATGTGCTTCTGACGGAGCGTCGATGGCGCCATGCTCCGCACGGGCCCCTGGTGGGTCTCCTGGGCTTCCAAGTGGAGGAAGGCCGGCGTTTCCTGCCGACCCTTCCTTCGGACCGCTCCGGTGGGATGATCGGTAGTTCCCCCCGACCTCTCCACCGGGACGTCCTTCCTTCCCTAGGTGCTCGGTACTTCCCGAACTACGGCGCAGGGTTGGGGCCCTCTCAGCCCGCGGTCCCAGCGCCCTCAACACAACGGGCACGATGCTAGCCGGCTGGGCCTCGGCACTACTCGGAACGGTACCCTTGAGACGAGCCGCTTCCCCCGGAGCCACCCTGGGGGGATCGGCCCGTACGCCGTTCCGAGCAGCGCCGAGGTCCGGCCAGACTCCCGTGGATGAGCGTCACCCCCTCACCTCCCCACCCCCTCATGTCTTCTCAGCACCCTCGTGTCCCTACGCCGTCTCAAGGCCCCACTTGCGTCGGACGCGGGTCTCCAGCTTCCGGAATATGAGGTTGTCCACGGCGTAGCCTAGAGCGCCAATGATGAGGATGACGGCCAGGACCTGGCTCATGTCCATGGTTTCCCGGCCGCGCATCAGCACTTGGCCCAGGCCCACCGTGCTAATGAGGAGCTCTCCGGCCATCAGGGAGCGCCAGGCGAAGGCCCAGGCCCCCCGCATGCCGGCGACGATGCTGGGCACGATGGCGGGCAGCGTGACGTGGCGGAACATCAGCGGCCCTGTGGCCCCCAGAGTGAGCGCCGCCCGCAGCAGCAGGGGTGGGATGGAGCGGACGCCGGACTCAACGCTGACGGCGATGGGCAGGGTTGACCCGATGACAACCACGAAGATGATCGCCCGGTCGTTCAGCCCAAACCAGACGAGTGCCACCGGCAGATAGGCGACTGAGGGTACGCTGCCAAGTCCCACCAGCAGCACGCCGATGGTGTCCTCCAAGAGCTTGGAGCGCCCAACCGCAAGGCCAAGCGAGGTGCCCAGAAGCAGCGCGATCCCGAAGCCGATGAGGATCCGCCTGAGGCTAACCGCGGCGGCCAGAAGGAACGGAGGCGGCATCCCGCTGAGCAGCCCGGCCGCCAGTGTTCGGGCAACCTGGAGGGGGGAGGGGAAGAGCAGGACGGGGACCAGGCCGCTTCTAGATATTGCTTCCCAAGTAGCGATGCATATCAGTAGGAAGGTCGCCCTTCTCAGCAGTCCAATCACTGTCCATCTCCTTCTGCTGCAGGGCGGTGACCTCGTCTGAGAGCAGGGACTTGATCTCGTTCCGCAGCAGCAACAGGTTGGGGTCGCCATCGCTGCGCGGATGGGAGGCCTCGACCTCGAAGACCTTGAGGATTCGACCCGGGCGAGCGGAGAAGAGCGCGACGCGGTCGGAGAGTAGAACCGCCTCCGCCAGGCTGTGTGTCACGAAGACCACCGTCTTGCGGGTCTGCAGCCAGATGCGCTGAAGCTCGTCCTGGAGCACGCTGCGGGTCTGCTCATCCAGCGCCCCAAAGGGCTCATCCATGAGCAGTAGGTGCGGCTCCATCACCAGCGCTCTCGCGATGGCGACTCGCTGCTTCATGCCACCAGAGAGCTCGTGGGGATAGGCGGAGGCGTAACGGCTCAGGTGGACCAGCCTCAGGTGTTCCAGCGCCCTCTCTGACCGTTGGGCCGCCGGGACCGAGGCCATCTGGAGCCCGAACTCCACGTTCTGCTGCACCGTCAGCCAGGGGAACAGAGCCGCCTCCTGGAACACCATCACCTTCCCGTCCCCCGCGGCGCGCAGCGGTTGCCCCTCCAGCTCCAGCACCCCCTCGTCCGGCTGATCGAGCCCGGCCAGCATGTTGAGGAGGGTGGACTTGCCGCATCCCGAGGGGCCCACCAGAGAGAGGAACTCGCCCTGGCGCACCTCCAGATCGACGTCCCGGAGTACCTGGACCCTCTCGCCCTTCACGGCGAACCACTTGTTCACTCCCTTGACTCGGAGCTGCACGGCTACGCCCCGGCCTCAACACGAGCCGGTGCGCTGACAAGCGCCGCGGTGGCCAGGGGGTGGTCCAGATACCCGCAGCTCCGCATCAGGTCCACGAAGGCTGCCAGGGTGCCGCGGTCCAGAGCGCTGACGTAGCGGACGTTCGCCATGGCCGCCCTCAAGGTCGCGGGGGGCATCGGCTTGCCGAGCTCGCGCTTGAGCACATGGTTGATGGCTACGATCGACTCCTCAGGCCTGGTGCGCAGCAGCCTCAGGCCGAGCTCGTGCCCCCGCATCCAGCGAGAGACGAGGTCTGGGTGCCGGGCCAGGAAGCGGTTGCTGGCGATGAGCACGGTGGAGGGGTAGTGACCCCTACGCCAGATCTGCCGCCAGTTGAGCACCACTCGGACGGGGGGCGAGGCGTCGGCAAGCAGTCGGGAGGGCCAAGGCTCGGCCACTAGGGCGGCGTCGGCGTGGTGGGCGGTCAACAGCGCCTTGAGGTCCGTGGGCGGAGCGTGCAGGATCTCCACTGTTCCACCCTCCGCGCTGTCCCTCAGCCCTTGCTCCGCCAGCAGCCGCCGCAGGCAGATGTCTTGTGTGCCCGCGAGCGTGGGGACCACCACTCGGCGGCCGGCCAGGTCCGCAACGCGGCGGATCGGCAGGTCGGCGCGGGCGACAAGGGCGGCGCCCCCCTCGCTAGCTCCGGCGACGATGCGCAGCTCCGCCCCGTGTGCGATGGCGTTCACGGCCGGTCCGGGGCCCACGTAGGCCAGATCGAGCTCCCCCGCCGCGATGCCCGTGATCACGTCGCCTCCCCCCACGAAGGACCTAGCCTCGAGGCGCGCGCCCGGGCCCAGCACCTGCTGGAAGTAGCCCCTGTCCAGCCCAACCAGCGCGACGCCATGGTTCACGTTGGCGTAGAAGCCAAGCCTGACCGGTACCGCCCCGGCCGCATCGCGCGCCCGGCCGCAGCCGCCGAGAGCCGCTGAGACGGCCAGCACCAGGACGACCAGCGCCGCGTCGCTCCTCCGCGCCCAGGCGCACCAGTGGCCAGCGGAGCTCAAAGGTACCTTTCCGCGGCGTCGGGAATGACCGTGACCACCCTTCGGCCGGGTCCGAGCCGCCGGGCAATCCGTAGAGCTGCGGCCACATTGGCGCCGGCCGATGGGCCCGCCGATATGCCCTCCCGCTGGGTCAGCAGCCGGGCCGTCTCAAGCGCCTCGTCATCGGTCACCGTCAGCACCTCGTCGATCAGGTTCACCTCAAGCAGAGGGGGCACGAAGCCGGGTCCTAGGCCGGAGATCCGCGTGAGGCCTGGCTTCCCTCCGGACAGCACCGGCGAGGCACAGGGTTCGACCGCCACCAGCTTGCAGCCGGGGAGCCGCTGTCGCAGGCACCGACCCACCCCCGTGAGAGTGCCCCCCGTACCGACGCCGGCCACGAAGGCGTCCAAGCGCCCCTCGGTGGCCTCAAGAATCTCAGGACCCGTGCCCGTCCGGTGGGCCTCCATGTTGGCGGCGTTGCCCCACTGGTCCGGCATGAAGCAGTTGGAGGCGGACGCCAGATTGTTGGCCACTTCCCTTGCGGCGACGAACCCCTCCAGAGAGGGTGTGAGGCGAACCTGGCCTCCCAGCGCCCGGATGAGCCGCGCCTTCTGGTGGCCCTGGACCTCCGGCATCACCACCACGACGCGGTACCCCAGCGCGGCACCGACCAGGGCCAGACTCACGCCGGTGTTCCCGCTGGTGGCCTCAATGAGGGTGCCGCCCGGCCTCAGGCGCCCATCGCGCTCCGCGGCGCGCACCATCGCCAGCGCGGCACGGTCCTTGACGCTGCCGCCGGGGCTTCTGGACTCAAGCTTCACCACCGCCTCGGCGCAGTCTGGGCCGGGCAGGTGGACCAGCCGGCAGCAAGGCGTGCCGCCTATCGCGCCCAGAAGGTCGGTGACCAAGCTACTCACCCTCCATGGCAACACCAGTCTCCACGACCTCGCCGTCGATGATCCGGAAGCATCGCACCTCCGGCGTTGGGTGGCGGAAAGAGGCGATGAGGAACCACACCTCCTGCCACCACTCGGCGTGAGCGACGTCGGTGGAGGAGGGATACGCCTCTGTCACTGGGTGCGAGTGGTAGATTGACAGCAGGCTTAGCCCCTCAGCCCGCAGTCGCTTGTGGACCGCCAGCTGCTCGACTGGGTCGATCTCGTACCGAACCGTGCTGGCCGCCGCGTTGCGCATCGGGAGCACCTCCGTCACCCGCCCCTCACGCCCCAGAAGCAGCCCGCACCCTTCCAGGGGCGCTTCCTCTCTCAGGTGGGCCAGTATGCGGTCCAACTGCGCGCTGGTAAGTGAAAGCGGCTCTGGGCCGTTGGTGGTGGAGGACATCGCGTCGCTCTGTGGTGCCGGCGTCACGGGTGCGAGTCCCCCTCAGAGCGCGTCGCCGGGAGACGCACCCTGAGGCAGCGGTCGGCGAAGATATGGGCCCTCGCGCGGCGCAGTCTGGACCCGCGCACCGCAGCCGCTAGCCCTGATGCATGGCCTGGATGAGCACCTGGGCCACCTCGGGGCGAGAGAACTCCACCGGAGGCACCTCACCCTTGGCGAGCATCTCCCGGACCCTGGTTCCGGAGAGAACCACGTGGCTCTCCCGACCGTGGGGACAGGTCTTCGAGCTCGCCATGTTGCCGCACACTGAGCAGTAGAAGCTGTGCTCGAACATCAGCGGAGTGATGCCCAGAAGCTCGGGGTCGACTTCGTCGAAGATGCGCTGCGCGTCGTAGGTGCCGTAGTAGTTGCCGACGCCCGCGTGGTCCCGCCCCACGATGAAGTGAGTGCAGCCGTAGTTCTTGCGCACGATGGCGTGGAAGATGGCCTCGCGGGGTCCCCCGTAGCGCATCGCCGCCGGGTTCACCGACAACAGCACCCGGTCCGCAGGGTAGTACTTCTCCAGCAGCACCTCATAGCAGCGCATCCGCACGTCCGCCGGGATGTCATCCGACTTGGTGTCGCCGACGAGCGGGTGGAGCAGCAGCCCGTCCACCATCTCCAGCGCGCACTTCTGCAGGTACTCGTGGGCGCGGTGGACCGGGTTCCGGGTCTGAAAACCCACGATGGTCTTCCATCCCCGCTCCTGGAAGGCAGCACGGGTCTGGGCCGGATCCAGGCGGTACTGTGCGAAGTCGGTGTGGTTCGGTCTGCGCAGCGCCTCGATCGGCCCCGCCAGCAGCACCTCACCCTGGCTGTACAGCGCCGCCACGCCGGGGTGTGCCTCCTCCGTGGTGCGGAAGACCATCTCCGCCTCCCGGGCCTTGTCGTACTCGTAGCGCTCACGCACTTCAAGGATCGCCAGTACCTGGTCATCGGCATCCGTGAGAGCGACCCGGGATCCCTCGGGGAGCGAGTCGGCTTCCGCCCGGCTGGCGGAGAGCGTGATGGGGACGCTCCACGGCAGACCCTGGGTGAGGGTCATCCTGTCGACCACCGAGTCGTAGTCGGCCTTGCCCATGAAGCCGGTCAGGGGGCTGAGGGCTCCCACTGTGATCATCTCCAGGTCTGAGATGTCGCGGGAGTTGAGCTGCTTCCTGGGGAGGCCCCTGGCCTCTTCCTCGAGTTCGGCGCGACGAGCGCCGTTCGCAAGTCGCGAGACCAGGGTGCCGCCATGGGGCGAGATCAAGGGCTGGGTTCCTCTCTAGAGTATGGGGCTGGGAGATGGGCAGGTAAGCGGCCGGGCCCGCGCGCCGCCACCTATCGGTTCTGGTGGCGCCACGCGGGCCCCTGTGTTCCGGGTGCTGTCAGGATCCGCTCCGGACGCAGGAAGCAGGCCTGCCGGCTAGATCCACTGGGAATCGGGCATCTCCGTGTAGGTGGGTGTCGACAGGTAGCGCTCACCAGTGTCGCACACGATGAAGACGACCGTCTTGCCCGCGTAGTCCGGCCG
Organism: Armatimonadota bacterium; assembly: GCA_036504955.1. GTDB lineage: Bacteria > Armatimonadota > DTGP01 > DTGP01 > DASXUI01 > DASXUI01. The sequence goes on from DASXUI010000372.1 coordinate 19,692, forward strand.
CGCGGCTACCTGGAGGGCCGCCCAAGCATTGGCGCCGGTGGAGATTCCGGCCAGGATGCCCTCCTCACGGGCCAGGCGCTGTGTGGTCTCGATGGCGTCCTGGTTCTCAACCCTGATGACTTCGTCCACCAGGTCCATGCGAAGGACATCCGGAACGAAGCCGGCGCCGAGACCTTGGATCGGGTGCTTGCCCTTCTCGCCACCGGACAGAACCGCGGAGGCCGCGGGCTCCACCGCGATGGCCTTGAACGACGGCTTCTTGGGCTTGATGTAGAGGGCGGATCCGGTGATGGTGCCTCCCGTGCCGACGCCGGAGACGAGGGCATCGATGCCGCCGTCCGTGTCGCTCCATAGCTCGGGGCCGGTTGTGCGCTCGTGGACGGCAGGGTTGGCGGGGTTCTTGAACTGCTGCGGCATGAAGGAGTTGGGCGTCTTGGCGATTAGCTCCTCGGCGCGGCCGATGGCGCCGGGCATGCCCTCAGCCGCAGGGGTGAGGATGAGCTGGGCTCCGTAGGCGCGCAGCAGGTTGCGGCGCTCCAGGCTCATGCTGTCCGGCATGAAGAGCACCAGCTTGTACCCCTTGGCGGCGGCCACGAAGGCGAGGGCGATCCCCGTGTTGCCGGAAGTCGGCTCCACGATTAGGGTGTCCTTGTTGATCTTGCCCTCTCGCTCGGCGGCCTCGATCATCGCCACGCCGATGCGGTCCTTCACGCTGCCAGCGGGGTTGAAGGACTCCAGCTTGCCCAGTACCGTGGCACCCAGGCCCTCCGCAAGCCGGTTCAGCTTCACCAGAGGGGTGCCGCCCATCAGTTGCGTGATGTCACTTGCTACCTTCATGGATTCACCTTCCTCGCGGCTGGGGGCGCGGCCCAAGGGGGGCCCCTTCTTGTCGCGGCGTGTGTCAGTATGCCAGTCCGAAACAAGCGCTGCAGAAATGTCGACTAATCATGTCGGCTTAATCAGGTAAATATCACGGCGTCCTTGGCAGTGTCAAGCGGGCCAACTCCCAGAGCCCGTTCCACCCCTTGTCTTGGGCCGGATGTCGCGGGACCGGACACCCCGGCGTGCCCCCCAAGTCGCGTGCTATAATGGGCCCAGTACCGCGCGCTACCCGACCCCAGCCCTCCCAAGCTCTCCCTCGCGCGCCTGCGGCGGACGCCCTCGCGCCACCCCGCCAGAGGGGCACACCAGCGCGCGGCGTCAACGCAGGTCTGGCAATTACTGCTTTCAGGAGCGTGTGGAAGCCCGCGACATGCGCGAGGCGCAGGCGACATGCGCGAGGCGCAGGCGACATGCACCCCATGCGCGTTAGGTGACCGATTTGCCCATACAGCAGCCCCTGCCGCGGGAGTATCTACAGCTAGATGCCCAGGAACTGGGTGATCGCATCACGGCCGCTCGGAAGCGGCTGGGTGATGAGCTGGTCGTGCTGGGACACCACTACCAGCGAGACGAGGTGATCCGTCACGCGGACTTCCGCGGGGACTCCCTGAAGCTCGCCCGTCTTGCATCCCAGCGGGGCCAGGCGCGCTACATCGTCTTCTGCGGCGTGCACTTCATGGCGGAGAGCGCCGACATACTGAGCCAGCCCCATCAGCAGGTCATCCTCCCCAACCTCACGGCTGGCTGCTCGATGGCCGATATGGCGGACATCTACCAAGTCGAGGAGTGCTGGGAGCAGCTCGCCGCTGTTACCTCGCGGCGCATCCTACCGGTAACGTACATCAACAGCGCGGCCAGCCTCAAGGCCTTCGTCGGCCGAAATCGTGGGGCCGTGTGTACCTCCTCCAACGCCCGCCCGGTGCTGGAGTGGGCGCTGTCTCAAGGCGACAAGGTCCTCTTCTTCCCAGATCAGCATTTGGGCCGGAACACCGCCCTCGGGATGGGGCATACCCTCGACGAGATGCTGCTTTGGGACCCCGAGGAGCCCTTCGGCGGCCATACTGCCCAAGCCATCGAGGCGGCCCAATTCCTGCTGTGGAAGGGCCACTGTTCAGTACACGCCCGCTTCACCGTGGACCAGATTGCGCAGGCTCGGGAGCAGTTCCCAGGGATCCGGGTGATCGTGCATCCGGAGTGCAGCATGGAGGTCGTGCAGGCGGCGGATGACAGCGGGTCCACGGAGCGGATCATCCAGCAGGTAACGCGGTCCGAGCCGGGCAGCAAGTGGGCCATTGGCACGGAGATCAACCTCGTTAGCCGCCTGGCTCACGAGCAGCCGGGCAAGACCATCTTCTGCCTCGATCCCATCGTCTGCCCCTGCAGTACCATGTACCGCATCCACCCCGCGTACCTGCTCTGGGTCCTGGACAACCTGCTGGAGGGCAGGGTGGTGAACCACATCCAGGTACCAGGAGAGGTGGCAAGCTGGGCGAAGAGGGCACTGGACCGGATGCTGGAGATCTGCTGAGTCAGTACCCAGGAACTACCTCACAACCAAGGCACAAAGACACCATGAACTGCCTTACCTCAGAGGCACAGAGAGCACTGAGGCACACAGAGAGGGACCCAGCTTAGGTTCTCTTGGTGTCTTGGCGCGCAACATGCTCGTACGCGACTCAAGGGTGAGGCGGCCTGTTGTCGCTGGCTGGCTCGTGGAACGCACAGGGCGATTGCGCCTCCAGCACGGGGTGGCCCCAAGCCGCTGCCCTGGGTGGCGGGGACCAAGAGCGCGGTCAGGACCGCCCTCGCCCGTGCCGTTGGTCTTTGCCGCCAATGGGGGGCCCCGGACCCCTTGGTCGCGCTGACAGCCTCTGCCATCTCGGCTTGTCTGGATCGCCCGCCGGCGGGACCCTCCCCCGGAGTCGCGATCTCTCCGTGGCGCACGGCTCTCACAACCGGTTGGTCATCCGCTCAGAAGGAGGGCACTCTTCATGCATCGTATCTTGGCGGTGAGCCTTGTCACCGCCTGCGCGGCGCTTGCCACATCTGCCTACGCGGCACCCAAGGAGACGGGCTTCCTTAGCAAGACCCTGAGCTGGAAGGGGAAAGACGTTCGCTACGTCCTCTTCGTGCCGCCCGGCTACACGCCCAGCAAGGCCTGGCCGACCATCGTCTCCCTCAACGGCGCCGGTGAGTGCGGCACCGATGGCATGAAGCACATTGCCGTTGGCCTGGGCAGCGCCATCCAGTGGAACGTCGATGCCTGGCCCTTCCTTGTTCTGCTGCCGCAGAAGCCGACGGTCCAGAGCGCCTGGGAGGACCATGACGAGCTGGTGATGGCGATGCTGGACCGGACGCGGAAGGACTACAAGGTGGACGCGAAGCGAATCTGCCTTACGGGCCTCTCTCAGGGCGGCCATGGCACCTGGGCCCTTGGAGCGCTGCATCCCGACCTGTTCGCCGCGATCGTCCCCATCTGCGGCTGGGGCGACCCAAAGACGGCGGCGAAGCTTGCCAAGACCCCTCTGTGGGCCTTCCACGGAGAGGCTGACAACGCGGTTCCGCTGTCGGGTTCCGTCTCGATGGTGGACGCCGTGAAGGCGGCCGGAGGGTCGCCGAAGCTGACAACCTACCCCGGAGTGGGTCACAACTCCTGGGACAACGCCTACCGGCAAGAGAAACTGAACGAGTGGCTGCTTCAGCAGTCGCTCCCCTCCAAGTAGCGCGGTCCAGACATGGACTAGCCGGAGCATCGGCTGGGTGGGGGGTGTCCTGATGTGGGACCTCCATATCGCTAGGCACCCAGCGCCGACTCACTGGTCTCCTGTCCGCCTGGCCCGCTCCTAACCCGCGCTCGTCGGGGCAGTCTTGCCTGCCGGGCTTGCCTGCCCCCCATCCCCATCCCTGTATCGCCAATGCTCGATTTCACCGGCGCGATGAAGGAGCTCATGGCGGACATCGTCGTCCGCTGTCCGGAGCTCAACCACATTCGGCTGGACCAGGTTCTTGTGGGGCTCAACCGAGCCCGAAAGTCCGACGGAACCGGCCAGCTCGCGAAGATCTGCCCCCTGCGCTTCGAGGGCGGCAGGGACTGGATGCTCCACCGGCGGTATCGCTACGTGATGCCGCGCCTGATGCACCAGGGGCAGGAGGTGCTCTACGTCATCTACTTCTGTATGCCGAAGTTCCAAAATCTGGCTCTGGAGGACAAGCTTCTAACCGTCTTCCACGAGATGTACCACATCAGCCCGGAGTTCAACGGCGACGTACGGCGCTTCCCTGGTCGGAAGTTCGCGCACGGTTACTCCAGGGAGTCCTACAACGCCAAGGTTCGGAGGCTGGTGGAGGCGTATCTGGGCTCGGGCGCGTCCTCTGCCAAGCGGGAGTTCCTGGAACCATCCTTCCGGGAGCTCGAACGCCGTTATTCCGGTGTGGCAGGGCTCAAGGTGCCTCAGCCGAGACCTCTGCTGGAGCGCGTTCCCTCAGAGCCAAGCACCAGGAAGCCACAGCGCGCCGCCGCCTCGAAGGAGGGCTGACGCGTCGGGAGCCTCCGTGCCCGCCGCTCCGTGCCGCCAACCGGTTCGCGAGCTGGGGCAAGCTACCAATATGCTGCTTTGCCACAAAGCGGGCGGGCAAGGGGGCATCAGACGGCAGCTGTCGACAAGGGCTTGTCACGATTCGAGGCCTAACCGGAGCCCTCTGAGACGGAGGTCTGGGGAGTGGCCCCTGCGTTGGCGTGTGAGGTGTCCCAGCTTACCTCGAAGGGGCGCACAGGACGGTGAGGTCCGCCGAGGCGGGCGGCCTGGCGCGGTCGAGGAGGGGACTGTGGCCCGAGGCGGCCTCCTTGAGCTGCCCGCAGGCCGCGGCTATCTCCTGGCCTCGAATCTGGCGCACCGTCGCGGGCACGCCCTGTGCCTCCAGCTCGCCCCGGAAGGTAGACGCCTGGTTCGGCTTCGGCGTCGCGAAGGGGCTCAGGGTCGGCCCCGGGTTGAAGGGGATCAGGTTCACATGGCAGAGCTGGCCCTTCAGCAGTCGCCCCAGCTCCTGAGCATCCCTCCGGCCGTCGTTAACACCCTCGAGCAGCACGTACTCGTAGGTGATCCGCCTTCCCGTCGCCTCCGCATAGGAGACGCACGCCGCCAGTAGCTCATCCAGCGGATAGTTGGCAGCGATCGGCACCAGCTTCCTCCTCAGGGGCTGGTTGGGGGCATGCAGCGACACCGAGAGGGTAAGCTGGAGCCGTTCCTCCGCCAGGCGACGGATGGCTGGGATGATGCCCACGGTCGACAGGGTGATGGAGCGCATGCCGACGCCGATCTCCTCGTTGATGAGGCGTACCGCCTTCAGCGAGGCCGCGTAGTTTAGCAGCGGCTCTCCCATCCCCATCAGCACAACGTGGTTGACGCGTCTCTCAGCCGCCTGTTCCGCCGCCATGTCCTGCGCCACCAGTACCTGGCCGGCGATCTCCCCGGCGGTTAGGTTGCGGCGCAGCCCCAGGGTGCCGGTCGCACAGAAGGCACAGGCCGCCGGACACCCCACCTGGGTAGAGACACAGGCCGACTGACGGTCGGGGTAGGGCAGATAGACCGTCTCCACAGTCTCGCCGTCGGCCATTGCCACCAGCGCTTTGGTGGTGCCATCGGCGGCGCGCTGGGTGAGGCGCCTCTCGGGCTTGCCCACCTGCGCCTCCGCCGCAAGCTGCTGCCGGAAGGCGAGGGGCAGGTCCGTCATCTCCTCCACGCTCGTGGCTCCGTGCTGGTAGACCCACCGCGCCATCTGCTTGCCCCGGAACCCCGGCTGGCCCAGCTCTCGCGCCAGCAAGCTGAGCTCGCCCGTATCCATTCCCAGTAGTGCTCCGCTCAACAACGCCTCTCCATTCCGACTCCCGTGGGGAGCCCCATACCCTTCGCACCGGCGCTCCCCAACGGCAAAGGACGCGTGGCCCCGAGCCAGCCATCGCCTGCGACGCGTCGCAGCGCAGGCTAGCGTTGGCGATCCTGAGACGGGCGCCAAATGCTACCAAGCCCTCTCCGGGTGCTCTGTGTCGCCGTTCCTGGGCCCGCCCCCTCGGTGTCCAGCCCTGCGGACGCCCGGGGAGGGGCGCGGCACCGCCCCCTTAGTCAGTGTCCAGGAATAATCTCACCACCAAGACCCCAGCAAGACCCAAGCTAGGCCCTTCTCTGTGTGCCGCTGTGTTCTCTGTGTCTCTGTGGCGGGGCTCTCCTTGCCCGTCTTGGTGTCTTCGTGTCTTGGTGGTGACGTGATCCCGGGGCACTGCCTAAGCCCGAGAAGGCGGGCATCCCCTCCCCGGAGCGGCGTGGCACGGTGCGTCGCGGACCCCTTCGCGCGCCCTCTCGGCACGCCCTCGCCTCTCCTGCCGCACTGCCCCTGCCCGCGGCCATGGGGCTGTTGGGGGCAGACACAGCCTCCCGGCGCCAAAGGGTGAGGGCGTCCCCCCGGCTGCGGCGACTGCAGGTCGCCCCACCCTCCGCCAACCCTGGCGTCAGGGGCAGAGGTAGGTCCCTCCCCCTCCTCCTCCCCACGCAGACCCCTTTTTGCCAGACCAATATGCCACCAAACGCTTGTAAGCCGCCTCTGCTTGCCGTGCCAGGGTTAGGTACTGATAGATTGCTGCCCTGCCTGTCGGTCTGGGACGTCCAGGCGCGCGCTTCACCAGAGACCACGGTCACTTTGCCCCTGGCCTGTTCGAAGGCGACTGCTCCGCAGGTCCCCCGAACATGCTATCCGCCGGGTCTGGCATGGGCAATGGGCTGGCACGCGATGTCGGAGGTTTGGTCCTGAGGGGAGCTTGGGGGATCCTGGGGGACTGACCGCGCCCCAGATGGTCGCCGGCCTCTGGCAGCACGGAGGCCTGTCCGGCAGCCCCGGCTCGGGGTCAGGTGGGCCCTACGGCCGAAACTTCAGGCCGAGAACCGCGCGGTTCTGGCCGAGGACACTCTCCAGGCCCAGAACGCCCGTCAGGTTGGGTGCCAGACGCTTCCGGGCGTAGAGGTCCAGGGTGAGGTGGTCGGGGCGGTAGAGGTTGGCCGTGAAGCCGTCCCCCTTGCCTAGGTTCCAATCGCCCCCCAGTCCCAGCCGCGAGTTGTAGAATCCGTAGCGATAGCTCAGGCTCCTGCTCACGCTGTGGCCCAACTGAAGGTTCACCTTGGTGGATTCGCCAATGTCGCGGAGGCCCAGGTAGGCGAAGCTGTCCTTGCCAAGGTCGAGGGTCTGGTTGGCGTCCACGCGCACCTGGCCGGGCCGGAAGAGCTGGTAGACCTCCAGGCTGGAGGAGGTGGGAACGGCCGGCGGGGGACCGGCAGGCTTGGGGGTTGACCCCGCCTTGGTCGTGTCCTCCTTGGGCTTGGGGCGGCCCAGGAGCCGGGTGATTCGAGCGTTCACCACGTCTGCCGTGTCCTTGAAGGAGCCCGCGGCGTCCTTGGTGCTGGAGGCGGCGTCCTTGAGGTTCGCCAGCGCCTCCTTGGCGTTCTCCGAGCCGGCCTTCAGGTTGTCTACCAGCGTTCCCAGGTCCTTCGACCATCGCGGGTCACCGGACAGGGTCTGGAGGTTGGCGACCGTGGCGTCCAGGCGCTCCGCCGTCGTCTTGAAGGTCTTGATCAGGTCGCCCAGGTCGCCCTTGAGCTGTCCGCCGGTGCCGGTCAGCAGCTCCTTCATGGCATCGGCGGTCTCGCCGAAGCTGGCCATGGTCTCGCTGGCGCTGGTGAGCACCTTCTGGAGCTTGGGTGAGGAGGCGCGAGTGGTGGCTCGCAGGTCTGAGAGCAGCAGCAGGCCCTGCCTGGAGGTCCTGGTAAGGTTCGAGGCAACCTCGCGGAGGTCGCGGTTGAGCTGCCGGTCCTTGACGACCTTGTTGAGGTTGTACCCAAGGTTCTCGAGCTGGCGGGCCAGACGATTCGTGGTGTCCGCGAAGCTGTTGGCCTTGGAGATAAGCTGATCGAAGGTCTGGGTCTCGTAACCCCTGACGGTGGCCTCGGGCTTCAGTGGGGTGCCCTTCGACATCGGGACGATGGCGACGTACTGCTGCCCAATGAGGCCGCCCGCGGTGATGCTAAAGCGCGAGCCGGAGGGGATGCGGTCCTGGTAGGTGTCTCGGATCTTCATTGAGACCAGCGCCTGGCTATCGGGGGTGAGGGAGATCCCCGCGACCTGGCCGACGGGTACGCCCGCCATTCGGACGTCGGCGCCCACCTCCAGGTTCTGGATGTCGCGGAAGGTGCCGTAGATGACGTAGCCTTTGGCGCGCTGGCCCACGTTGAGGATGGCGAAGTAGACGAAGAGGAAGGCGGCGGCTGAGAGGACGATCACAAAGCCAACGCGCGTGGCCGATCTGAAATGCACCCAGCTACCTCCCTAGCCTACCGATATAAGGCCGGCCTCCAGCCGCCCCGCGCCTTGCGAACCGGCCGCCGCCGGCCCCGCTGATCGGCGGTTCCGCGACTAGAGGCGGCCTGTGTCAGGCTCCCATCGCGTGGTCTAGAAGCGGCCCCCGCGCGCTAGCCTGGAGGAACTGACGGACCGCCGGGTCCGTAGAGGCCTTGATCTCGTCCGGCGTGCCACAGGCAATCACCTTCCCCCCGTGTAGCATGGCGACACGGTCCGAGATGCGCCAGATGCTCTCCAGGCTGTGGGACACTACCACTGATGTGACGCCAAGCTGGTCGCGTAGGTTGGTGATGAGGTCATCGATCACCCGCGCCATGACCGGGTCCAGGCCGCTGGTGGGCTCGTCGTAGAGCAGCACTTCGGGCTGAGTGGCAAGCGCCCTGGCGAGGCCGACACGCTTCTGCATGCCGCCGGACAACTGAGAGGGCATCAGCCGCTGCGTGCCCTCCATGCCGACGAGCGCGAGCTTCTCATGAACGACGCGCTGGACCTCCTGGCTGGAGATCCCCCGGTTCTGGTGGCGCAGGCCGAAGGCCACGTTCTCAGCGACGGTCATCGAATCGAAGAGAGCGGCGTACTGGAAGACCATGCCCAGGCAGCGTCGAAGGCGGTTGGCTTCGCGCTCACCCAGGGGGACCATGTCGGTATCGCCCAGCCACACGTGGCCGGAAGAGGGCTTGATCAGTCCGGCGATGCACTTCAGGAGGGTGGACTTGCCCGTGCCGGACATGCCCATCACGGCCAGCACCTCGCCCTCACGAGCGTCTAGGGAGGCGCCGTCGAGGACGAGCTTGCCGGACACCTGGTACCT
>DASXUI010000373.1:0-14785 GCA_036504955.1 Armatimonadota bacterium
CCTCAGAGGGTGCGGGGCAGTCCACCACCCCGCACCCTCTGAGGCTCCCCAACGACCCTACGGCCCGCCTTCGGGAAGGCGCGATGAGGCGTTCGGACAGGTGTGCTGAGGCGATGGAGCGACAAGGGGGAAAAGTGGAGCGGGAGACGGGGCTCGAACCCGCGACATCCAGCTTGGAAGGCTAGCGCTCTACCAACTGAGCTACTCCCGCTCCGGAGGAGCCAGGCCGACGGGAACCGCCGACTGGCCGCAGCCACATTATATCACCGGCTCTCCGGTGCCAGCAACAGGACCAGGGGGCTGAAGGGACTGAAGGGGCTCAGGGGAAGGGCCTCAGCGGCCAGTAATGAGTGGTGGGGACCGGCCTTGGCCTCCGGGAGCAAGGGCTGCTCTACCCATTGCTGCCCATCGGCCGCTGAGGCCCTTCCCCTGAGCCCCCTCAGCCCCTTCAAGCCCCTTGCCCTTAGCCCCTGGCCCCTAGCCCCTTGCCAGGGACCGGCGCGGGGGGCGTGGAAGAGAGGAGCGGGAGACGCCTCATGATACCCCTCGGGGATTCCAACCCTCGCCGCTCCGTTCCCTTCGTCACCTGGGCTATCATTGCTATCAACGCCGTGGTGTTCCTCAACGAGATGGGGAGCCAGACGCGCCAGGGGATGGCTTACCTCCAGGGCTTCATGATGGTGCCGCGCGAGATCGTCACCGGCCAGGATCTGGGAATTCCCACCCACCTGGAGCCCGTGTGGCTCACGATCTTCTCCTCCATGTTCATGCACGCCAACTTCGCGCACCTGGCGGGCAATATGCTGTACCTCTGGATCTTCGGGGACAACATCGAGGACCGGCTGGGGCACCTGAAGTACCTGCTGTTCTACCTGGCGTGTGGGGTCGCCGCGGCGGCGGCGCACATCCTCAGCGACCCGTCCTCCATGGTGCCCACGTTGGGCGCCAGCGGAGCCATCGCGGGGGTCCTGGGTGCCTACCTCATCGCTTATCCCGGCGCGCAGGTGACGACCCTCATTCCGCTGGGCTTCTTCATCACCATTCGAACTCTCCCTGCCTGGGTGCTTCTGGGCTTTTGGTTCGTGTTCCAGCTCCTGAGCCAGGGGATGGGCTCCGCCGTGGGTGGACGCGGTGTGGCCTATATGGCACACATCGGCGGCTTCCTAGCCGGTATGGCTCTGCTGAGCCTCCTGTCGCGCCGTCAGTCCGGAGCCCGCTACCGCTGGCACGACGACTACTGATGGGATCGCCACACTACTCCCGCGCCCTTGGCCTTACTTACCACCCTTGAAGGGGACCCACAGCCTTGTCTCGACCTGAACAGAAGCTCTTTGTACTCCTCATCGCTCTTGGCCTGATCACGAGCCTCTGGGTGGGCTGGCAGCGCACCCAAGTGGAGGCCGCTAGCCGGACCGTGGAGCTGGCGGCGGATTGGGGCCAGGTGCAGGAGGTCGCCAACAGCGTCGGGCGCCCGCCCATCGACCTTCTGAGGGAGCTCTCTCGGGCGGGGGTGACCGGCGTCTCCGTGACGGAGGACACGCCGAGCTCCCTGCGCGACCAGGGCCTGTTGACGATCCGGGCCGTGCCGCAGGCTGCCGTCGACGGGCAGCCTGCCGTCACTACCCTCATTTCCAGCCCCTCGCCGGAGGTGCTGAACAGGGTTGGCGCTTTCCTCGCGCACCGGCTAGGCGTCAGAGTCAGGAAGCTCATCGCCCAGGCACCTGGCGAGGGGCCGCTGCTCGCGATACCGGGCACCCTGGACCCAATCCGGTCGATGGGGGTGGGGCTGCCCGAGGCTGACGTGCGGATGCTGAGAGCGCAGGGCTTCGACATACTAGGTAGGATCTCCAACTTCCCGGTGAAGGATACCGGCACGCTGGAATGGGCCACGGCTCAGCTCAAGGCGGAGGGCGCGCGCGTTGTCCTCTTCTCCGGTGAGGAGGTGCTGGGCTACCTGGACCTCCTGAAGGACACCGCGGCAGCCCTAGAGGCGCAGGGCTTGGTCTACGGCAGCGTCGAGTTCAGCAAGCAGCGGGGCGATGAGTCGCTGTCGCAGAACCTGCACAGCGGTTTGGTGAGGGTACACAGCGTCGCCTCCAACGAGATCGGGAAGCTCCGAGTGCCCGAGTTGGTGGATCGGTATGTGCGGGCGGTGGAGGAGCGGAACATCCGGGTCTGCTACCTGCGGCTGCCCACCTTCGCCACGAAGGACGCCGACCAGAGCCTGGTGGACTACGTTTCCCAGATCCGCACGGGGCTTCAGGCTGCCGGCTTCCAGCTTGGCCAGGCCGGGCCCTTCACGCCTTTCGAGCCGCCACGAGTGGCTCACCTGGTGATGGGGGCCGGCTCAACCGCGGCGCTCTTCCTGCTCCTCACCTGGATCTTTCCGCTCGGCACGTCCTGGTGGATCCTCCTCTACGTAGTGGGCACGGCCACGGACCTGAGTGCCATGTTCGTGGTCGGCAACTTCGCGCGCAGGTACCTGGCGCTGAAGGCTGCTTTGGTCTTCCCCGCGCTGGCCGGCATCTGGGCCTACCGCCGGGCGCTCTCGACCGTGCCGGACAGGGGCCACGTGACGGCTCCCCGCTCCACCGCGCCGCTGCTGGACGTGCTTGGCGCCTCCGTCATGAGTTTGGGCGGCGCCGTGTTCGTGGTGGGGCTACTGTCCGACCGCGATTTTATGATGAGGACCTATCAGTTCATGGGCATTAAGGCCGCCCACGTGCTGCCGCTGATCGGCCTGGCGTTGGTCCTGGGGCTGGACTTCCTGGCTGGGCCGCAGCCCTGGCAGGAGCAGTGGGACCGGCTCAAGGAGCGGTCGAAGCGCCTACTTGACCAGCCGCTCATCACCTGGCAGGTCCTGGTTGGGCTCGTGGCCGCGGGCGCCATCCTGTTTCTGCTGCTGCGGACGGGGAACGACCCCGGCGTGGGGGTCTCCAGCCTCGAGCTGAGGCTCCGAGGACTGCTGGACAGAATCCTGCTGGTGCGCCCCAGGACCAAGGAGTTCCTGGTCGGGCATCCCTTCCTGTTCCTGGCCTTCGCCCTGGCGCCCAAGCTCAGCCGAAGGGCGCTGGTGGCGCTGCTGCTGGTCGGCTTCATCGGGCAGGTGTCGCTGGTCAACACCTTCTGCCACATCCACACGCCGCTGCACGTCTCCATCCTGCGCATCCTGAATGGCCTCTGGGTGGGCCTCGTCTTCGGCGCGCTGCTGACGGCCGCGGTGCGACCCTTCCTGGGGGAGCGCGCGAAGGCCGTGCGGAACGCGGCGTAGCGGCATCTGGCCGGCAAGGCCCTGGCGGAGGGATGGATGGAGGAGGGAGCGGCGGCGGCTCTGGCGGCCTATCGAGAGGCGCGGCTGTACCTGGGCAGGGCGCAGGGCGGTGCCGTGGGCACCGGCCCGGCCATGGCCTGGTGCTACACAGGGTCTGAGGCGATGAGCTGCGCCTTCCCTCTGACTTCGGACGGCGGCGCGGTGGAGGAGGAGTCGCGTCAGCTCCTTCACCACCTGATCTTCGCGAGTGCCGAGGCGGAGTGGCTGTTCGCGGATGGCGCCGGGTTCGACGCGCCCCTGGCTCGACTGTTGGCGCTGCCCAGCTTCCGGTCTGGGAGCGCCCTGGAGCTGCTGGCCGCGGACCTGGTGAAGCTGCCGCAAGCTCCGCCTGAGCCCCCCGGTCTGCTGCTTCAGGATGTAGACTACTGTGATGCGGTGAAGCGTTGGCTGCGGCTCGTCCCGCCGAGTCATAGGGGCCTGTTCACGAAGCTGGGCTTCAGCCAGGACCTGCCCTCGAGGCGGTACGTGGCGGTGCTCCAGGGAGTGCCCGTTGCCGCGTCGCTGGTTCACCTGCGGGGTGGGACGGCCACGCTCCAGTGGTTGAAGGCCCCGGCGGACGCACAGGGGCGCGGGGTCACCCTGGCTCTCCTGCACCTGATGCTTCGGGAGGCCCGCCGGCACGAGTGCCGAACCCTCGTGGCCGCCGTGGAGGAGCCCCTGGCGGGCCTCTTCCAGCGGCTAGGCCTTGAGCGGCAGGGCCGGCTCGCGCGCCTTCTGTGGGCTCCCGGTTCCTGACCGGCCGGCGATCCAACCAGGGGCCACCAGCCCGACGCCAGTGCCTTGACAAACAGGGGCCGCGCGCCTGTGTGTCAGTAGCCCCGGCAGTCTTGCGAGATGGAGAGGGAGCTTACCTATGAACTTCGCGTGGTTGGCGGTACTGGGCGCCGTTGTGGCAGCCTTGGTGGCGGTGCCCGAAGCGAGCGCGCAGGGGGGAGGGCAGGCGAAGGTCGAGGGCGGCGTGGTGGAGGGCACACTGAACGCCGCCACGGGCATCCGCTCTTTCAAAGGCGTTCCCTTTGCCGCGCCTCCCGTGGGGGACCTGCGATGGAAGCCGCCTCAGCCGGTCAAGCCCTGGGAGGGCGTTCGCCAGGCGGACCACTTCGGCGCGCGGCCCCTCCAGCACCCCGTGTTCGGCGACATCGTCTCACGCTCCGATGGCGCCAGCGAAGACTGCCTCTTCCTGAACGTGTGGACTCCGGTGCCCGCGTCCGAGGCGGGCACGAAGCGCCTGCCCGTGCTGGTGTACTTCTACGGCGGCGGATTCGTGGCGGGCGACGGCTCCGAGCCCCGCTATGACGGCGAGAGTCTGGCGCGCACAGGCATCGTGACGGTCACCATCAACTACCGGCTCGGGGTCTTCGGCTTCCTGGCGCATCCGGAGCTGACCAAGGAGTCTCCGCGCCACGCCTCCGGCAACTACGGCTTCCTGGACCAGAGCGCGGCGCTTCAGTGGGTGCGGCGGAACATCGAGGCCTTCGGGGGCGACCCCAAGAGGGTGACGATCGCCGGAGAGTCCGCCGGCTCCTTCTCCGTCAGCGCGCAGATGGCCTCGCCGCTCTCTCGGAAGCTGATCGCCGGCGCCATCGGCGAGAGCGGGGCGATGATCGGCCCCACGCTGTCTGCCGTCCCTCTCGCGGAGGCGGAGAAGGCTGGCGCTGCCTTCGGCAAGGAGGTAGGCGCGGAGTCGCTGGCCGCCCTCCGCTCCCTGCCGGCTGACAAGCTGATGGACGCCACCCGCGCCAACCCCTTCCGCTTCGGCCTCACGGTGGACGGCTACTTCCTCCCGAAGCCTGCCGCCGCCATCTACGCCGCCGGAGAGCAGGCCCACGTTCCGCTGCTGGCCGGCTGGAACGCCGAGGAGGGCGGCGCCTCCGCCGTGCTCGGGCAGGACCCCGCCACGCCGGAGGGCTGGGCCAAAGCGCTGAGCCGCATCTTCGGGGACCGCGCCAAGGATGCCCTCGCGGCTTACTCGGCGACTACCCCGGACGAGATCCGTCAGGCGGCCACGGACCTGGCCAGCGCCCAGTTCATTGCCTACGGCACCTGGAAGTGGACTGACCTCCACGGCAAGACGGGGGGCAAGCCGGTCTACCGCTACCTCTTCACCCAGCCGAGGCCCGGGCAGTCCGGCGCCTACCACGCGGTGGAGATCGAGTACGCCTTGGGCAACCTGCCGCTGAACAAGGTCTACGCCTGGACGGACGACGACCGGAAGGTCTCCGCTACCATGGAGGGGTACTTCTCCAACTTCATCAAGACCGGCGACCCCAACGGCCCCGGGCTGCCGGCCTGGCCCGCCGCCAACCAGGGCAGCGAGGTCCGCTTCATGCGCCTGGGTGTGGACTCTCGCGCCGAGACGGATCCCTATGGAGCGAGGTACAAGTTCCTGGATTCGGTCTACGGAGGGAAGTAGTCTGTCAGCCCTGGGTCGTTGGGGCAGCGCCACGGATGGCGAGGGTGGCTGAGGACTTGTCGGACCGGTCGGACCGGTCCGACGATAGGGGCCTTGGGGGCGGCGCGTCGGCACGGTCGGGCATTGGCGCCCGGTGGCGGTCCGCCCGGCGGTGAATCGCTGGGCTCCGAGGCGCAATCCCGCTGAACTGGGGTTCTGAACCAAAGCTGCACCTGGGGTCAGAACCCTCCTCTAGGGGGATCTAGCCCCTGAGCCCGGCGATTCACCGCTGGGCGGACGGTCGTTGGGCACACCACTGCCGGTCGCATCAGCACCCATCTGACCTGTTGTCAGGTCCGCCATATTGAGGAGGCTGAGGCTGTAGTAGACCCTCCCGCGATCCCAATGGCACCTGCGAGTAGATATGGCTTGGCTTCGCCGCCACGCTATGCGCGCTTAGTGGAGAGTGAATGCCCTACAAGGACCTGAAGGAGTTCATCGCCCGGCTGAAGGCCGAGGGCGAGCTGGTGGAGATCCAGGAGCCCGTGGCGGCTCACCTGGAGGTGAGCGAGATCTGCGACCGGGTGGTGAAGGCCGGGGGGCCGGCGCTGCTCTTCCACCACGTGACCGGGTACCAGGGCCGCCCCGATGCCCGCTACCCCATGCCGCTTCTCATCAACACCTTCGGCACCCTCCGACGCATGGAGATGGCGCTGGAGACCCCCAGCCTGGACGCCGTGGCGGAGGAGATCACCGGCCTGCTGGAGCCTGAGGTTCCCAAGGGGCTGCTGGCCAAGCTCAAGATGCTCCCCATGGTCCGCCGGCTGGGCGACCTGGTGCCCAAGAGCGTGAAGGACGCCTCCTGCCAGGAGGTGGTGGAGACCGCCAACCCCAGCCTGGAGGGGCTGCCCATCATCCAGTGCTGGCCGGGGGACGCGGGACCCTACATCACGCTGCCGATGGTCTTCACCCGCCATCCCGTGGAGAAGACGCCCAACATCGGCATGTACCGGCTCCAGAAGTTCGACAACCAGACTCTGGGGCTCCACTGGCAGCGCCACAAGGGCGGCGCCGAGCACTACCGGGTTGCGGAGGGGCTCGGCCAGCGGCTGGAGGTCGCCATCGCTCTGGGGCCCGACCCGGCGGTCATCTACTCCGCCACCGCGCCGCTCCCGGAGGGGATCGACGAACTGATGCTGGCCGGGTTCCTGCGCCGCCAGTCCGTGGAGGTGGTCCGCTGCAAGACCGTGGACCTGGAGGTCCCGGCCAACTCCCAGATAGTGCTGGAGGGCTACTGCGAGCCCGGCGAGCGCCGTCGCGAGGGGCCCTTCGGAGACCACACGGGCTTCTACTCCCTGGCCGACGACTACCCGGTGTTTCACCTGACGGCCGTTACGCACCAGCGGGACCCCATCTACCCAACCATCATCGTGGGGAGGCCTCCCATGGAGGATGGCCCCCTGGGGAAGGGGACGGAGCGGATCTTCCTGCCGCTCATCAAGAAGACAGTGCCGGAGATCGTGGACATCAACCTCCCGGTGGAGGGCATCTTCCACAACTTCGCCATCGTCTCAATCCGCAAGCGCTATCCGGGCCACGCTCGCAAGGTGATGCACGCCATCTGGGGACTGGGCCAGCTCATGTTCACCAAGGTCGTGATCGTGGTGGACGAGCGGTGCAACGTGCAGGACCTTCAAGAGGTGATGTGGCGGGTCGGTACGCACTTCGACCCCAAGCACGACGTGCTCATCTCAGAGGGCCCTGCGGACGTGCTGGAGTTCGCGAACCGCATGCCGGACTATGGCGGCAAGATGGGGATCGACGCCACTCGCAAGTGGCCGGACGAGGGCTACACCCGCGAGTGGCCTCCCGAGATCGAGATGGACTCCGACGTCCGCGCTCGCGTGAGCAAGCTGTGGCCCAAGCTGGGGCTGGGGTGAGCAAAGGCGCGGAAGCGAGGGTGCGCGGGCCGTCGATGGCCTAGCCCGCCAATCTACGAGGCGCTTGCGCGTCGGGCATGACCCGGGCTTCCACACGCTCTCGTGAGCAGTTCAGGCTAGGTCGCGGACGGTTCCAGCGACCCCATCGCTGTCCGGCAAGCTCGGCGGCAAGCTCCGGGCCTCCCGCCCTCCAGACCCCCTATTGGACTCCCGGCACCCCCTTGGGCTAGATCACCGTCGGCGGAAGAGGTCCGCCTCGCGGGTGAGCTAGTGCTGAGGGGGGAGATGTCAGTGGAAACGGGGGGTTGGGAGACCACCGATCGCGCCACGACGGAGCAGGTGGCCTTCTATCGCGAGCAGGGCTACGTGAAGCTGGGGCGTGTGTTCACCCGCGAGGAGATGGAGGCTCTGCGGGAGCACGTGGATGGGATGATTCAGGCGCTGCCGGAGGGCAAAAGGCCGGAGTCCATGGACGTTCCCCACTTCCAGGACCCCTGGCTGTTTCGCTACCTCACCCACCCCAGGGTGCTGGACGTGATTCAGAGTTTCCTCGGACCGGATATCGTGCTGTGGTCCAGCCACTTCATCGCGAAGCCCAAGGGCGACGGCCGAGCGGTGCCCTGGCATACCGACGGCGACTACTGGGCCGGCCGCCTCGACCCCATGAAGGTGATCACCCTCTGGCTTGCCGTGGACCCCTCGACCGTAGAGAACGGCTGCATGCGGGTCATCCCCGGGTCACACCGCCTCGCCGGCGCGTGGAAGGACGCCTACGAGGAGGTGGACCCCCAGCTCAACGTATTCGGCCAAGAGATCAATCGAGACCAGATAGACGAGTCCTCCGCCGTGGACCTGGAGCTGGCCATCGGAGAGTGCCACCTCCACGACGCCTGGACGGTGCACTCCTCGCGACCCAACGCCTCCCCCCAGCGCCGCTGCGGCTACACGATGCGCTACATGCCGGCGGACGTCGCCTTCACCCCCTCGGACTGGGCCTCCGGCCACCGCATCTACCTCCTGCGCGGCCAAGACCGCACCGGCGGCCGGAACCAGTACACCGCGGTACCTTCGGCGGAGTGAAGCGGGAGGGAAACTCAGGCGGCGTCGGGGACGGCATATCGGTCGTGGAGGCGCACATCGGCGCCCGGGATGCCATCCCGGGCTGACGTAGGGGCCGCCCCTCCGGGGCTTCGGGCATGATGCCGGGAACGATATAGTGGACCGCCGGGCTGCCTGGCGGCCCGGTGGCGTACGCCAGATTCAGCCGGAAATGCAGTTCGCCACACGAACGGCCAGGCCGATGGTTTTTGGGCGCGCCCGGCGCTCATGCGGCCGCCAAGGGCTGTTACACGCCCAGTTCGGCCGGCTTCACCTCGCGGCTGTGTTCGGCGGAGAGGTAGGCGGCCTCGGCGATAGCGACGGTCCTGAGGTTGTCATGGCCGGAGCAGAGGTAGGGGCGACCGGTGTCCAGGGCCTCCAGGAAGTGGTTCATGGAGGCGCCAAAGGCGTCCGGGGACCAGGCGCCACGAACCTCGGGGTAGATGCGCGCCGGATGATCGCCGGCTGTAGGCCCCGTCCCGCACCACTTGCTCCGCCGCTTGGGCTGTGGTCTCCTCGACCTCACTGCACCACCTTCAGGACGCCCTCAGCGGCTTACGCGCCGCCCGGTAGCAGTCCTGTGCGAGTGATATCTACCGCGCAGTCCAGGTTCAGGTTGCTCTTCTGGTCCACGACCAATGTCGCGCTAGCGTGGCACTGGAGCCACCTTGTTGCCGGTGAAGCGCTTGTTGGCGCTGGTGTGGCCTTGGCGCTGGGCGCGCGCATGCGCACGGTTGCGCGGAATCGGCCACCGAGGTGATCCGTCCCAGTTGGGCATGAGTGCATGGGACACGTTCCGCGCCGGCTTCCCAAGCTCACGAGCGCCTGAAGTTGATCTGGGATGACGCCCCGCAGAGGGGTATGGGTCGGATGGCGTGCCAGACAGGATGCATCGGGGTAGAGGATCCGGCTGGGTACGCCTCGGCAAGGTATGGGCCGATAGTTGCTCGCATATAGGGAGCGTGATACCATGGGGCGTGAACGTTATCTCGCCTCGGACACTCAGGGCGTTTTGGCAAAGGCACGCGGATGCCGAGAGGCCGCTGCTCGACTGGTACAACTGGGCAAGGCGCGCTGAATGGCATACCTCCCAGGACATCAAAGCTGAGCATCCGGAGGCGAGCTTCCTGCCGGGGGACCGTGTGGTGTTCAACATCAAGGGGAACGCCTATCGGCTAGTCGTTCACGTACGCTACAGCACACGGCGAGTCTACGTGCGGTTCGTGGGGACGCACGCTGAGTATGACCGCATCGACGCGACAAGGGTGTAGGGAGATGGAGATTAGGCCGATTCGAACGGAGGAGGACTACCAGACAGCGATGGAGGAGATCGGGCGTCTGCTAGATGCTCCCGACGGTACGCCTGAGGCTGACCGTCTGGACGTGCTCTCCACTCTAGTGGAGCGCTATGAGGCGATCCACGACCCGATGCCGCCCTCCGACCCGATCTCCATGGTCGAGTTCGTCATGGACCAGCGGCGGCTCACCCGGCGGGATCTGGAGCCCTACTTGGGAAGCCGCGGCCACGTCTCCGACATTCTTAACCGAAGGCGTCCTCTGTCCCTGAAGCAGATCCGTGCTCTTCATCAGGGCTTGGGCATCCCGCTTGACATCCTGGCGCAGCCCTACGCACTGACCGGCGACGCCTCTGACGCCCACGAGCACCACCTCTCACCAGTACCCGCCTGAGCCTTAGCCAGTGCCCGCGAACAACCTCACCACCAAGGCACCAAGACACCAAGAAGGGCAAGGAAGGCGCTACTACAGCGGCACAGACGGCGCAGGGGTACACAGAGAAGGGCCCAGCTTGGATTCCCTTGGTGACTTGCGTCTTGGTGGTCGAGGAGTTCATGGGCACTGGGTTGACCTGCACCACTCACCAGAGCGCGAGGAGGCCCGCGTCATGCACGACGCGCAAGCGCCTCGCCCACTGGCGGGGCAGGACTCTACGCGCCCAGTTCGGCCAGCTTCACCTCGCGGCTGTGTTCGGCGGAGAGGTAGGCGGCCTCGGCGATGGCTACAGTCTTCAGGTTGTCATGGCCGGAGCAGAGGTAGGGACGGCCCGTGTCCAGGGCCTCCAGGAAGTGGTTCATGGAGGCGCCGAAGGCGTCGGGGAACCAGGCGCCACGAATCTCGGGGTAGATGCGCGCCGAATGATCGCCCGCCGTGGTGACGCAGATGCCCTCCGCGTCGCCGGTGATGGCGCCTCGGGTTCCCTGGATCACAACCTCCTCCCGGGCGTGAGCCCTGGGGCGGTCGCCCCGATAGCACCAGTTGTTGATCACCACGCCGGACACGCCGTTGCGGAACTTGACGCTGAGCACGCTCAGGGTCTCGCCCTCCGCGCCGGTCTGGCTGGGGTCCTTGCAGAAGAGCGCGTAGACGCTGTCCGCGTCCCCGAACCAGTGGCGAATGAGGGCGTAGTGGTGGATCCCCATATTGGCGGTGACCCAGCGGTGGGACTTGCCGTACCACGGGTGCCGCGAGGGGTCCATCCAGTCCCGGTTCTCCACCTGGAAGTAGTAGGGCATCCCGACCCAGGCATCGTCGCGGAGGTAGGGCTCAAGCGCGAGGAAGCCGGGCGCGAAGAGGGAGTTCTGGTTCACCATCAGTGGGACGCCGCCGGAATCCGCGATTCGGACCAGGGTCCGCGCCTCCTCTAGCGTCTCGGCCAGCGGCTTTTGGCAGAAGATGGCCTTGCCCGCCTCCGCCGCCGCTTGGAAGATCGGCTCCCTGATCCGCAGATAGTGCGGGGCGGTGACATCCACTACCCGCACCCTGGGATCGGCCACCAGCTCCGCCACGTCCTCATAGACAGCACTGATCCCATACTCCGAAGCTCTGGCCTCACGCGCGCGGGGATCCGGATCCGCTCCGGCCACCACGGGAAGCCCGCGAGCCTGGTAGGCTTTGAGATGCTGGCCCGCGATACCCCCGAGGCCGACGATACCGATGCCCCAATCAGTCACCGCCATTGCGCCCCTCCTATACCAACGAACCCTCCCGAAACGCCTACCACCAAACGCGATGCCCGCCCACGGCAAATCAGCGGCCGCAAACTGCTCTACCACGAAGGGTCGTGCGCTCGCGCACGGTACACCAAGACACCAAGAACGGCCTTACCACAGAGACACAGAGGGCACAGAGAAACACAGAGAAGACCACGCCGCAAGGAACCCCTCACTACCACAAGCCGCGTGCGAGCACTCGATGCATCAGGACACCAGCAGAACCTAAGCTTGGTCTTCTCTGAGTTTCTCTGTGCCCTCTGTGTCTCTGTGGTAAGGCCGTTCTTGGTGTCTTGGTGGCGGAGTAGTCTGTGACTACGGCCAGGGACCTACCCTAGCTCGCCTCCGGAGTCCAGTGCTTCGGCTCTGAGGTTTCCATCGGACTCCTGAACGAGCTTCTCGATGCGCCCCTCCGCCGAGTTCAGAAGTCCATTGCAGCGCCGCGCCAGCCGAACGCCCTGCTCGAAAAGCTCCAGCGACCGCTCCAGGGTGGTGTCGCCCATCTCGAGTGACTGCACCACGTTCTCGAGCGCCTCCACCGCATCCTCGAAGGGAAGGGCCCCCGCCTCTAGAGCTTCTGCTGAGGATTCCATACTCGTGGCTCCTTTCCAACTACCTCACAGTGGAGACTGCCGTCGTTCAGCATCAGGTCTCCGGCCTCGCCCACCGAGACCTGCTCGATGCTATTGACGGGTCGGCGCCCGTTCCCGCTCCGCACGAAGATGCCGTAGCCGCGCGCCAGCACCGAGAGTGGGTTCAGCGCGTCCATCTTCGCGACCAGGCTGGAGAGCTTCTGCCGGGAGCCCTCCACCTTGAGCTTGCTCCGCTCCGCGAGCCGGGCTGACAGGGCCTCGATGTCCTGCCGCCTTCGCCGCGTGAGCTCCGCCGGGTCCTCGAACACGGAGCGCTCCAGGGCGCGGGAGAGCCGGCTCCGCTCGGCTTCTATCCGGCGGCGCGCCTGGTAGGTGGCGCGCTCCCAGAGCTCCGCCACGTGCTCCCGCAGCTCCTGCCAGTCGGGCACCACGGTCTGGGCGGCCGCGGAGGGCGTGGGGCAGCGGCAGTCCGCCACGAAGTCGGCGATGGTGGTGTCCGTCTCATGCCCCACGGCGCTGACCACGGGCAGCGGGCAGCGGTAGATAGCGCGCGCCACCTTCTCGTCATTGAAGGCCCACAGGTCCTCCAGGGAGCCGCCGCCGCGGGCCAAGATGATCAGCTCAACGCCCTCCGCGCGAGCCGCCACCTCGAGGGCCTGCTCGATGCTGTCCGGCGCCAGGTCGCCCTGGACCAGGGCAGGCACCAGCAGTATGTCGACCCTGGGGTTCCGGTCGTGCAGGATGCGGAGCATGTCCTGGAGCGCCGCGCCCACGGGGGAGGTGATGAGGGCGACTCGGCGGGGCAGGTAGGGGAGAGGGCGCTTGCGGTCCTCATCGAAGAGCCCCTCGTGAGCGAGGCGCTCCTTCAGGCGCTCGTACGCCATGTGCAGGGCGCCGAGGCCGTCCGGCCGCATCTCGCGCACCTGGAGCTGGTAGACGCCCGTCTTCTCGTAGATGCCGACGTTCCCGAAGGCCACTACCTGAACTCCCTGCTCCACGGGAAAGCGCAGCCGGGCGGCATCGGTGCGCCACATCACGCAGCGCATCTGGGAGTCGGCGTCCTTCAGGGTGAAGTAGAGGTGCCCGGAGGTATGGCGCGTGAAGCCGGAGACCTCTCCACGCAGCCAGAGGTCGTTCAGGATGTCATCGATCGCCAGGAGTTCCTTGAGGTACCGGGTCACCTGCCCGACGGTCAAGGCGTAGCTGTTATCCAAGCCTGCTCTCGCTTCCCACAATGGCACGGCGCCGAGGCCTGACTAAGGGCACTGAACCCGTGTGGCCTGGGACGGTTTCGGCGGTCCGGGGAGCGGATCCTGCGGAAGCGAGAGAGGGATAGGGTGGTGGAAGGCAGTACAGAGGGCGGGCCGCGGCGGCGTGGGCCCACCTTCCGGTGGTGCGGAGACCTACCCCTGCTCTCTGAGGAACTCCAGCACTGCCTTGCCGAAGGCCTGGGGTTGGTCGAGGTTGCTGAGGTGCCCGGCATGGGGGATCCGCACGAGGCGAGCGCGTGGCATGGCTGTGGCCATGCGCTCGGCTTCCGTTGGGGGGGTGAGGGCGTCATCCTCGCCCACCAGGACCAGGGCCGGGCAGTCGAGGCGGCTGAGGGCTTCCAGGGAGTCCGGGCGGCGGGCCATCGCGCGGGAGGCGGCGGCGATACCCTCGGGTGAGGCTGCGAGCATCATGGCCTGGACTTCATCACTGAAGATGTCGCGGCCCGGAAGCGACGGCGGCAGCAGCTTGTCAAGCATCTGCTCGGCCAGCGGGCCCGGCCCCTCACGAAGGACTGAGGCAGCCGTGGCCTCGCGGCCCTCTTTCACCTGGGGCGAGTCCTCACCGGCCTTAGTGTCCGCCAGGATCACTGCCCTTAGGCGCTCTGGGTACAGACGGGCCAGGGCGCAGGTGACGTAGCCACCCATGGAGAGGCCGCCCACCACCGCCGTCTCGACCCCCAGTCGGTCGAGGAGTCCCACCACAAGCCCTGCGTAGTCCTCGATCGAGGCACCGTCTGGGAGCGACGGAGTGCCTCCGAAGCCGGGGCAGTCCGGCAGGATCAGCCAGCAGGCGCGGGAGAGCTCCGGCACCTGGGGGCTCCAGAGCCGCCGGTCGAGGGGGAAGGCATGCAAAAGGACCACGGGAACGCCTGTCCCGTGGTCCTCGTGCGCAAGTTGAGTGGTCTCTAGCGTCACAGTCATCCCCGTCGACCAAGGCCGCGCGCTGGCCTTCTCCGGCGCTGGCGTTGGTAGGTCATGCCGCCGGGAGGAAACAGCCCGCGAGCTGGGCGTGAGCCTAGCCAACCCCAATCAAGTCTACAGGCGGCCGCCCTGCCCTGCCACGAGACGCCTGCGAGTGGCGGCAGGGCGCGGGCATCTACACGCTCTCGTGAGGGGCTCAGGCTAGGGCCGGGGGGTTCCGGCTTCACGCAT
>DASXUI010000374.1:0-6132 GCA_036504955.1 Armatimonadota bacterium
CCGCGCGCCGCAAGGGGCAGCTCCGCGCGCGGGTGGCCACGACCGCGTATCTTCTGGCGCTACGGAGCGGCGATGCTCCCGGACAGGGCGCTGTCCGCTCCGCGCACCACGACCATGTACTTCGTGCCGCTGGTTAGCCCATGAACCACCACCGAGGTCTTGAAGGGCACGATCACGGCCGGCACGGCGCCGTCATTCGCCTTCTTCAGGATCGGGAAGATGGTGATCGTGGAGCCCAGCACCTCAACCTCGGCGCGCTCGAAGGCCCAGGAGGGGTCCGGCATGCTGCCGGCGATGTCCGCCTGGATCAGGGGCTCCGCCTGGAAGGTGGGCGGGATCTTAAGGGTGAGGGTGCCGCCGTCCAGGTAGGCCAGGCGCTCATTGGCCGCAAGGCGGGAGCCGGTATCCATGGGCATGGGCATGGGCATCGGCATCGGCATCGGGTCAACGGGCACCGGGATCGGCTCGCCGCCCACCATCACCTTGCTGTAGTCGGTCAGGACTTCCTTGCCGTCCACCACCGCCTTCACGAAGACGGGTCCGGCGGCGCCCTTATCCGTGCTCGCGGTGAAGAGGCCGTCCTTGGTCACGGTGCCGTACTTGGCGTCCGGCTCCAGGTACCACTCGAAGGTCGCCGGCACCACCTCGCCCTTGGAGTTGATGAGCTTGGCCGCGAACTGCACGGTCGCGCCCGGCTCCGGGTAGGCGTAGCGAGGAGACAGCTCCAGGGTGTACGCAGGCGTGGGAGGAACGCCGATTGGGGGCGGAGGCGGGGTGGGCATGTCCATCCCGACGTAGACCTTGCTGTAGTCGGTCAGGACTTCCTTACCGTCCACCAGCGCCCTCACATACAGAGGACCATCCGCGCCGACAGTGCTGCCGGCGGTGAAGAGGCCGTCCTTGGTGACGGTGCCGATGTTCTCATCCGGCGCCAGGTACCACTCGAAGGTGGCGGGCACCGGGGCGCCGGTCGTGTCCAGCAGCTTAGCGGCGAACTGGATCACCTCGCCCGGCTTCGGGTAGGCGTAGCGCGGTGCCAGGTCCATCCGGTAGGCGGGGATGGGAGGCCCGCCCGGGTCGACAGGCGGCGGCACGATGCCTGTGGCGCCCACGCTAAGCTTCACGGCGGTGGACACGGAGATGTCCCCCACCGTGCCTTCGGCGTAGAGCGCGCCCCACACGCCCTGGCTCGGAACGTCAGTAGCCGCGGTCAGGAGCCCGTTGGCGTCGATGGTGCCGAGCCCAGGGTCCAGCGACCACTTCAGGGAGTCCAGCTTCTGCTCCTCGCCCTTGTCGTTGTAGTAGACGGCGGTGAACTGCTGGGTGGCTCCGGGCGCCAGGGCCACGAAGTCAGGGTTGATGTAGAACCGACCGCTGGGAGGGGTGACCACGCCACCATCGGGCGGCTTGGTGCCACCACCATAGGGCGGGACCGACCCGACCCACACCTCGCCGCCGGCAACCACGTCGCCCCTGTCGGTGTGGAGAGTGGCAACGACCTTGCCCACCATACCCTCGACCTGGGCGGCCGTGAAGACGCCCTTGTCATCAATGGTGCCCAGGTTGGAGTCGACGGTCCAAGTCACCGTGCCTGGCAGATCCTTCACGAAGGCCCCGGTGCTATCGACCACCAGCAGGTTCATCTGGTGCTGCTCGCCGGGCATCACCTGCACGCTGAAGGGGAACAGGGCGGCGCCATAGCTGGTATCGTTGCCAATACCGATGCCGAAGCCATCGCTGTTGCCCAGGCGGAAGTCCACGGGTCCCGCTATCGTGTTCCGGGTGTAGCCGACCCACTGGCCCTTGGGCTGCACCCACTCGGTCCAGCCGGCGTCCGGGCCCACGAAGAACTCGAAGCGCAGGAGGTCCGTGTAGGTGCCCGCTGGGGTCCTCAGGGTGTCGCTGCGGGAAACGAGGGTCGCCTTCGCCTGGCTGCCGCCGTCCAGCGTCCAGGTGTCGCCTTCCTTGGCGTTAAGCTTAAGGCGCGTCGTCTCGTGGTCGCCGGCCCACTGAAGTACGTTGCCGTCCGCGTCCAGGCGGAGCAGTACGTCGTGGCTGCCATCGGGAGCCTGAGAGACCACCGTGTAGTAGTTGTCGCCGCGCTTCTCATAGCGAAGGAAGCTGATGACCTCCTCGCCGGTGCGGGTCATGTTGACGAAGTGCTGGGAGCGCCCGGGCGTTAGGTCAAAGGTGGGCGGGCCGTTCCAGGAACCTGTCGTCGGATCCGGGCTATAGGAGGCTTGGAAGTTGGTGGATGAGGCTAGGTCCGTACCGTTGAGGGTCGCCTTGGCGGTGTAGATGCCTACGGGCCTCGGTGGTACGGAACTGCGCTCCGGCTCACCCTCCCAGACGTAGCTCCAGCTCGTGCTCTCGCCAGGCTTCAGCGAGAGCTGAGTCACGTGGTCCGCGCAGATGGCCGTTGGAGTCCAGACCAGCTTGCCGTTGGCATCCAAGACCTGCAGGTCCACTTGGCACGAGGTGGGGAACTCCCAGGACTTCACCGCGTCGCTCTTGTTGACCAGGGTCACGGTGATCGGGATGTTGTCGCCGAACCAGTAGCTTCCGCGCGAAGGCTGGACCGTGAGGTACACCCCGGGCGCCTGCACCGGCGGCAGGGGGGTATCGATGGGCCCGGAGTTGCCTCCAACGGGCTGGCCGGCCGCGTACTTGGCGGCGTTGTCCAGGCCTGCCACCAAGCGAAGGATGGCGATGACGTCCGCGACGTTGATCTGACCATCGCCGTTGGTTGCGGCGTTGGGGTGCGGCGCGATGTCGGCGTTGCGGACGTTCAGTGACTGCGCGCCTTGTCCATTGGTAGCGACGTAGCGCAGGGCCTGGACGGCATCGATGATGTTGACAACTCCGTCCCCGTTGGAGTCGCCGGGCAGATAGTTACCGGCGGCCACCACGGGACGAGATGCCAGCGCCATGAAGGCTGCCAGACCGAGGACCAGAAGTCTCTTCGGACATCTCATAGGTTGGTTCTCCAATCCATCGCTCCAGCGCAAACAGGAGGGGCGCCCTCCGGAGGGCCATGTCGTGGCCCCCATGCGCCGCGGGACTTCGCGGGCCCCGCGGCGCATGGGGGTCGCCTCACCTTGGGAGTCCGGGCCAAAGCAGCCGGTTCTCCTTGGCTGCTCCCTCCCCGGGAATGGGGAGGCCGATACCGCCCGGATCCAGTCGGTGAGTCACGCAGGCGATGCCTGCCGCCTCCCTGTTCCGCCCTGCCACCCGTCCTCTGTCCCCAGGGGGACGGCGCCCTAGAGGCGCCCGGTTGGGTTAGAACGATCGTGTGTCACCCTCCATTACGCAGGCGCGCCGCCTTTCTAACGCGAACAAGACCTGCGGACCCCCGCTATTCCTGCCGCCACAGCTTCGCGCCGCTGGGGCCGGCTGTCCCTCGTGAAGGCGGTGTCATCGCTTGATCTCGGTGGTTGATGCTCGCCGGCGGGAGATGGTCCGTGACGGTGTCGGTGGCGCGCCGCACTGAAGGCTGCGCCGGCAGGCGACTCCGACTGGGAGACCATCACCCAGCGCCGGAAGACGCGGGTGAGCCGGAGCGAAGGGCCCTGGTCGGGACCCTACCAAAGCGGTGGGCCACAGGGCGCAGGCCACGTTTGGGTCGCGCAGGCAAGATGCCTGCGCCCCAACTGCCTTTGGGCAGAGCCCGTGGCCAGTGGGTGGCCCGGTGGGCGCTGACCTGACCTCGCAGACCTGCTCGGCCTGGGGCCGAGTCGCAGGCGAGACGCTCGCGCCACCAGGGGCGGGCCGGTGGCCGGGCGGTGGGTTGAGCCGCGGATAGGCTGCTAACCCCCTCTCGGCCTGGGGCCGAGTGGCAAGCGGGACGCTCGCGCCGAGTGCGAGCCTGCTGCTCGCGCCACAGGGGATGGGCCGGTGGCCGGGCGGTGGCCGCAGCGGCGGACCTTAACTCGGACCACCCGCGTCCTCAGGCACCGGGCGCGGGGCCGCCGACTCT
Organism: Armatimonadota bacterium; assembly: GCA_036504955.1. Lineage (GTDB taxonomy): Bacteria > Armatimonadota > DTGP01 > DTGP01 > DASXUI01 > DASXUI01. The sequence goes on from DASXUI010000374.1 coordinate 3,977, forward strand.
GTCGGCAGACTGCTGAGGACTCCAAGACATGGCAGACTATGTTCACGGCTACTCGGATCGCGAGGCGCAGCGTCTTTGCGACCAGGCTCAGGGCCTGGCGGAGCTGCTTCATCACGATACACGCTACCCCTCCGGCAGTCTCGTGCTGGAGGCCGGCTGCGGCGTGGGGGCTCAGACGGTGCTGCTGGCCCGAAACAGCCCCAGGGCGCGTTTCACCTCAATAGACCTATCGGCGGACTCCCTGGCCCAGGCGGAGCGGCGCTGCCGACAGGAGGGGCTGACCAACGTTGCCTTCCAGCGGGCGGACCTCTTCGACCTACCCTTCCCGGACAACCACTTCGACTTCATCTTCCTCTGCTTTGTTCTGGAGCACCTGACCCGCCCTGCGGAGGCCCTTCGAGCGCTGATGAGGGTCCTCAAGCCGGGCGGCACCCTTACCTCCATCGAAGGCGACCATGGCTCCTGCTACTTCGCCCCGGAGACCCCTGAGTCCCTGACCGCCTGGCGAGCCCTGGTCTCAGCTCAGGCACGACTGGGAGGCGACTCCCTCATCGGGCGGCGCCTCTACCCCCTCCTTCGGCAGGCCGGCTTCCCGTCGCCACGGGTGTCCCCTCGCATGGTCTACTCCGACAACAGCCGGCCCGTCCTTGAGGAGAGCTTCGTGCGGCTCACCATCATCCCCATGGTTGAAGGCGTGAGAGACCTAGCCCTGGAGATGAAGCTGGCGACGCCGGAGTCCTGGGAACAGGGGATCCAGGACCTGCACCGCACCGCTTCGCCGGAGGGCACCTTCTGCTACTGCTTCTTCAAAGGCGTGGCTGAGAAACCCAAGCCGTAGCCACGGGATGCCCGCGCCGCCTAGCGAAAGGGCCCTCTGGCGCGATACTGCCGGTGGGGCCGGCGTTGGGCCGGCGACCCCGCTTGCCACTAGCCCTAACAGAGAGGAGGCCATGGAGCATGTCTGGTCAGGAGTTCCGCCGGTACGACCCCGAGCGAGACCGCGAAGCCGCAACGCGGATCTGGAGAGAGGTCGGCTGGGTCGACAAGGAGCGGGCTGAGCACGTCCACGAGTACATCGAGTGCGGGCGAGCCCTGGTGGCCGACCTCAGAGGAGAGGCGGAGTGCCTGGTCATCACCGCGCCCGGCACCTGCCGCTATCTGAAGGAAGAGCTGCCCTTCGCGGGGGTAACCGGCGTGACCACCAGCCGCACCGCCCGCAAGCAGGGCTTCGCCGGGCGGCTCGCGGCCCGCGCCATCGCGGAGGACGCGCGCGAGGGGGCGCTGGTGGTCGGTCTGGGCATGTTCGAGCAGGGCTTCTACAACCGGCTCGGCTTTGGCACAGGCGGCTACGAGCACTGGACCCGCTTCGACCCCGCCACCCTGACGGTGGACGCGGCGACGCGGGCGCCCCGCAGGATGAGCCCGGAAGAGTGGCCCGCCGCCCACGCAGCTCGGCTGGCCCGCCACCGCATCCACGGCGGGGTGAACCTGACCCCCGAGGCCATCACCAAGGGCGACCTCCAGGACCCCAATGGCTTCGGCCTGGCCTATGACGACGGACCGAGCGGCACCCTGAGCCACTACCTCTGGATGAACGCCAAGAACGTGGAGAGCGGTCCCTACAACGTCCAATGGCTCTGCTACCGCACCTACGGTGAGCTGATGGAGCTTCTGGGCCTACTGAAGAGCCTGGGCGACCAGGTGAAGAGCGTCGAGATGGCTGAGCCGCCCGGCGTCCAGATCCAGGACCTGTTCGCCACGCCCTTCCGGCGCATGACGCTGACCCAGAAGTCGGAGTTCGAGTGCGGCATCCACGCGCGCGCCTTCTGGCAGGCCCGCCTATGCGACGTGCCGGGCTGCCTGGCGCGCACGCACCTGCCGGGCCGGGGACTGGAGTTCAACCTGGAGCTGGCGGACCCCATTGAGGGCTTCTTGGCGGCCGACTCCGACTGGCGAGGGACCTCCGGCAGCTACGTGGTATCCCTGGGGCCAGACTCCTGGGCGGAGCGCGGTACCAACCGTGCCCTACCGACTCTGAGGGCCTCGACAGGCGCCTTCACCCGGCTCTGGCTGGGGTGCCTCTCGGCCTCGAGCCTGGCGGCCACGGACTCCCTTGAGGGCCCGCCGGAACTCCTGGAGGCCCTTGACTGGGCGCT
>DASXUI010000375.1:0-13091 GCA_036504955.1 Armatimonadota bacterium
TGATGGTGAAGCCCGATGGTGTTCGGCGCGGGCTCTCAGGAGAGATCCTGGCTCGGTTCGAGCGCAAGGGCTTCAAGGTGATCGGCCTGAAGAAGATGATGGTTCCCGAGCCCCTGGCCCTGGAGCACTACGCCGTACACATGGACAAGCCGTTCTTTGGAGAGCTAGTCGAGTTCATCACCTCAGGGCCAGTGGTAGCCATGGTGCTCGAGGCGCCGGATGCCATCAAGGTCGCGCGCCTCGTGATCGGGGCCACGCGGCCGACCGAAGCGGTTCCCGGGACCATCCGAGGGGACCTGGCGATCGAGACCCAGCAGAACCTGGTCCACGGTTCCGACGCACCCGAGACCGCCCAAGCCGAGATCGCGCTCTGGTTCAAGCCCGAGGAGCTGCTGGGGTAAGCCGGAGTCCAGACGTCACTCCACTACCGAGACACCAAGGCCTCAAGAGACACCAGGAACTGGCCTACCACAAGGACACAGAGTCACACTGAGAGGTGCCCAGTCTGGTCTCTTGGGTGTCTTGGTGTTTCGGTGGTGGGACAGCTTCCGATCGCTGACTGGGCGGAGTCGGCCCTGGTGTCGGGGTTACCCAGGCGCTAGACGGGCTGGACGCTGAACTCCACGTCGTCGGCCTCAGGGTGGCGCCTGAAGTGGCTTTCCACCTGATCCTCTACGTCCAACACCCTCTGCGCCCACTCCGGGGACTTCTGGTCGCGAAGCACGTGTACCAAGCGCTGGACTGCCTGCATGGGGGAATCGGTGAAGCCGCTGGGCACCATGTGGGAGGCGCGATCACAGTAGAAGGTGGCGGCGTATAGGGGCTGCGGCCAATCCACGCGGGTTACCGTGACGTGTGCATGAGCCATGTATGCCCTCCCTTTGGGTGACTTTGCCAGACCTCTCCGCCGGGACGCTTCGGGTCGGCGGAGGCGGGGGCGGCTGGCCGTGGCGGCAGAGGGCCGTCCGAGCCTGTTCTCCAGGCAGCCATTGTAGAGCAAACCTTGGCCGAGCGCAACAGAGACCGGTAGGCTCGCTACAAGCATGCGAGTCGGAGAGCACCGGCCGTAACGAGCGGACGGATGGCCGGAGTCTGAGACAAGCCAGGCGCCTGGAGGTCGGACTGGGCCTGGTCCCCTGGCGCGCTGCTCGGCGGCGCTGTCGCTCGCCTGGTTTGACACGCCTGCGGAGACGATGGGATAATGTGGTCGTGCCTCCTGGGCGGCAGCGAAGCCCTCTGGCACCGGAGGGATCCTCGATACTACCTCACCGGCGAGGCTTGGATTCGTGAAGCGCGTAGTGGGCGCCATGGCTGGCGAGATGCTGCACCTGCTGCGTTCCCTTTGGGCCCTGGCCCTGGTGGCGCTTCTGGCCGAGCTGGGCTACGCGGTGATGCTGACCGGCGCGCTGCCGCTGTATCTGCCGGCGCCGCCGCCTCATGGCATCGGAGCTAGCTACACCCTCACTGGCGCCATCATCTCCACCTTCCTCGTCGCCGAGGCGCTCTTTCGGGCACCCTTGGGTTGGTGGGCCGACAGGATAGGCCGCAAGCCCTTCATTACGCTTGGGCTGTGCGTCAGCGCCGTTACCCCCCTGCTGATGCACGCCGTCAGGCACCCACTCCTCTTCTTCCCCCTCCGCGCCCTGGATGGCGTGGGGTCTGCCGCTCTGTGGCCCTGCGTCTTCACTACGGTGGCCTCCCTCACGGAGGGTGAGAGGCGCACTGCCGCCATGAGCATCTTCACGATGACCTACGTGGCGGGCGTGGTCCTTGGGCTGCCCATCTACAGCCTCTTCGTCAGCCTTACCAGTCATCCGGTTCGGGTGCACCTGCACGGCAAGGTCTACGAGACCACGGCGCACAGCAATGACATCTTCTATGTCATCGCCGCCGTGTTCGCCATCGCGGCCCTGCTGTCGTACTTCTTCGTTCCGTCAACCCACTCCAAACAGGAAACCATCGAGGTAGACGGCAGGTCGCACCGCGCACCGGAGGTCCCGGGTGAGACGCTTGGCCTGCGCGAGGCGATGCACCTTGCAGTGCTGGACCCGGTGCTGAAGCCGATGATGCTGACCGTCTTCCTCCAGACCCTGGGGCTGAACCTTCTCACAGGACCCTTCGTGTGGTTCGTGAAGTCCCAGCTTGGCCTTGGGGAGGCGCAGATAGGCAAGGCGTTCATCGGACCGGGAATCGCCGTTGCCCTGTTGGCCCTCCCCCTGGGCTGGCTTGGTGGACGCTGGGGGAAGGTGCGCTCGGTGCGCGCGGGACTCGGTCTCGCGGCCCTGTCCATGTGGGCCATACCCCACGTGTGGAACCTCTGGCAGCTTACGGCCATCGCAATCCCCCTGATGGCTGGGTTCCTGATCGCGCTTCCCGCGTGGCAGGCCCTGATCACGGAGATCGCGCCGCCGGGCCAACAGGGACTGGTGGTGGGCGCGATGGCGACCGCGCAGGGGGTGGGGGCGATGGTGGGGCCAACGATAGGCAGCCTGCTTTACGAGGATGCCGCGAGTCTGCTCCACGCCTCTGACCAGGTGGGGCGTCACATGCCCTTCTACGGAGCCGCGTTACTCTTCACGGTCGCCTTCGCTCTGTCGCTGCGCTACTTCCATGAGGGAAGCCGAATCCGTTTCGCCGCCAGGCAGTAGCCGGGCGCCACCGAACCCCCCGACTGAGCCGCTGGCCGGAAGCCTGCTCACGCCCGCGGGGCATACATGGCCCATGAACCCGGAGCATCGTGCAGGCAAGGGGCAGAGGCCGGGGGGGAGCAGGCAGAACCACGAAGGACGAGCGATTGCCCGCCGAATGTGAGTACACGGCTGCTCCACTTGGTCTTGTCCAGACAGCCGCCCTCAACGGCGAGGGTACTCGGAGGCGACTTGAAGCGTAGCTACGTCCTCATCGCGGCCGCACTGCTGGCCCCCGTGCCCTGGGTAGTGCTCAGGCTGGCGGGGGTGCATGCCGCTCCTCTCGCCACGGTCCTGCTCTCTGGCGTCGCCATCCTCGCCTCAGCCTTTCTGCTCTCCTGGGCGGCGGAAGTGGCCCAGATGGACATTTCCCAGTCGCTGGCGATGGCCTTCCTGGCGCTGATCGCGATCCTGCCGGAGTACTCGGTCGACATGACCTTCGCGTGGAGGGCGGGCCAGGACCCACGCTTCGCCCCCTACGCCGTCGCCAACATGACCGGCGCCAACCGTTTGCTCATCGGGTTGGGTTGGAGCAGCGTGGTACTGGCCGCCTGCTGGCGCACGAGGCAGCGGTCCGTGAACCTGGCCGGTGTTCCCTTCCTGGAGCTTGGCCTGCTCTGGGCAGCGACACTCTACTCTCTTGTTCTTCCTATCAAGGGCACGCTGTCACTGATCGATGCAGTGGTCCTGCTCCTGCTGTTCGGGTACTACATGCGGGTTGCTTCCAAGGCGGGGCGCTCTGAGCCGGAGCTGGTGGGCCCGGCCGAATGCATCGGTGCGCTGCCGAGGAGCAGACGGCGGGGAGCCACGCTGGCGCTCTTCCTGGTGGCGGCCGGCGCCATCTGCCTGTCGGCCGGACCCTTCGCGCACGGCCTTGTTCTGCTGGGCCAGACGATGAAGGTAGACCGGTTTCTGCTGGTCCAGTGGGTCGCTCCGCTCGCCTCCGAGGCCCCCGAGTTCCTGGTGGCGGGCCTGCTGGCGCTGAGGGGCAAGGGCAGGGCGGGACTCAGCGTGATGATCTCGTCCAAGGTGAACCAGTGGACGCTGCTCGTCGGTCTGCTGCCGGTCGTCTATGGGGCAAGCACCTGGTTCCACAAGCGCCATCTCGACTTGGCGATGCGGCTCGACGGTCGCCAGACGGAGGAGTTGCTCCTTACTTCGGCTCAGTCGGCCTTCGCCGCCGCACTGCTTCAGCGAGGCCATCTGTCCTGGCGAGGCGCCGTAGCTCTCCTTGGGCTCTTCGTGGTTCAGTTCGCCGTGACCGACACGCGGGGTCGCATCCTGTTCGCCATTGCCTATCTGGTGATGACGTTGTTGATCCTGGGGTGGCACTTCCTGGGCGGGCGATGGAGGGAAGCGAGGGGCTGAAGACGTCGCGCGGCTAGCGGATGGCGAGGCTTGGGAATCATTCCTCGCCGAAGCAGGGGAGCTCGCCGCGGATGGGCATATCGAGTGGCTCGGGGGAGGAGGCGCCGGACCCTAGCCATCGAGCGGCGTCCTTGGCGTGGTAGGTGATGACGATGTCTGCTCCCGCGCGGCGGATGCCAGTGAGGAGCTCGAGGACCACGCGCTGTTCGTCGATCCAGCCCTGGGCGGCGGCCGCCTTTACCATCGAGTACTCCCCGCTGACGTTGTAGGCGGCCAGCGGCACGTCGAAGGCGTTCCATGCCTCGCGCAGGACGTCCAGGTAGGGGAGGGCGGGCTTCACCATCAGCATGTCGGCGCCCTCCTCCAGGTCCAGGCGCATCTCCTTCAGCGCCTCCCGGCGGTTGGCGGGATCCATTTGGTACTGCCGGCGGTCACCGAACTGAGGGGCGCTGTCGGCCGCGTCCCGGAAGGGACCGTAGAACGCCGAGGCGTACTTGGCCGCGTAGGACAGGATGGGGGTGGTAGCCAGGCCCTCGGCATCCAGCGCCTGGCGGATGGCAGCCACGCGCCCATCCATCATGTCCGAGGGGGCAATGATGTCCGCTCCCGCCCTCGCCTGACTCACGGCCGTCTTTGCCAGAAGCTCCAGGGTGGGGTCATTCAGCAGGTACCCCGTCCGGGGGTCCACGACCCCGCAGTGCCCGTGGGAGGTGTACTCACAGAGGCAGGTGTCGGCGATCACCAGCAAGTTCGGAGCTACCTGTTTCGTGCGCCGGATCGCCTGCTGAACGATGCCGTCCTCCTGGTACGCCCCCGAGGCCTCGAGGTCCTTGGTAGCGGGCAGGCCGAAGAGCAGTACGGCGGGGATACCCAGATCCGCGACCTGACGAACCTCATCCTCAAGGCCATCCAGGCTGAGCTGAAAGCAACCCGGCATCGAGGTGATCTCCCGCCGCTCAGGCCCCTCAGCGAGGACGAAGAGCGGGTACACCATGCACCCAGGTGCCAGAGAGGTCTCAGCGGCCAGGGCTCTGAGCTGAGGGCTTGTTCGAAGCCGGCGCGGGCGATGCGTAGGAAAGCTCAAGGTCAACACCTCCGACACTTCCTTCGAGTCGGGCCCCGGGTGCCCCTCGTGCCAGGGGCAGGAGGGCCCGGCGGCGGGGTAGAAGAGGGCAACCTACCAGCCGGGCCGACGCCCGATGTCTGGGTCATCCTGGTGCCTGTGGGCAGCCCGAAGCCCGGCACCCTGAGGGTACCATGGCGCTGATCTGGTGGTTCGGTGCCCTGCACAGGAGGGGATGAAAGAAGTGGCGAGCAGGTGAGCGGTCGGGCGGAGGTACGAGCTCCGGTGGCCCGCTGTTAGCACCCTCAAGTCTTGGAGGCGTCCGGAGTCGAGCATCGCTGCCAGGGGAGGTCCGAATGGAGGGTCCATCGGTTCGGGTGCCCGCGGTCGCCGGCGTGTTCTACCCAGACCGCGAGGAGGAACTGAGCGAGGCGGTGAGCGCGTGCTTCCGGTCGAAGCTGGGGCCGGGGGCGCTGGGTACCGCGACTGAGGACGGCGGAGGAAGGGTTCTGGGCCTAGTGGTGCCGCACGCGGGGCTGGTCTACTCCGGCCCGGCCGCCGCCTATAGCTATCGTGATCTGAGTGGCCAGCCCAAGCCTAAGGTGGTAATCCTGCTGGGTCCTAACCACTACGGCCTTGGGGCCTCTCTTGCGGTGTCACCCGACCGCGCCTGGGTTACTCCCCTGGGGCCAGTGCTGGTAGACCGGGAACTCGCGGAGAGGCTGGCGAGCTCGCTGCCCCACGCTGAGTTTGACGCGCTGAGCCATTCGCGGGAGCACAGCCTGGAGTTGCAGTTGCCCTTTCTGCAGGTGCTCTATGGGAACGAGGTGCCCATCGTTCCCGTCTCGATGGGAATGGAGGCGTATGGCCAGGCGGAGGCCGTTGGGGAGGCACTGGCGGCGGTCCTTCAAGGGAGTGACCTGGTAGTGGTCGCGAGCTCTGACTTTTCCCACTACGTGCCCACAGAGGTGGCGCGGAACCGAGACCGCTACGCTCTGGATGCCCTTCGAGCCATCGATCCCCTGGCGTTCCGAAACGCGGTGGCCAGGCACGGCATTACCCTCTGCGGCGAGGGCCCCCTTGTCGCACTGCTAGCTGCCGCGCGGGCCTTAGGGGGCGTGCGAGCGCGGGTGAACACCTACTACACGTCAGGGGCGGTCACGGGGGACAATGAGAGAGCCGTAGGGTACTGCTCGGCAACGCTCTGGCGGTAGTGGCTCATGTAGCCCAGGACCGTAGAGCCCTCCGCGTAGAGGCGACGACTGGCGGTGTCGCTCTGAATGATGGAGGCCGGTAGTCCGGCGGGGACCGCTTCTCGCGGCACCTTCCCGCGCCTGAGGCTCAAGGATCTAGGAACCGCATGGCTCAGGCACACGTCTACTATGCCGGAAGACATCGATGTGCCCGATAGCAAGAGGTGGAAGGCAAGCCCAGGCTAAGGCTCTGACGGGCGCTACGGCCGCGCCGGCACGAGGGGCGCCCGGTTGGCAGCAGTCCGAACCCCTCCGCCCGTACCCAGCGTTGTCCTGACCGGCGGCCTTCTCTCAGGCCGGACCGGGGACTCCCCAGAGCTAGGGGAGCTGTTGCCTTCGCCACAGTCCAGTCACACGTCCAGGAGGTACAATGTTTGCTAGGCGAAACATCCTGACCCAGCCGGAGGGGCCCGCAGGTCCTCGGCGCTGGCAGCGACCCTCGGCTCCCTACATGGTCAGCGTGATCGCGATCGCGGTCTCCCTTGGCCTGGCCGCCGGCCACTCGCGTTGGGCTCAGGCCCAGGGCGATGGAGCTGCCACGCCACAGCAGAAGTCAGCGCTTCTGACCCTTCAGAACGCCTTCACCAGCATCGCCGATTCCGTGGAGCCGGCGGTCGTTGGTATCCACGCGGTGACCGCGCCGCAGGCTGCTCCGCCAAGAACCGGGCGGCAGAGGCCCCAGGTACCCCAGTCACCAGGCGACGGCGGCGATGACTCAACCTCGCCACTGCCGGGGTTCCCAAGGAACAGCCCCTTCGGCGACCTGTTCCCCAACCTTCCGCAGCAGGACCCGCAGACCCCCGCGCCCCGCGGCACGGCCACCGGGTCGGGCGTGATCGTCCGCAAGGCTGGCAGCACTTACTACGTTCTTACGAACTACCACGTGATCGAGGACGCGGACAACATCCGGGTCTCGCTCACTGGTATCAAGGGCGAGGTGAAGGGCAGGCTGGTAGGCAAGGGCGACCCCAAGAGTGACCTGGCTCTGGTAAGCGTCACCTTGCCCTCTGGGCAGCCGGCGAACCGCGTGGCGAAGCTAGGCGACTCCTCGGCCGTCCGCGTAGGCCAGTGGGCCATCGCCATCGGCAACCCGCTGGACCTCGGGCAGACGCTGACGGTGGGTGTGGTCAGCGCCCGGCGGCCGGATATAGGCCGAATCGGCGGCGGAGTGGCGGACTATCGCGACATGATTCAGACTGACGCCTCCATCAACCCAGGCAACAGCGGCGGCGCCCTGGTGGACATCAACGGCGAGGTCATCGGCATCAACACGGCCATCGCGTCTCCCTTCAGAGGGTCGGTCGGCATCGGGTTCGCCATCCCCATCAACAACGCCAAGAGCATCGTGGACCAGCTCATCCAGAATGGCGAGGTCATCCGTGGCTGGCTGGGCGTAAGCGTCACGCCTACCCACCGGGAGCTCTCGCCCAAACTAGCGGACTACTACGGCGTTCAGAGTGGGGCCCTGGCGGAGACGGTGGAGCCTGACACTCCGGCCGCCAAGGCAGGCCTGCAGGCTGAGGACGTCATCACCCAGTGGGGGGATTCGCCCATCCGCAACTTCGACGATCTGGAGCACTCTGTCTCGACTACCCCTCCTGGCCGCAGGGTGGCCGTGAAGCTGGTTCGCGACAAGCGGGAGATGACCGTCACTGTCACGACGGAGAAGCGGCCTCCAGAAGTGGAGCTTCAAGACCGGATCGGCGGAACGCCTCGCACCCCGGACAGCGGCTCTGGCGGCACTGAGGTCCGTCCCAGCTCCGCAACCGTTCTGGGCATCACCGTTCGCGGCCTCACGGCTTCGGAACGGGACGTTATCAAGGTGGACGGCGTGCTGGTGACCGACCTGGCGGACAGCCAGTGGGCCAATGAGGCAGGGCTGTTTGAGGGAGACGTGATCACCCGGATCGGCGCGACCCCTGTTCGCGGCATCGCCGACTTCAAGTCCGCCACGGCCAAGCTGACGAAGCGCGATACCGTGATCCTCAGGGTTAGCCGAAGGGTTGGGACTCGGACGATGTCATCCGTGGTGGAGCTCGGGCCCAGCGACGAGTAGCTCCCTATCTGACTAGGTGGGTGATAAGGGCCTCGGGGGATTCCCTCCGAGGCCCTACCTACGTGTCCGTCACTCCGGAGCCTTGGGCGCGCGCTTCTGCTGGGATCCTCCCAACCAAGGAGCCGGCTCAGAGAAGGCTAACCGGGTCCACGTCTATCAGCAGTCCCTCCTGCTCCGCCGCGGGGATGCGCTCTAGGGCGGCGTTGAGCAGGGCGTTGAGCACGCGTATGTTGCGCGCCTTGATGAGGGACCGCCAGCGATAGCGGGTCTTCAGCCTCTCTAGGGGGGCAGGTGCCGGGCCCAGCACGACGGCGTCGGACCGCTGCTCCTCTAGTGTCTGCTGAAGCGCGCGGACCATTGACCGCGACAGGCGTTCGGCCTCCTCGCGGCTGTGCCGGGAGTAGACCAGGCTGGCGAGGCGGGTGAAGGGTGGGTAATCCAGCTCGCGGCGAAAGACAATCTCCTTATCAAAGAAAGCCTGGAAGTCGTGGTGGCTGGCGGCCTGGAGGCTGTAGTGCTCCGGGTTGAACGTCTGCACGATCACCTCGCCGGGTATCACCCCCCTGCCGGCGCGGCCACTGACCTGAGTCAGGAGCTGGAAGGTCCTCTCCGCCGCCCTGAAGTCCGGCAGGTTGAGTGAGGTATCCGCGGCCACAACGCCCACAAGAGTTACTTGGGGGAAGTCCAGGCCCTTGGCAACCATCTGGGTGCCGATGAGCAGGTTGGCCTCGCCCTCGCGGAGGGCGCGGAGAAGGGCCTGGTGGGACCCCTTTCGCGAGGTGGTGTCCTGGTCCATGCGGATAGTCCGGGCCTCGGGAAGCAGCTTCTTGGCCTCGGCCTCGAGCCGCTCCGTGCCCAGCCCGAAGTGCCGGATGCGGTCCCCACCGCACTTGGGGCATTTGGTCGGGGCGACGCGCTGATGGCCGCAGTGGTGGCACTGCACCAGGTTGCTGTAGGCGTGGTAGGTGAGCGTTACGCTGCAGTTGGGGCACCGGGCGGCGTAGCCGCAGTCCCGGCACAGCACGAAGGTGGCGTAGCCCCTACGGTTGAGGAACAGGATCGCCTGTTCGCCGCGCGAGAGCCTGTCCCTCAGGCGGTCGAGAAGCTGCTCGGAGAAGATGGTGGGGGGCTTCTCGGTGGCGCGCAGGTCCACGAGCTCCACCACGGGCAGTGGGCGGTCATCAATACGGCGTGGCATCTCAAGCAGGGATAGGTGGCGTTCCTGGGCCCACTGGAAAGTCTCGATGGAGGGAGTGGCGCTGCCCAAGACCAACACAGCCCGCGAGAGCTCCGCTCGCTTCGCCGCCACGTCCCGCGTGTGGTAGCGGGGCGACGAGTCTTGCTTATAGGATGTCTCATGCTCCTCGTCCAGGATCACCAACCCCAGGTTCCGCAGGGGGGCGAAGACCGCGGATCGCGCGCCCACCACCACACGGGCGTCCCCTCGCGCGATGCGCTGCCACTCGTCGTAGCGCTCGCCGTCCGAGAGGCGGGAGTGCAGGACGGCGGCGTTGGTGCCGAACCGGCCCTTGATAGTCTCCAGCACCTGGGCCGTCAGGGCGATCTCCGGGACCAACAGCAAGGCCTGCCGGCCGCTCTCCACACACCGCTGGATGGCCTGCAGGTACACCTCCGTCTTCCCGGAGGCGGTGACCCCGTGGAGCAGGAATCGGCGGCCGGGAGCCGAGGAGCGGCTTGGCACCGACGGCTGCTGGCGAGACAAAGCTCTCAGGATCTCCGCCAGGGTCCTCCGCTGGTCCTCCGTGAGCGAAGGCCGGAAGGTGACCGCCCGGACGGAGCTCACCGGGTTTCGGCTGATGGCGATCTGGCAGGCCTCGAGCCAGCCCTTCTTCACCAGGGACTTCAGGGCCGAATCCGGGGCGCCAGTGGCCGCGATTAGCTCCGTGGTCAGCCGGGGCGCCTGGGGCTCGGAGCTCTGTGAGAGGGCACGCAGAAGGCCAGCCTGCGCCTTGGTACGGCGCTCCAGGGCCTGAAGGTCCTCCTCCGTCGGCAGCTTCGCCAGGCGTACTCCAGACTGCAGCTTGCTGTGGAGCCGGGGTGGCTCCAGAACGTAGACCTCCTCAAGAAGGCCCTTTGAGACCAACGCCTTCAAGACGGTGGGCGAGGCCGGCTCACCGAGGCTGTCTCCCAGGGACTTGGCGGAAGCCGAGCCCTCCATCTGTTTGATCGCCTGAAGGAGGGCCAACTGCTGCTGACTCACCCTATCTGGGGAGTCCGCGTCGCGCACGCGCCACAGTTTTCGGATGTGGCTGGACATGCCCTCCGGCAGGAAGCAGCGCAGTACCTCTAGCAGACCGCAGTGGTAGCGGCTCGCGGTCCAGCGCACGAGGTCGTACGTAAGCGGGTCGAAGGCGGGGGGAGAGTCAAGGATGGAGTGTAGGTCCTTGATCTGGGCCGTGGTGGTTGGCTCCGCGATACACTCCACCACGTAGCCAACAAGCCGACGAGTGCCGAAGGGAACTAGCACGCAAGCACCGACGGGTAGCGGGTAGGGGGCATCGGGAGGCACCCGATAGGTGAAGGGTTGGGGGAGGCGCAGGTGCTCCGCGTCCACGATGACCTGGGCATAGCGATCTATCACAGATACATTATGGGCAAAAGGGCAGGTGCCCGAAGAGGTGATCATTGCTCCGACTGAGCGGGGTGGGTCGCTCACTGGCTGGGGCGTGCAGGTTCGCGGCGGTCTTCATCGAACACCATACGGTGGAAGCTCGACTCTGAACCCTTGCCGACTCGCCCATCTCACCCCCGGTCCGAGCATGACGCGTCGACGCCGGGCGGGCCGCGCTCGGGGCTTGGCCCCCAGTCCCCGCGCAGTTGGGCTCTGGTCTCCGTCCCTCCGGTGCTCGCCGGAGGCTCTGGCGTGGTGCTGTTTCAGGAAGGGTGCCATCCCATGAAGTGTCCGCAATGCCAGCATGAGAACCGGCCCACGGCCAGGTTCTGCACCCACTGCAGGGCGCAGTTCTCCGGCCCCTGCTCTCAGTGCGGTGCCGAGCTGGTTCCGGGAGACGCCTTCTGTGGCATCTGTGGTGCGCCTGCTCCTACATCGGGGGAGTCGCAGGCTCCCCTGAGCCTGGAAGAGCAGTTCGTGGCGATGAGGGACTCGCTGCCGGCCTCCGCCTGGGAGCGTCCGGCCGGCTGGCGCCAGGGCGAAGAGAGAGTCGTGACGGTGCTCTTCTCGCGCCTGGAGCGCCGACCCTCGGAGAGCGAGACGAGCGCGGATCTGGCTGGACTGCTGGTCGCGCTGGTAGACACGCTGAGTGGACACGGAGCCCTGCTCGATGGGGTCCTGGGAGACAGCTTCCGTGCCTTCTTTGGGCTGGGGGCAACCTCGGAGGGAGACGCCCGCGAAGCGGTTCAGTCGGCCCTTGAGATCAGGGAACTGGCGCAGCAGCATGGCTACCGGGCCTCTACGGGGCTGAACACGGGGTCGGTGACCCTGGGCGCCCTTGGGGGCGCCATGAGCCCCGTGCCGGTCAGTGGGCAGGCCGTTCAGCTTGCCGCCCGGCTGCAGGCGAAGGCGGCGCCCGGCCAGGTTGTGGTAGGCGAGGCGGCCTACCGAGGCTCTCGCCGCGCGTTCGTCTTCCAGACGCTTTCCGTGGACCTCGTCGTTGCCGGCGGACCCGTCGTGGCATACCTGGCCGAGGCCCCCGCACCGGCCATGGAGGCCTCCGAGGTCGCGACTCCCCATCAAGCGGCCATGGTAGGGCGCCAGCCACAGCTCGAAACGCTGAAGGAGCTGTACAGCGACCTCAGCGTCGGCGTAGGCCATGCCGTGATGCTGGTGGGCCCGGAGGGGGTCGGCAAGTCGCGGCTGGTGCGGGAGCTAAGGAGCGCCTGTGGCGGCGTGCCCGGTGCCAGAGGCGGCCTTCCAGGTGCCGGACCGCTGTGGTTTGATGTCCGCCTTGGCGGCGTGGTGTCCGGGCAGCAGACCCTTTGCCAGCTAGCCCTGGCCCTTTTCGGTTGCGAAGCCACGGACGGGCCCGCCGCCAGAGGCGATCGGATCCGGTTGGTGCTAGCCGAACTCGAGGGGCGTGGCTCAATCACCCCAGATCGTGCGGCGGAGGCCGCTGGCGCCTTGGGCCGACTGGTCTCCGCCCGGTTCGGCAACACCTGGGACCGGTGCTTGGACCACGCGGGTCCGGAGCAAATGAGGGCGTTGGTCCCCCTGGTGCTCGCTGAGGTGGCGGGCGCTCTATCCGCGCCGGCCGGGGCGGTGCTGGTGATGGAGCATCCCTCTCTCGATGAGCCCATCGCACGCGGCCTGTTGGTAGCGCTGGCTGAGGCGGCCCAGCGGAACCCCCTCCTGCTTATCTGTGACGGCTCCTCCCAGCCCGAGGCGGATGGCTGGCTCTTACTTCAGCGAGATCTAGAGGCGACAGGGGGCATCGTGGTCAGGCTGGAGGGTCTGAACGAGGCTGAGTCACGGGAGCTTCTTGGCACCCTACCTGGAGGCGATGAGCTGACGGAGGATCTGGTGGCGGAGCTCGTGGCACGCAGCCACGGAGTGCCCCTGTTCCTCGAGCAAGCGCTTCACGGCCTAGCTCGGGGCACGGACGAGGATTCGGCGATGGTCCGGCACCCCGAAGCCGGCCCGGAGGCCGCAGCGTCCGTACCCGAGAGTCTGGAGAGGGTGATCTCGG
>DASXUI010000376.1:0-5922 GCA_036504955.1 Armatimonadota bacterium
CCACTCCATGTCCGGCGGGCAGTTCAGTTGCCCGCTGGTACTGCGCGGCCCTGGCGGCCCAGGAGTTCAGCTTGCCGCCCAGCACTCACAGAGCCTGGAGGCCTGGTTCGTTCACACGCCGGGCCTGAAGGTGGCCTCGCCTGCCACACCCGCCGACGCCAAGGGCCTGCTCAAGACCGCCATCCGCGACGACAACCCAGTGCTCTTCCTGGAGCACGGGCTGCTCTACAATCTCAAGGGCGAAGTGCCTGAGGGCGACCACTTGGTGCCCTTCGGCGTGGCGGAGGTGAAGCGGCCCGGCCGCGACGCGACCATCATCACCTACTCCCGGGGCGTCCACACCGCGCTCAAGGCCTCCGACCTGCTGGCCCAGGAGGGCGTGGAGTGCGAGGTGCTGGACCTCAGGACCTTGAGCCCCATGGACTTGCCCGCCATCGTGGAGTCCCTGAAGCGAACCCACCGGGCGGTGATCGTTGAGGAGTGCTGGAAGACCTGCGGCATCGGCGCGGAGATCAGCGCCCGGATCTACGAGGAGGCCTTCGACGAGCTTGACGCGCCGGTAGTGCGCGTCTCCGGCCTGGACGTCCCCATGCCCTACGCCAGGAACCTGGAGAAGCTGGCGGTCCCAGGTCCAGAGCAGGTGGTTGAGGCAATCCGTAAGGTGACCTGGCGCCAGACACCGCATAGCCCCTCGGGCAACGGGCACAATGTGGCCCTGGAGCACGCGGGTGGCGCCGTGCCGGAACCGGCTCTGGCGGAGTAGACCCAGCCCGCGGCGGCCACGGGGCGCCCGGCATACCGCGCGGCCGCCCTTTGGCTGCTCTCCCGGGGGCAACCACCGGGAGGTCGTGGCCTCTCTCCCACCCCGACGCGGACAGTCGGGAAAGGGCCGTCCCTTGCGTGGGCCACGCCCACGAACCCAGCCTTCCAGCGCCACTCCCATCGGGACTGCCTGAGGCGGCTCGGCTTCACGCGCCCCGACCAAGACCCACACGTAACGCGACCGCTTCCGTACAACTCAGTGAAGGTGATATCAGGAGGAGACATGGCAGAGATGCCGATGCCCAAGATGGGCGACGCAATGGAGGAAGGGACCATCGTTCAGTGGCTCAAGGCGGAGGGTGATCCCGTCAAGGAAGAGGAACCCCTCGCTGAGATAGAGACTGAGAAGTCCACCGTCCAGATCGTCTCCTTCGAGACCGGCATCCTCTCCAGGATCCTTGTGAAAGAGGGTGAGACGGTCCCCGTCGGCGCCCCCATCGCGCTCATTCAGGCAGAGGGCGAGACGACGGCCCCTGCCGAGCCCGCCGAAGCTCCGGCGGCCGCGAAGGCCCCCGCCGCCAAGGTCCCCGCAGCCGTCGCCGCCGGCTCAGCCAGCACTGCTCCCCCCCCCGTCGTCGAACGTCACCAGCCCGAGGTTCGAGCTCAGAACCCCGTCCAGGAGCGCCTCAGAGTGAGTCCCCTGGCCCGTAGACTGGCCGAGGAGGGCGGAGTGGACCTGGCCCGGATCGCCGGCACCGGCCCTTCGGGCCGCATCCTGGAGGCCGACATTCGGGAGCACCTCAAGGCAGCTCCTGAGCCTGCGGTTCCAGCGCCCCATCCCGCTCCCGCCCCGGCGCCCGTGGGTCCCCCGGCTGCGGGTGACGACGACCGCGAGATGAGCCGGATCCGCAAGGTGATCGCCCGGCGGATGACGGAGAGCAAACAGACGGTTCCCCACTTCTACATCACCGTGGACGTGGACATGAAAGAGGCCCTGGCCCTCCGCAAGCGGCTCAATGAACGCGAGGGCGGCACCCCTATCACCATCACCGACATGATCCTGAAGGCCTGCGCGGCGGCCCTGGCCCGCGTTCCCGCCGCCAACGCTTCCGCCCTGGGGGACAAGGTCCGCTTCCACTCCAGGATCAACCTGGGCCTGGCAGTGGCAATCGACCAGGGCCTGGTGGTCCCTGTCCTCAATGATTGCCAGTCCAAGTCGCTGACGCAGATCGCGGCGGACACTAGGCCCCTAGTTCAGAGGGCTCGCGAGGGCAAGCTCCAGCCGCAGGAGATGACGGGCGCCACCTTCACCATCTCGAACCTCGGTATGTTCGACGTGGACAGCTTCGTGGCCATCGTGAACCCACCGGAAGCAGCCATCCTTGCCGTCGGCTCCATCGAGGAGCGGCCCGTGGCCAAGGATGGAGTGGTCGTCGTCTCGCCCCGCATGAAGATGACCCTCTCCGCCGACCACCGCGTCCTAGACGGCGCCGTAGCCGCCCAATTCACCCAGCAGCTCAAGCGCCTCCTCCAGACTCCGCTGGATCTTCTGGAGTAGTAAGGGCGGGTTGTTAGGGGCGGGTCGTTGGGGGCGGGTCGTTGGATCGTAAGGTCGTTGGGTCGTTGGAAAGGGGCCTCAGAGGGCGTGGCATGGCAGGTCCTGTGTCAGGTGTGGCGGGAGGCCCCCCGCCCGGCGATTTACCGCCGGTCGGTCGGTCGTGGGGCACAACCTATCTCGGATGTAGCTCGCCGCACCCTCTGAGGCCCCTTCCCAACGACCTAACGACCCAACGACCCGCCCTCACTACTCCATCCGCAGCCCCCAGGGCTGAGCTGGGCCCTCAAGAGGCTGGCCCGAGAAGAAGCGGTGAAGCTCCTCTACGGCGAAGGCGCCCATCTCCCAGCGGCGGCCCGGTGTAGGGCCGGCGGTATGGGGCGTCACCATCACGTTGGGGAGCCGGAGGAGGATATGGTCGGGGGGGAGTGGCTCGGGGTCGGTCACGTCGAGACAGGCACGCAGCCGCCCGGCGGAAAGCTCGTCGACCAGTGCCTCCTGGTCGAGCAGAGCTGGCCGTCCGGTGTTGATCAGCAGGGCGCCGTTCTGCATGCGGCTCAGGGCCATGCGGTCCACGAGGTGCCGGGTCTCCGGCACGGATGCCGCGTGCAAGCTCACCACTCGAGACTGGGTGAGTACCTGCGCGAGGGGTAAGAGCTGCACGCCAAGCTCGGAGGCGGTTGCGGGGTCGACGTAGGGGTCGAAGGCCAACACCAGGCAGTCAAAGGGCCTTAGGAGCCGCAGGAAGTGCCGCGCGGTGCTGCCCAGCCCCACGAGGCCCACCACCTTCTCGAACAGCTCCTCCGGCTCCCAGAGAGGCACATCCCCCTCCTTGCCTCGCAGCTTCCGGTCCTGCTGAGGAAGCCCACGCAGACCCGCGATTGCCAGCCCCAGCGTCATCTCCCCCACGTACCGCGCGATGACGTCGTGCGCCGTGGAGACCACGATTCCCCGGTCGAAGAGCTCCTGACTGGCAACGGGCCGGATGGTGCCCGCGGCGTGGGCCAGGATGCGGAGGCGCGGTGACGGCCCCACCACTTCGCCCGTCAGCTTGGGGGAACCCCAGCCGGTCACGCAGGCGTCCGACGAGGCCAGGGCCTGGGTCAGGGAGGCGGCGTCCCAGCCGGGGCCTTCCCGCCGATCCACCACCTCCGCGAAAGACCGCAGCCGGTCCATCACGGTACGAGGGAAAAGCTGGCTGAAGAGCGGCTCTTGGGGCAGGAGCAGTACGGTCGGACGGCTTGCCATGGGACCTCCCCCTGGGGCGTGGCGCCGAAGCTACCACACAAACGCCAAGACACCAAGAGGACCGCCTCCGGTCGTCCTTGGTGCCTTGGCTGAGTAACCTAGTGAGCTCCGCCCTGGCTCTACTTCACCGTCTGGGGAGCGAAGCTGGGCACGTCCTGGCGGACATCCTGAGTGCCGTCCGCGAAGGCGTAGACGTTGCCGGAGTCATGGCGGGCTGGCTTGGCCACGTCGGCGGCGGCGCCAGACTGGTTGGTGCCGTCCTTGGAGCTCTCGAAGAGGAGGACCACGTCCCCACCGTTAGCGATGTCGGCGAGCTTCATGCCGCTTAGGTCCCGGTTCATGGCGTAGGTGGAACTCTTCGCCGCCGCGTCCCCTGGGCACTTGAAGGCGGTGGTGGGATCCTTGACGAAGGGCGCAAGGTCCGTCTGCCAGGTGTCGGCCTTGGGCAGCGTGCCATCGTGGTTGAGGGCGTAGACCTGGAAGGCGGTAGCCAGCTCGCGCATCCTCGTGCGGCACTGAGGCGCGGTATCCACCTTCGCCGGAGTGACGGGAGAAGTGGGCGAGGTGGGCGAGGTCGGGGTTGACCCCGTTGGCGGCGTGGTGGGCTTCGGCTGAGGCTTCGCGGGACTAGTATCGCCGGACACGCTGCGGGCAGCGTCCACACGCCACTCGCCGTTCTCCTTCACCATCACTATGCTGGTCGGCACCTGGACAAGCTGTCTGACGTCCACCTTGGCGATATCGCCAGTAACCGTGGCCTTTGCCAAGCTGGTCTGCTTGGTGGGCACACCACCGACCAGGATAGCCTCACCAATCACGGGGAGGATCACCGGGAAGCTGGAGCGGACCGTCTCGGCCTGCTTGGCCCAGTCGGACAGCCCCTTCGCCTTGCGAGAGGACGCACTGAGCAGACCCCAGGCAGCCTTCTCGTCCTTGCGGGCCTGGGCATCCAAATACGCCTTGGCTACCTGGTCGGGGGTCCTGCCCTTGGTGGACACAACCGAGGCGCCACCAGCCTTAGGAGCCTGGGCCGGGGCGGGCTTCTGGGCCTTGGGAGCAGCGGCGGGTGCCTTCACGGCCTTGGGCGCGGGCTTGGCCGCGCCGGCTTTTTTCGCGCCCTGCGCGGCCAGGGGTCCGGCCAGCCCAGCCACCATCAGGGAGGCCGTGCAGCAGGAGACAGCCCTGTGAATCAGTTTCACCGGTTGTTACCTCCTAGAGGAGAAGTGAGTGCGAACGTCGCCACATTGTAGCATGGCCGCTAATGGGCCACAAGCGCTCCGACCGGTCGGCTGCTACAGGCGACTGTGGCTCGTCCGCGAAGGGTGGGGCTAGGCCTGCGCGGATACCACCGGCCCGATTCGGCGATCCTCCGTTTGACGGGGCGCGGACCTGACCCTCCTTCGCCACACCTTCTACGATGGCTAGTGGATAGGCTGGCCGGACGGGCTTGCGTGGGGTCACGCACCCAACCAAACAGCCCGGGCCCAGCTAGAGGCCTGCACCCGATGTGCCGAAGCGCCATTGTTAGCCCTGACCCGCGTGATGCACGAAGCGCCTGCGCGTCGTGCATGGCGCGGGCTTCCACGGACTCTTGTGAACGGCGCAAGCCAAGAGCGCGGTTGCCCGCCGGCCGGGGAGCCATCGGCCGACGCTGGGCCCGCGAGGACTCGTCCGCAGCGCTCCCACCCCCCTGGCCTGTGGCCTGGGACTCTCCGCTATCGCGCGCAGCTCATGTCCCAGCCCGGGGTGCGGCGCGGTACCCATCACCATAACGGGGCCTGGACTCGATGCCCGACTCCCTGGTCAGCCTCCCCCAAGCTCAGATGCTGGAGTGCTTACCGGCTGCCGCGGTCGTGCTGGACGCCGCCGGAACCCTGATCGCCTCCAACCGCCGCGCGATCAGTCTCCTGGGTCGATCGACAGGCCGAGGTGAACCGTTTCAGCGCTACTGCAGCTTCCCAGTGCAGGCCTCGCGCACCCCCGATGACCTACAGGCGCCCTGCCCCCTCGACCGCTGCCTTCAGACAGGTGAAGCCCTCGAGGACGAGGAGGCCGTGGTCCATAGGGCTTCAGGCCTCCCCCTCCCCATCCGCGTCAGCCTTCAGCCGGTGCGTGGTGGGAACGGAGAGGTGGTGGGCGCCGTCGGCATCCTCCGACGTCGTGATGCCTCGCCGGGGGCCGACGCCGCGAATGCGCTAGACTCGGCACCGACGTCGCGAGCCGAGGAGCGCTTTCGAGCCCTGATCAAGCAGGGCCACGGCGGTATCTCGCTGGTAGATGCACAGGGGATCCTGCTCTATACCAGCCCCTCCGTGACCCGCCTCCTGGGCTACACGCAGGAAGAGGTGCTGGGCATG
>DASXUI010000377.1:0-6390 GCA_036504955.1 Armatimonadota bacterium
ACCACAGAGGCACAGAGGCACAGAGGGGCACAGAGAAGACCCACCGATGAACTGGTTGGTTCTCTCTGTGCCTCTCTGTGTCTCTGTGCCTCTGTGGTGAGGCGGTTTTGGACGGTATCGGCGGCAAGGCTCCGCCGCAGAGCTGTGGCGCTCGCTTGTTCCCAGGGTCTTCCTTGGCCGCGCCGAAGTGTAGAGCGAGGGCGCCGGACCAGCCGTCGCCTCACGGACGGTCTGGAGGACCTTGTTGCGGTATCGCCTACTCCCGGTGCTCGCTCTGGCCGGGCTTCTGTTCGCCGGCTGCTCTGAACCCCCTCAGCCGAGCCCCCGTGCTTCAGCCTCCACGCCGGCTCGCAGGGTGGCTCAACAGCCGCCCCCCGCGCAGCGCCCGCCACGACCCCGCCCGGTTGAGGAGCCCCAGAGCAACAACAAGGCTGACCAAGATGAGGCTTCGGATGTCCCCACAGCGACCTCGGGAGAACAGCGGGCCGAGCAGCCAAGGACTCACAAGGGTAAACCGCGGAGCGACGACAAGCCAAGGACCCTCGCCGATGAGCCCAAGGTCGACCGACCCGAGGCTCCGTCGACTGGCGGGGACGCGCGGCTGGCGATAGTGATCGACGACATCGGGTCCAGCGCCTCGGGTCTGGAGCGCTTCCTCGATATCGACGCACCACTCACCTTCTCCATCATCCCGGATACGCGGGAGGCTACCCGGTGCCTCTCCCTGATCAAGGAGCGAGGCCGGACGGCCATGGCGCACCTCCCGATGGAGCCACTGGACCGAAGCAAGGCGTCGGCCAACTGCCTGACCGTGGACACGGTGGACCCTGATATCCGCTCTCGGGTGAGTCGGTGGCTGGGCAAGCTCCCCGGTATCGCTGGCGCCAACAACCACATGGGCTCCCGAGCCACTCAGGACGAGCGCGTGATGAGGGATGTCCTCCAGGAGATGAGGGACCGCGACCTGTTCTTCCTGGACAGCAGAACGGCCGACCGAACGGTGGTATCCGCGGTGGCGGACGAGCTGGGCGTCCCGCACCTTGCCCGTGATGGCCGTTTCCTGGATGATGGAGGGCGAACGGGCGATACCTATGACATCGTCTTAGAGCTGGGGGAGATAGCCCGGAGGCAGGGACACGCCATCGGCATTGGCCATCCGCACGCGGGGACTGCCCGCGCCATCGCCCGGGCCCTCCCAGAACTCGCCGCTCGGGGCGTGCGCATCGTTCCCATCACGGACCTCCTCAAATGACCCCCTACTCGGAATCTGAACAGATTGGCAAGCTCAAGCGCCGGCTCAAGCTGGAGAGAGCGGTCCTTGGCACCCTTGTGGTCCTTCTGGCGCTCGGCTACCTGCTCCCCTTCGGCGAGGAGACTCCACCTGCCCCAAAGCGCGCGCCTGGCACCCCGCCGGTAAGATTCGCGATCCTGGCCGATGGCAAGGTGGTGGCCGGTACGGGCAGCGAGAAGGACGCCCGTGCCGCCCTTGACGAGGTCAAAGCACACTACGCATCGCTGGTGAAGGAGATCTCCGAGGAGCCGCGGTTCAAGCAGAAGGTGGAGGTCGCCCGGCGCCCTGTTCCCGATGCCCTGTTCCGTGCTACGCCGAAGGAGGTAGCGGAGCTCCTCTCCGCGCCGACGGCGAGTGGAGTCCACGTCGTGGAGTCAGGCGATACCGCGTGGAAGATCGCTCACAAGGCCGGAGTACGGGTTGAGGAACTGGAGGCATGGAACCCCGGGGCCCGACTGGCGCATCTGAGCATCGGGGACCGCATCCGGCTTTCCAAGGCAGAGGGAGCAGGCGGGCTGACGGTCGTCACGAAAGAGGTTTCGAGGGACCAACAGAGGGTCCGTCCCCGCGTGGAGCGGCAGCGCAGCCCCAACATGTACGAAGGCAAGCAGATGGTGCTCAGCCCCGGGGCCTCAGGCCTTCGGGAGGTCACTCAGGCTAGGGTCTACGAGAATGGACTCCTGGTGAAGTCAGAGACCGAGTCCGAGAAGCAGATTCGGGCGCCGAAGATTCGTCGCGTGGTAGTGGGAACCAAGCCCCGTCCCTGATCGTCTGCCCAGCCCAGCGGGGGGCGGGCGTCGAGACCCAGGGTTGGGGACAGCCGGCGCGGCAGGGATACGGTGGTGCCGCGGCCCTGGCCTTACCCAGGGAGCAGGGAGAACACGGATGCAGGCCGCCTTCATCTACTCGGACGCCTTTGCCGACTACGACCTTGGCCCGTCCCACCCCCTGCGCCCGGAACGCTATCGCCGCACCTTCGATCTTCTGGAAGCCTACCGCGCCTTCAGCCCGGAATGCCCAGTGGTAAGGCCCAGGCTGGCGACGGAGGAGGAACTGCTCAGCTCCCACGATGCCGCCCTGCTGGGAGTGGTGAAGGCCGTCGGCGAGGGGCAGGAGTGCCTGGACGCGCGCCAGTATGGTTTCTGCGAGGCCGACAACCCACAGGTAAGGGGCCTCTACGAGGCAAGCCGCGCCTACACGGGCGCCTCGGTGGCGGGCGCCGAACTGCTCCTGTCCGGACGTAGTGACCGCGCCTTCAACCCGGCCGGGGGACTCCACCACGCCATGCGGAACCGGGTTGGCGGCTTCTGCACCTTCAACGACTGCGCGGTGGCCATCCATCGCCTGTTGGAAGGATTCAACCGGGTGGCGTACATCGACATTGACGCCCACCACGGGGACGGCGTCGAAGCGCTCTTCTGGGACGAGCCCAGGGTGCTCACCATCTCCACCCACGAGTCCGGCCAGTACCTTTTCCCCGGCACAGGCTTTCCGGAGGATCTGGGCAGCGGGGACGCGCTGGGGACGGCCATCAACCTGCCGCTGGCGCCAGGGACCACCGATGAGGTGTTCCTGTGGGCCTTCGGTGAGGTGGTCCCTCCCCTGCTCCAGTCCTATCAGCCGGACGCCATTGTGACCCAGATGGGCGCGGACGCGCACCACCTGGACCCCCTGGCCCACCTGGGCCTCACGACCTCCGCCTACGACGCCATCCTGCGCTACTACGATGCGCTGGAGATCCCGTGGCTGGCACTGGGCGGAGGCGGCTACAACCAGGCCGTGGTACCACGAGTGTGGTCGTTGGTATGGGCCCATCTGTCGGGCCGCGCACTACCGGACGAGCTGCCGGAACCCTACCGGGTACGGCATGGGGGGACCACCCTCCGCGATCACTTCCCCTGCCCAGAGGTTGGGCCGGGTGCCTGGGAGCAGGCCAGGCAGAGCGTTGGCGCGCTGAAGGAGGTCGCCTTCCCCCTGCACGGACTATCCCACTGAGAGAACCCAACCCTTCACCAGACCCAGCGCAAACGCGTGCGAGCGGGGGCACGCCTCGAACGCGGGATTCGCTCGTGTCTATCGCGCGCGGCGTGTGCCGCCGGTTCGTCTCCTCGCTTCACAGCGGGCCGAGCCCCTGGAGCCGCCTTCCGTGGCCGCTGCGAGCCCTGGCGGCGCTTATCCCCTTCTTCACCCCACTCCCCACCGCGCGTGCCGACGACTACGTGCTCCTCACGATCCTGCACACGAATGACGTGCATGGTCGGGTTGTCACTGGAGCGAACCTGGAGGACACACGCCGGGGCGGCCTGGCGCGCGTGGCATCGATGGTGACGGGCATTCGGGCCCAGATGCCCAACGTGCTGCTCTTCGACTCCGGGGACTGCCTGCACGGCACCCCTGTGGAGTACAGCAGCCAGGGCCAGGCCATCATCGCCGCGATGAACACGCTGGGCTACGACGCCGCGACCTACGGCAACCACGAGTTCGACTGGGGCCAGGAGGCCGCGCTCAAGGCGGTCTCGCAGGCCACCTTCCCCTACGTCTCCACCAACGTCGTGGACGGCGCCACGGGGAAGCCCTGGGGCCTCGCGCGGCGGTACATGATCAAGGAGGTTGAGGGCCTGCGGATCGCGCTCTTCGGCCTCACCACGCTCGAGACCGTTGCCCTGGAGTGGCCTCCCCTGATCAGCAACGTTCGGCTGGACGATCCCCTCCAGGCCGCGCGAGAGCTGGTTCCGCAGCTTCGACAGCAGGCGGACATCGTCATCTGCCTCTCCCACCTGGGCTATAAGGCGGACCTGGCGATGGCGGCCGCGGTGCCGGGGATCGACATCATCCTGGGCGGCCACTCCCACGACGCCATCAGGGAGCGGACGGTCGTGGGCAAGACGCTGATCGCGCAGGCCGGCACGGCCGCGGAGGTGCTGGGGAGGATCGACCTAATCGCCACACGGAAGGACCAGGGGCCGTTTCGGATCCGATCCATCAACGGAGTGGACCGGTGGTGGAACCGCCTGGCCTTTCCGCCGCTGAACCTCGTCTTCCCTGAGACTACCCTGATACCCGTCGGCCCCGACATCACCCAGGCGCCGCGGACGCTGTCGGCCTACGAGCCCTTCGAGAAGAAGGCCCAGCAGGAGAGGGATCAGGTGGCCGCGCGCGTGCCCGCGCTGGTGAGCGCGAGCGGCGGCCCAGGTGACACTCCACTGGCCGGCCTCTACGCCGAAGCCTACCGCGCGGAGTTCGGGACGGACCTGGGCATCTCCGAGGGGAAGATGCAGGGGCAGCTACCGGCCGGTGACACCACCGTGGGCCAGCTCTGGGACCTCCTCGGCGGCTACACAGGGCAGAACCTGCTCAAGATTGAGGTCACCGGGCGCCAGCTCAGGGACGCGCTGGACCAACTCGCGGGCCTTCCCACCGGCCTGGCCATTGGCGCCTCGGGGCTCAGCGCATCACTGGACCCCTCCCGTCCGGCCGGGCAGCGGGTGACCTCCCTGGAGGTCAGGGGCCAGCCCGTCCTGGACACTCAGAAGCTAACCCTGGCAGGCGTGATGTACGTTCTTCGTCGCTTCCCGCCGCTGCTGGCGGGCCTGGTGCTATCGGACAACCTGGGCTGGACGCGCCAGGCCATCGCCGCCTACGCACGGCACACCAAGGTCCTGGAACCCCCCAAGGCGCCGTCTCTGCTGATCCAAACGCCGGCCGCGCCGGTGACACCCAGGACGGGCGGGTAGATCCTCCTTGGGGGCGCGGTCGGCGAGATGCTTGGCGGGACCCGTCCTGAGCACGGCACGCCGAGGCAACCCGCGGGTTGGGCCAATCGCCCTGCCTATGGGGAGGTGCAGAGATGGTGCGGAGGGTGTAAAATAGGAGTGGTCAGCCCAGACGGGCGCAGGGATGTAGCTACCCAACACGATCGCTGGTGGAATGCCAGTTGGCCTTTCAGGCGCTTGCCGCCTTTCCATAGTCGCGTGGCCGCAGACAGCCCGTGGTCACCTCTCATTCCTTTGGAGGCTACCGAGTGATTGTCCCCGCTAAGAAGCTTTTCCAGGCCGCCTACGGCAACTACGCCCTAGGTGCCTACAACATCAACAACGCGGAGCAGACCATGGGCCTGTTCCGTGGTTGTTTGGATTCCCAGGCCCCCTTCATCATCCAGATCTCTAAAGGCGCCCGCAAGTACACTGACAAGCGCATGCTGGAGTACATGATCCGCGCGGGCGAGGAGATCTTCCCGGAGTCCATCTTCGCCGTCCATCTTGACCACGGCGACGAGGAGACCTGCTACGACTGCATCGACTCCGGCTTCTACAGCTCCGTGATGATTGACGGCTCCCACCTGTCCTTCGAGGAGAACATCGCGGTCACCAAGCGCGTGGTCGACCGTGCGCATCCCAAGGGCATCAGTGTTGAGGCCGAGCTGGGCATGCTGGGCGGCGTCGAGGAGCACGTGAAGGTCGACGAGGCCAACGCCTGCCTCACGGACCCCAAGCAGGCCCAGGAGTTCATCGAGAAGTCCGGCTGCGACAGCCTGGCCTGTGCCATCGGCACCAGCCACGGCGCCTTCAAGTTCAGCGGCAGCCAGGGCATCCACTTCGAGATCCTCGATGAGATCAAGGCCCTCGTGCCCGGCTTCCCGCTGGTCATGCACGGCTCCAGCTCAGTGCCTCAGGATGAGGTCGAGCGCATCAACGCCGCAGGCGGTGCTATGAAGGGCGCCAAGGGCGTGGACCCCGCTCAGTACCTGCCGGCCGCCAAGAAGGGCGTCACCAAGATCAACATCGACACCGACGGCCGCCTGGTCTGGACCCGCGTGCACCGCGAGTTCTTCCGCGACAAGCCGGACAAGTTCGACTTCCGCGGCCCTGGTGAGGTCTTCCAGAACGAGTACGCCAAGTTCATCGCCAGCCGCAACGTGCTCCTCGGCTCCGCCGGCCAGCTCAGCGCCGTAAGGGAGTTCATCACCAGCAAGTAGGCAAAGCCCCTACCACAGAGGCACAGAGACACAGAGGGGCACAGAGAAGACCCACCAATGAGCGTGGTTGGGTCTCTCTGTGCCCCTCCGTGTCTCTGTGCCTCTGTGGGAGGGGCTTTGCCTA
>DASXUI010000378.1:0-3027 GCA_036504955.1 Armatimonadota bacterium
GTCCTGCCCTGCAGCAGAGGTGTACCTGAGCCCCCTCGCCCGCCGCGCGGGAGAGGGGGTAGGGGCGTGAGGGGCTCTTGACCTGGCCCCTACGACCCTACGACCTTACGACCCGCCCTTCAAGGAGACACCATGACACCACTCTTCGTCATCACCGCGGTGGGGCAGGATAGGCCGGGCATCATCGCCTCCGTGACCAAGGCGCTGTGGGACTGCGGGTGCAACCTGGAGGACACCTCCATGACCCGCCTGCGTAACGAGTTTGCCATGATTCTGCTGGCGCGTGGAGGGCCTGGCCTCAGGCTGGAGCAGCTTCAGGAGCACGTACGCCCCGCCCTCGAGGAGCTGGGGCTTACCTCGTCTTTCCGGTGTCTGGAGCCGGGGGAGGATGGGACCACGGCCGCCGACGCGGAGAAGTGGCTCATCACCGTCTACGGTGGCGACAAGCCGGGTATCGTGCATCGGGTGGCGGCGCTGCTGGCCTCTCAGGGGTGCAACGTCACCGACGTGGTGACCCGCGCCGTGGGGCAGCAGGACTCGGTCATCTACATCATGCACCTGGAGGTGGTGCCGCCGACAGGGGCGGACCCGGATCAGGTGGACGCCCTGCTCAAAGCGCTTGGCCTGGAGATTGGCGTGGAGATCTCGCTGCAGGAGATCGACGAGGACATCCTCTAGCCCATGGCCTGCCGAGAGATCCTCCTCTATCCCAACCCCATCCTCAAGCGCGTCTGCGCCCCCGTCGAGCGCTTCGATGACAGCGTGGCGAAGCTGGCGCGGGACCTCCGCGACACGCTGCTGTCCGGTCCGGGAGTCGGGATTGCCGCCCCCCAGATTGGGATCCCCCTGCGTGCCGTGCTGGTGGACGCCCGGCGCAGCGCCAAGCACTCGGGGCAGGGCGAGTTCCTGCTGCTGAACCCCCGCGTCGTCGCCATCTCCGGCACCCAGTTCTTTCGGGAGGGCTGCCTGAGCGTGCCTCAGTACACGGCGGACATTCGTCGCGCCCAGGCGATCACGGTGGAGGGACTGGACGAGCGCGGCGAGATCCTGCGGCTGGACGCCGAGGGCTATGAGGCTGTCGTCTTTCAGCACGAGATCGACCACCTCGACGGCCTGCTCTTCATCGACCGGGTGGGCAACGTGAAAAGGGACCTGCACCGCCGGAAGCCCAGGCCGGTCGAGCCCACCGAGGAGGCCCGGCCGGCGCGCGCGGCCGCGGGGGGGAGCGAGTGACCCTCCATCGCTTCTGCATCCCGCCGGAACGGTGGTCAGACGACCACGTGGCGCTCACGCCGGAGTGCGCGCGCCAGCTCCGGACCGTGCTGCGCCTTCGCGCGGGCGCCACGGTGGAGCTCTTCGACGGCCACGGACGCCAGTGCCTGGCGCGCCTGCTGGAGCCCGAGCCCGGCGCCGAGACCCGCGCGGAGGTCCTCGAGCGCCTGCCCATCACGGGCGAGCCCTCCCACGAGCTGCTGCTGCTCCAGGCGCTGCTGAAGGGCGAGAAGTGCGACTTCGTGGTGGAGAAGGCTGTGGAGCTGGGCGCCACCCGCGTGCTCTTCTGGCCGGCCGCCCGAAGCGTGGTGCGCCTGGAGCCGGACCGCCTGGAGGGGCGGCTGACCCGCTGGCGTCGGATCGCCACGGAGGCAGCGGAGCAGTGCGGGCGCTGCCGGGTGCCGGAGGTCGGCTACGTGGCCTCGCTCGATGCTCTCCCCGGCATGATCGCGGCGGAGGAGCGGCCGTATCTGCTCGTCGCCTATGAGGCGGAGGAGTATCGCCCCCTGCGCGCGGCACTGGCCGTCGAGCCCGCCCCCCGGAGTGTGGCGGTCGTCATCGGGCCGGAGGGTGGACTAGCGCCAGAGGAGGTCGCCGCCCTTGGGCGGCAGGGGGGCGTAGAGGTTACACTTGGACGGCGCGTTCTCCGCGCGGAGACGGCCGCGCTGGCGGCCCTCGCGCTGGTCACGGAGATTCTGGAACGCTGAGGTTCCAGGCAGAGCGGCGGGGGCATGGGACCGCGAGGGTGCAGGACCCATGCCCAGCCCGGCCTACGGAGGAGGTACCCATGGAACTGAGCGTCTACGTAACCTTCGCGCAGAGGGATGAGCGCCGGGATCTTGCCTGGAAGTTCACGGGGCACGCCCAGCGCTTCGAGGCCGCCGGTGCGCCCGCGCCGTGCCTACAGGTGCCCTACTGGGAGGCCACGCCGGAGCTCATGCGGCGGCTGGCGCCCCAGGCGGTGGTGTTGAGCGGCTTCGGACGCTCCTTCGAGCAGTACCACGTGCCGGACTTCCTGCCGCTGCTCTCCTGGCTGGACAGCACCACCACACCAGTGTTAGCCCTCTGCGGTGGCCACCAGCTTCTGGGCAACCACTACACCCAGGACCTGCGCGAGACGGCTCAGCTCTTCGACCAGCCGATACGCCGCCTCCGGCCCGGTGAGCCGGTCACCAACCCGGACTACCACCCGGGCCACTTCATGGAGCGGGGCTTCTACAGCCTCAACCTAACGGAGGATGGCGCCTCCGACCCCCTCTTCCAGGGCCTGGGCGAGCACCCGCAGGTGTATGAGTCGCACTACTGCGAGGTGAAGCAGCTCCCCCCCGGCTTCCGGCTCCTGGCCTCCACGGAGGAGTGCCGCATCCAGGCCATGCGCCGCGACGACCGGCTCCTCTACAGCTTCCAGTTCCACCCCGAGGACTACTCAGACACCTTCCCCGCCGGCCGCATCCTCCTGGAACGCTTCTTCGATCTGGCGAAGAGCTGTTAGCAGCAAGGAAACGTCACCACCAAGACACCAAGAAGGGCAAGGGAACTGAAGGGACTCAGGGGGCTGAGGGGAGGGGCCTCAGAAGCTGGCGGAAGGTTGGTGCTCCCTGGCGCCGGGGATGCCATCCCATAGGCGTTGACTTTGCGGCTCAGCCCCAGGTGTAGAGTCTGGCTCTGGGGGCTAGACAAGGGATATGAGCTACCCTGACTTCTTTGTGGACGACTGGAAACACTTGGTGAAGGGCCTCCCGGCGGACCTGGACG
>DASXUI010000379.1:0-18966 GCA_036504955.1 Armatimonadota bacterium
GCCGGTCTGCGAGCCCAACATCCTGACGATGTCGACCTCCATCACGCTGAGCGACTACGACTTCTGGGCCTCCGAAGTGGGGGACCACGCCCGCAGTCTGCTGCTCCAGACGGCGCTGGCGCTCCGGGCCTACCGGCTAGAGCGCGGTGTGTACCCCGATTCGCTGGCCCTGCTCTGCCCGAAGTATCTCCCCCGGCTCGTCGCGGACCCCTTCGGCACGGGCGCGCTCCTTCAGTACCATCGGAAGAGTGACGGGTACCGGCTCTACAGCATCGGCCCAGACGGGAAGGACGATGGCGGAAGGCTGATGCAGGCCCCCAAGGACGCCCGCGAGGGCAGTGTGTCGTACTACCCCCTGGGAGCGGGCAGCAAGGGTGACCTCATCTCGGGTCTGGACACCTTCCAGCCCTCGAAGGAGCGTGTGTACCTATGAGGCCGGAGGGGGAGGCTCTTCGATGGGAGCGCCGAGACTCAGGCGCCGTCCCTGAGCGAAGAGTTGATACGCCGGAGGGGGCCGACGGCGAGTGGCGCGTCGGGAAGTCACCCTGGTGGCTGCGCGCCAGTGCTGGTGAGGAAGGGCCGAAGGCGTCGCCCAGGGTGTACGGCAGGCACGCCGGGTGGCTGATCCTCCTGAGCGGGTCTGAGACCTGTCGGGTGAAGGTTGAGTCCGACCTCCGAGCCCCGAGAGCCGAGTGGCTCCGAGGAGCCCTCCGCGCCCTGCCGGCGCTCGTTGTCGGCCTGGTTCTGTCGGCGCTGGCGTCCCTGGTGTCACTGCCCGGTACCCAGCCCGAATCAGCGGCTGACACCGCCAAGTTCTACGCGTCCGCGGCCCTTGGCCTGTCGGCGCTGCCGGTCACCCTCCTGGTGCTGTCGGTCCGACTTCGGGGCCGCTCGGGGCTGCTGCCGTCGCTGGC
Source organism: Armatimonadota bacterium (assembly GCA_036504955.1). Taxonomy (GTDB): domain Bacteria; phylum Armatimonadota; class DTGP01; order DTGP01; family DASXUI01; genus DASXUI01. Next base: position 915 of record DASXUI010000379.1, read on the forward strand.
CGGCGTGGTGTGTGGGCTCCTCCTCACGGCGGGTCTGACAGCGCTTGTGGAGCCGAGGTGGCCGATCGGGGAGCTGCGCGGACTGATGGCGCTGGAAGCTCCCCTCACGGGCCTGGGGGCTCTGGTATGGGCGGCGATCGCCCTCGGTCCGCGCACCGGACCACGGGTTGCCCTGTCAGCGTGCGCCGCCTGCGTGGCCGTGCCGGTGCTCCTCTACCCGGTGACCCTCGTCCTCATGGGCGCCTTCCCGGTTGGAGGGCCGGTGCTCATGCTGGCCGCTGTACAGGTCGCCGTCGTGCTTGCGATCTGCGCCTGGGGCGCGGACCTGTGCGGCTACCTGGCCCCGGTGCGCGGGGCCAGGTAGCATGGCCGGCTGGAGCTGGTGGCCGTCGAACCGCCGGTCGCCTGAGTGGGCCGGCTCCTGAAGCGTAGCCGCCCTCTTGTCACGTCATCCCCCCGGAGTGCATCTATCAGTGGCGCACTCGGCGCCCACGGGCACCCTGGAGGGTACACATGGCTCTGGCCACCCATCGACTGAAGGACGGCACCAACAGCCCACCCAGGCTGCGGCTTTCCCACGCCCTCTGGGCGCTCATCCACCTTCCACGCAACGGGCCGGAGTGGTCGCTGGCGGAGAAGTGCCGCCGCGTGAAGGAGGAGGGCTTCGAGGCCCTGGAGTGCTGGCTGACGCCCGAGGGTGAGAAGGAGGTCAGAGACGCCCTGGACCATGCGGGCCTCCGACTGGCCCTGGGCCACCACCCCTACACCCTCGACGATACTCGACAGGCGGTGGCGCAGGCGAAGCGGCTCAACGCCGACTACCTGATCGGCCAGGTGGGCGACGCCTTTCTTTCCGACCAGGAGGCCGCCCTGCTGGTCCGCGACTGCCGGGCCCTCGCGGCCGACGAGGGCGTCCCGCTCTTCGTGGAGACGCACCGAGGCACCGTGACGGAGAGCCTGGCGGCGACCTACCGCCTGCTCCAGGCCGTGCCGGACCTCACCTTCACCGCCGACGTGAGCCACTACTTCGTGGCTGGGGAGTTCGGGGGCACGGACCTGGAGCCCCACCTGTCGCGTCTGCTGCCCGTGCTTAAGCGGACCAGCAGCATCCACGGGCGTGTGTCCAACGGCGAGCAGGTGCAGGTGGACGTCGGAGACGGCTCCGGCCCCCTGGCCCAGCTCTTCATGTGCCTGTGGGCGGAGGCGATGGTCTGCTGGCTCCACGAGGCGGAGCCGGGCGACATCCTGCCCTTCACCCCGGAGTTGGGCCCTCCAGGATACGCCATCGTCCACCCAAACGGCACCGGCGAGCTCTCGGACCGCTGGAAGCAGTCCTTGGTGATCAAGCAGCTCGGCCAGGAGGCCTGGGCCAGGGCCACCAGGGTCGTGGGGTCATAGGGTCGTTGGGTCGTTGGGGTCGCTGGGTGGAGAGGTGACGGAGACGTGTCGGACGGGTCTGACCTGTCGGACGGTAAGGGCTCCGGGGGCGTACGCGCTGGCAGGCACGCCCAGCAGCTGGGGCGCAGGCGTCCCGCCTGCGCGGCTGCGGTCTGCTACCGGCTGCCGGAATAGGCCACCGGCTGGAGCTTGGTGACGCGAGCAGGATGCTCACACTCGCCGCGAGCGTCCCGCTTGCGCCACGGGCGGTGGGCTGGTGGCTTGGGGGGAAGGGGACGGGGGCTGGCTGGCGAAGACGGGACTGCTCTTGTCTGGATGGGTGTTTCGTCGTGCAGTCCGCGCTTCGCCAGCCAACCCCGCGGCGCTGGTGCCCTTGGCGCGTCGTCAGCATCGCGAGCCGCGGGCGAAGGAGCCCTTGGGCACATGGACGGGATCACCTCCTCTGAAGACCGGATGTGGGCCGCGGCCGCTCACCTCATCGCAATGCTGGCAGGATACCTCGTTCCCGTGGTTGGGAACATCGCTGGGCCCTTAGTGATCTACTTCATCAACAAGGATCGCTCCAAGTTCGTTGCCTTCCACGCCCTTCAGGCCACTTTCTGGGCGTGCCTGTGCATGGTTGCCGGCCTGGTCATCGGTATCATCGGCTTGGTGTTGGCCTTCACCATCATCCTGCTGCCTCTGGCGGGCCTCCTGATCGGCGTCATAGCTATCGTCGGCCTGGTCATCAGCATCATGGCGGCCATCAAGGCCTACAACGGAGAGCTCTACGAGTACCCCATCGTGGGCAAGATCGCCCGTGATATGGTGGGCGTGTAGTCCGCCCCTCACCAGCAGCCCTTAGGTCCCTTTGGTCTCTTCCCCAAGCAGAGACCAAAGGGACCAAAGGGACTTAAGCTGCCCTCCAGGCAGCCCCTCCCAACGACCCAACGACCTAACGACCCAACGGCCCTTTCCCTAAGCCTTGCTGCCTCCACGAAGCATCCGGTATAGTGGTGCTTGAGAGGCAGTGCGGCTCTCTCCGTCCCCCTCCTGCCGGCCGCGCGGGTCGCCGCGACCCGGAGTGCGGCGCGGAATCGCCTCACGGAGGAGGGGCGTTCCCCTTGGCCTCCCCATCCGGCCCCCTCGTCTCTCGTGCGGCCTCCGGCGCCTCTTCGCGTGTGGGCCAGCCCGGCGGCACGCGCTGAACCGCGCCCTTCTGGGCAGGCCAGCCGTTGTTGTCACCACGGCCCTTTGATCTTCCGAGGGTCCCTCTAAGGAGCTAACGTCATGGTCTCTATGGATACCTTAGTCTCACTCTGCAAGCGCCGCGGCTTCGTGTTCCAGAGCAGCGAGATCTACGGCGGCTTCGGTAGCTGCTGGGACTACGGCCCCATGGGGACCGAGATGAAGCGCAATATCAAGGAGGCCTGGTGGCGCGGCATGGTCCGCGAACGCGATGACATCGTGGGCCTGGACTCCGCCATACTTCAGCACCCCCAGGTGTGGGTCGCCTCCGGCCACCTGGAGAACTTCACCGACCCCCTGGTGGACTGCAAGCAGTGCCGGCAGCGCTTCCGCGCCGACCAGCTCGAGACGGCCGGCAAGTGCCCGGCCTGTGGCGGCGAGCTGACCGAGGAGCGGCAGTTCAACACGATGTTCAAGACCTTCGTGGGTCCGCTGGAGGACACCAGCGCCGTGGCCTACCTGCGTCCCGAGACCGCTCAGGGCATCTTCATCAACTTCAAGAACGTCCACAACGCCAGCCGCAAGAAGCTGCCCTTCGGCATCGCGCAGCAGGGCAAGTCCTTCCGCAATGAGATCACCACCGGCAACTTCATCTTTCGCACCCGCGAGTTCGAGCAGATGGAGATGGAGTTCTTCGTGAAGCCGGGCACCGACGAGGAGTGGTACGCCTATTGGGTTCAGGCCCGCCTGAACTGGTACAAGGACCTCGGTGTGAAGCCGGACAATCTGCGGCTCTACGAGCACCCCAAGGCGAAGCTCTCCCACTACTCCAAGGGCACCACGGACGTCGAGTACCTGTACCCCTTCGGCTGGGGCGAGCTGGAGGGTATCGCCAGCCGCACGGACTTCGACCTGAAGGCGCACAGCACTGGCAGCGGCGAGAAGCTGGAGTACTTCGACGACGAGACCAACGAGAACTACATCCCCTACGTCATCGAGCCCGCGGCGGGCGTGGACCGGATGCTGCTGGTCTTCCTCCTGGACGCCTACGACGAGGAGACGGTCAACGGTGAGACCCGCGTGGTCCTGCGCCTGCACAAGCGCATCGCCCCGGTGAAGGTGGCCGTGCTCCCGCTCTCCAAGAAGGAGCCCCTGGCCTCCACGGCGCGCGACCTCCGCAACCAGCTCAGCAAGCGCTGGAACGTGGACTACGACGACCGCCAGGCCATCGGCCGCCGCTACCGCCGGCAGGACGAGATCGGCACCCCTCTGTGCGTAACGGTGGACTTCCAGACCCTGGAGGACCAGGCCGTCACCATCCGTGACCGCGACACCATGGAGCAAGACCGCGTCCCCATCGCCAACCTGGAGGACGTGCTGTACCAGAAGCTCGGCTTCTAGCAGAACTGCCTCACCACCGAGTGAGGGGCTAAGGGGACTGATGGGGCTTAAGGGGCTCAGGGGAAAGACCCAAGGCGAGGATCCGAGGCCTTCCCCTGAGCCCCCTCAGTCCCTTCAGTCCCCTTAGCCCCTCATCCCACGGGGAAGGGGTAACCCTTGGCTGTGTGGTAACCGATACTCCGGGGGGTGATCCGCCTCGGCTTTGGTGTGACGCGCGGGGATCACCTAGCTCTCCCTTGCGCCCCTTGGAGTAGTCCTCAATGAGAATTCCGCTCTTTGCCCTCGTGGCCGCTCTCTCCGCCTCCGCCTGCTTCGCCCGCTCCGTAGGCATCAACGCCCCTGTCACCGTTCTCCCCGGCCAGACCGTTCAGACCAGCATCATGGTCTCCGACGACGTCACGGGGATCGCCGGTGGCTCCATCAACATCAGCGCGGAGAACGAGCCCGAGTACCTGACGATCACCACCGAAGCCGGCGCCTTCCTGGCAGAGGCCTTCCGCGGCGACCCCATTCCCCCGCATGGCGTCTCCTTCGTGTTCCTCTCCCACGACATGAACGGCCCGGGCGAGCTTCTGAAGGTGAAGGTGACCGCGGCGGCCAAAGAGCCGAAGGTTGATCAGGTTCTGCCCTTGCACATCAGCGGGGTGCTGAAGCCCGCTCAGGGCACCGACCCGCTGCCCGGCGTGGAGTTCCAGGATTCCAGCGCGATCCTGCTGGGCGGAGTGATCGGGGACGCCGACGGCGACGGCAAGGTGACCGTCAAGGACGTCACCAAGCTCCTCAAGACCGTGCTGGGTCTGGACACCATGACGGCGGCGCAGCGCTACTACGCGGACGTGTATCCGGCGACTGGCACCGGCACCCTACATGGGGGCGACGGCAAGATCTCGGTCGCGGACGCGACTTATGTCCTGAAGGCCGTGGCGGGACTGCTGACCCTTCCTGCCCCCAAGCAGTAGGTCGCCCTGCGCCACTGGACCGCGGGCCTGTCCCCGCCGCTCGTGACTCGGGCGCTCCTCCACAGGCGCCCCAACCGCATAGTGCACGAGGCGCTTGCGCGTCGTTCATGGCGCGGGCTTCCACCTTCTCTTGTGAATAGTACGGGCTAACGGAGGCACATGGACGGAGTCTCTGACAAAGCGACACCCTTCGCGGCCTTTCTGGGGCTGCTGATCGCCTCGGCGGTACTGCTCAGCATTCGTCGGGGCCGCCGGGGGAAGGAGCTCTTCCTGCGGCGCATCCCCGGGCTGAATTCCGTGGACGAGGCCGCCGGGCGGGCGACGGAGATGGGTCGGCCCATGCTCTACGCTCCCGGAATCGGGGGCCTCGGCGTGGTGACCTTCGCCTCTCTGGCCCTGCTCCAGCACGTGGCCCGCATCGCCGCGCGAATGGGCACCCGGATCTTGGTCTCTGTCTGCGACCCCGCCGTGTTCCCCGTGGCGGAGGAGGTCTGCCGGCAAGCCTACGAGATTGAGGGGCGGCCGGAGGCCTTCCGCAACGAGGATGTGCGCTTCCTGGCCGGCAGCCAGTTCCCCTGGGCCATGGCCACCATGGGCCTCATGGGGCGCGAGAAGCCAGCTTCCGCCTTCTGGTTCGGAGCCTTCGCGGCGGAGTCGCTGATGATCGCGGAGTCCGCCAACCAGGTCGGCGCCATCCAGGTGGCCGGCACCCCCAACCTCGACCAGATCCCCTTCTTCGTGGCGGCCTGCGACTACACGGTCTTCGGCGAGGAGTATTACGCCGCCAGCGCCTACATCAGCCGTGACCCCGTGATGACGGGCAGCCTGGTGGGGCAGGACATCGGCAAGCTGGTGATCATGCTGCTGATCATCGCGGGGGTGATCCTGAGCACTGTCTTCGGCGTCCAGGGCAACCCCCTGACTGGGCTGCTCAGATGATACCCAAGAAGCAGCTCATCGCTGGGATCACCTTCCTCGCCGGCCTCTACTACCTGCTGAACTGGCTGCTGCCCGCGAGTTGGACCGGCGGCAAGCTCGGCGATGCCGAAAACACCGTGGGGCCCTTCCTTCAGGTTGTCGCCGCCTTCTCCATCGGCCTGGGCTGGTTTCAGTTGCTGGCCATCCAGGGGCGCAACCTTACCCAAGGGCCTGTCTCGCAGCGAGTCAACGCTGTCGCCTTCCATCTAACCTTCTGGACGGTGCTGGTGGTGGGGCTCTACGTGAACGTGCGGCCCACTGAGCTGCCCAACACGGCCTACGCCGCGAAGCTGTGGGAGCTGCTCTTCAATGACGTGGTGGTGGCCCTCGGATCGGCCGTCTTCTCGCTGCTGGCCTTCTTCATCGTAGCGGCAGCCTATAGGGCCTTCCGGGTGAGAAACCTGGAGGCCGGCCTGATGATGGCCGCCGCCTTCGTGGTGATGCTGGGCCAGGTCCCCGTCGGCGGATGGATGCTGAGCTGGTTCCCAGGTGGAAGTGCCATCCTGCCTAAGTCGGCCTCCTGGCTGATGACCGTGATCGCAGGCGCCTCGCTTCGGGCCATCGGCTTCGGCGTCGCCGTTGGGGCTATCGCCATGGGCCTTCGAATCTGGCTCAGCCTGGAGCGGGGCTCCTACTTTGAGAGGGAGGCGTGACGGTGGACCTCCAGCGCATCGATCGAAGGGTCATCTACTTGCTGCTGCTGTTCGTAGTGGGGGTCCCTCTCCTCGTTAAGATCACCCTGCCCATCAGCCGCTTTCCGGACAGCGCGGGCATCTACGACACCATTCAGACGCTGCCGACCAACAAGCCCGTGATCGTGCTGGGCAACTGGGGCGGCTCCACCATGGGCGAGAACGGCCCGCAGTCGATGGCCATCCTCTACCATCTCCTCAAGCGCGGGATACCGGTGATGATCACTGGCGTGGACCAGCAGGGACCCGGGCTGGTGGAGGCGATGGCGAGGGAGTTGGCACCCAAGCTGGGGCGGGTGTACGGTAAGGACTTCGTGAACTTCGGCTACCGGCCTCTCAGCTCCGTGACTCTCTCCTCGCTCATCAAGAACATCCCCGACTACATGAAGAAGGATGCTCACAATACGCCGGTCGCTAAGATCCCCCTGCTTCGGAACGTGAAGACGCTGGGCGACTGCAGCATGGTGATAGACATATCCGGTCTGCAGGGAACGACGGAGGATTGGGTGGGGGTGGGCCAGAGCGCATACCACATGAAGATGGCCTCCTGCGTAACGGCCGTGGGAGCGCCGCAGTACTACCCGCTCTACGACAGCGGCCAGCTTGTTGGGATTCTTGTGGGAATGCGGGGCGCTGCTGAGTACGAGGCCCTGGTGGGAAGGCCCGGCCAGGCCACCCGGCTGATGCCGGCCCAGTCCGGCGCGCACGTGCTGGTCGTGGTGCTCATCGTCCTGTGCAACCTTGCCTACATGCAGCAGCGCAAGACCAAAGGAGGGGCCACCCGATGACAACCTTCGCGGTGGTGCCCCTCGGCTGGGAGAACGTCGGTATCTGGGTGGCCGCCATCTGCACCCTGGGCATCTACAGCCTCCTGCTGGGCGAGAACAAGGTCTCGCGCTTCTTCGAGCACATCTTCCTTGCGGCGGGCGGCGCCTATGGCATCGTCATCACCGTGAAGGAAGTGCTCCGCCCCATGTGGTGGGACCCCATGGTGGGCGGCTATGGCACCATGTCGAGCGGGGGGTTCGTCGCGGGCCTGGGTCCGCTTCTGTTGGGCCTGTTGGCGCTGGTGCTGGGCAGCTTCTGGTACTTCACCTACAGCCGCAAGTACAACTGGCTCAGCCGCCTGGTGGTGGGGCTCATCATCGGCGCGGACGCGGGAATGGTGTTCCGCGTCCAGTTCGGCCTCTATCTGCCGCAGATAGCCAAGTCCTTCAAGCCGCTGATAGACAAGACGCCGCTGGCTACTTTCAACAACATCATCTTCACCATCACTCTGCTCAGCGTCATGCTCTACTTCTTCTTCGCCTTCGAGCGCAAGAGCAAGGTAGTGACCGGTGGCGCCAACCTGGGCCGGTGGCTGCTGATGCTCTGCTTCGGCGCCATGTTCGGCAACACGGTGATGGCGCGCATGGCCCTCTTCATCGACCGCTTCAGCTTCCTCCTGTTCCAGTGGCTAGGCCTCCCTCAGCCCAAGTGAGCCGCTGAGGCGTCTACCGGCGATGCCACCGCCGGCGCCATCTGGCGCCGGGAACGCTGTTCCCGGCTGAACGTGTCCTGCCCCTTCGGGGCGCGAAGCAGCCCGTCGTGATCTCAACATGATCTGCGCCACGGACTGCGGGGCGCCCCGAAGGGGCAACGCAGGTTGAGCCCGGAATGCCATTCCGGGCGCCAGATGGCGCCGGGCGTCGCCATGGGAGACCACCCTCTGCCCTCTGAGGCCCCCTCACCCACTCGCCCCCTCAGTCCCCGCCCCTCGCTCGCAACTGCAACCCTTCTGGCCCCTCACAGCGTCCAACAGAAGGATGCGCGCCGGTGGCGGGGTAAACCCACCGGCCCTCCGCCGGGTACCACCTTTGGCCCGTTCGCGCTGCTGATCCGGCGGGCCATGGAGCTCATGGGGGACAGTTGAGGATGCCAGCTACCGTTCCGCGCCTGTCACGCCGCTGTCTATCGCTCACTCTTGGCCTGCTGTGCCTAGCGCTGAGTCTGCTTGTGGCGGCGGTTCCTGCCCGCTCGGCGGAATCGCCGGAGGAGCAGCTTGCCACGGCGGCCCTGCTGCACCAGCAGAAGGACTACAACGGTGCGGCGGCCAAGCTGGAGGCCTTCCTGGCTCGGAACGCGGCGCATCCCAAGGCCGGTCCCGCTCAGTTGCTGCTTGGACAGTGCCGCCTTCTCACGGGCCAGTTCGCCAAGGCCGCAGTCGCCTTCCAGAAGGCGCTCGCGCTCTCCAAGGACCCCCGGCTGGTCGCTCCCGCTCGGCTTGGCGCGGGCGAGGCGCTGGTGAAGTCCGATCGGCTGGAGGAGGCGCAGGCGGCGCTGAAGGCGGCTCTGGGCATGAAGCTGGAGTCCGACCAGCAGGCCGCCGCCGAGTACTGGATGGGAGAGTCCCTCTTCCGCCAGAAGCGGTTCCAGGAGGCGCGCGCCTCCTACACCCGCTCCGTCAAAGCCGCCCCGCAGGGCGATCTGTCTGTCTACGCCGCCTACTCCGCGGCGCTTTGCGCGGCGGAGGCCGGCGACCCCAAGACCAGTATCGAGGAGCTGCGCCACCTGCTGCAGGTGGCCCCCCGAAGCGACGTGGCCCCTGAAGCGCGGCTTCGCCTGGCCGACGCCCTGGTGGCCAGTAACCAGACGGCTGAGGCCGCCAAGGAGTACGAGAAGGCCCTTGGCCTACCCGGCGAGCTGGGGGTCCAGGCGGAGCAGGGGCTCGTGCGCGCCCTGCTTAGGCTGAAGCGCTACGACGCGGCTCTGCCCCGCCTGAAGGCGCTGCTGCCGAAGCAGCAGGCCGGGAGCACCGAGTACTACCAGACGGCGCTGAGCCTGGGGCTTTGCTACTTCCAGGCGAAGCAGTTCGGGGAGGCGGGCGAAGCCTACGACGTGGCCGCCAAGTCCTCCGAGCCGGAGGTCGCCGCAGCGGCCCTCTATGGCAAGGCCCGGTCCCTGGAGTCCCTGGGACGCCAGGAGCAGGCCGTGTCGGCCTATGAGGCGGTGGCGGCGCGGTTTCCGGAGTCGGCCCAGGGCAAGGAGGCCAAGAGCTACGCCGTGCAGCTTCAGGCGGCGGGCCCCCTGCCGAAGGACGAGGCCGGCCTGCTGAAGCGGCTTCAGAGCGCGCCCAGCGAGGAGGCGGCCTGCCGCGTCCGCTATGCCCTGGCCGCCTTGTACCGCGACCAGGGCCAGTCCGCGAAGGCGGCGCAGCAGGCGGCTGCTCTGGGAGCCAACCCCGCCGCGACCCCGGAGCAGAAGCTGGCCGCCGGAGCCCTGGAGATGGAGGCTCGGCTGGCGACGGGCGAGACCGCCCGCGCCGAGGAGCTGGCGAAGGGGCTCGACCGCGACGGCGTGGAGCCGGATCTGCGCGGCCCCGCGGTCTACGTCCAGGCCTGGGCGCTGGAGAAGGCAGGGAAGTCGGCCGAGGCAGCCCCCTTGTGGGAGCGCCTGGCTGCCGAGTTCCCCTCCAGCCCCTACCTCCGAGAGGCCCTGTTCCGGCTGGCGGAGCTGAAGTTCGACAAGGAGGACTACGAGGGCGCGGAGGCCGGGTACCGCAAGGTCCTGGAGATGCCGGCCGACCCCAAGGACGCAGCCCTGCTGAGGCTGGCCCGCTTCAAACGCGCTAGCGCTCTCTACAACCTGAAGCAGTACGCTCCGTCGCTGGTGGCCTACCGGGATTTCGGCACTCGCTACCCGAAGGATCCCCTGTCCCAGGATGCTCTCTTCTGGACCGCTCTCTCCCTAGGCAAGTTGGACCGCAGGGCCGAAGAGCGTCAGGCCCTGGAGCGCTTCGTGAAGACCTGCCCGAAGCACGCCATGGTCCCCCAAGCCAAAGCGCGCCTAGCCGCCCTCAAGGGCCCCAAGCCCAAGCCCGCCTAACAGAGGAGGCCCACCCCAGAACCGGTCGGCACCGCCTCACTTGCGTCCCTTGGGTCCCTTACGTCCCTTCGCCCAGCGACCAGCGGGAGGCCCCGAGGCCCCTCCCAACGACTTAACGACCCAACGACCCAGCTTACCATCAGCCCGCCCTCAGGAAAGGACTGCTTGAATGAAAGAGATGATCGCCCAGGGGGGATTCATCGTCTGGCCCTTGGGCCTCTACTCCCTCGTGGCCGTGGCAGTGATGCTGGAGCGCTTCTTCTACCTGCGGAAGGTGCGGGCGGCCGAGGAGCGAGAGTACGCCGTCCTCCGGTCCGACCTGGCGCTGGGGAAGCTGCACGACGTGCTCCAGCAGTGCGAGTCCAGCAAGGCACCCCTCGCCCCGGTGCTTCGGGCGGGCCTGTACAACAGCGATGGCACCTACGAGCAGATTCGCGACGCCATGCAGAGCGCGCTCTCGCTCCAGGTGGCCAAGCTGCAGCGCTACCTCAGCATCCTTGCCTCGGTGGGCAGCACGGCTCCCTTCGTCGGGCTCTTTGGGACCGTCGTGGGTATCATCCGAGCCTTCGAGCAGATCGCGGCCAGGGGTTCCATCGGCGCCAGCCACGTCGCGGGCGGCATATCGGAGGCCCTCATCGCCACCGCCTTCGGCCTCCTCGTGGCGATTCCGGCCGTGCTGGCGTACAACTTCTTCGTCGGCCAGGTGAATGACCTGTCCCTCACCCTGGCCAACCATGCCACCGAGACGGGTCTGCTGATCGCCCGTGGGGAGACCAGCCGTGCAGGCGCCTAAGCAGGAGTTCGGCGCGCCGATGGCCGAGATGAACGTCGTGCCCCTGGTCGACGTCTCGCTGGTGCTCTTGATCATCTTCATGGTCACTGCCGCCTTCGTGAAGGAGTCCGGCCTGAACCTGAAGCTGCCCACCAGCGTGACACGGGAGGTCCCCACGGAGGCCCCCCAGGATATCACCGTGGCTGTTCTCGAGGGTGGGAAGGTTTACCTTGACGGAGCCCCCATCGACAAGAAGGTCCTTACCCCGACTCTGGCCGCGCGAGCCAAGAAGTCACCCGGCTCGCGCGTGATCGTGAAGGGGGATCGCGGCACGTCCTACGGGCAGATGGTGGGCGTGCTGGACGGAGTGAAGCAGTCGGGCTTCGCAAAGATATCGCTGGCGACGGCCCCGATGACACCCCAAGAGGGAGCTCATTAGAGGCGTGTCTGAGACCGGTGGCGCCGGGCTTGGTCCCGCCGCTGGCGCGTCCCGCGTCCGCCTTTGACCGCCTGCGCCCTCTTTGGGAATCGACGAGGCGTCTGCCGGGAAGGCATGGGGAACCCATGCGGCAGGGCAAGGCATCAGCAGTCAGCGGGGCTATGAGCATCCCATGCGGTCGGGTGGCTTGGGCGATGGTCATCGCGGCCACGGTATCCCTGGCCCTCGCATCCCCAAGCCGGGCCGTAATCCAGCGTGACTACCCTCTGGCGGACATCCTGAGCAGCTCCAACGCTGTTTGGTGCGCCCGAGTGGTGGGTGCTCCCCTGGGTGATCCCGCGGTGGTGCTGCAGAGCTACCGGAGCCTGAAGGCGAAGGCGCCCGCGGCTCGGGCAAGCGTGAGACTGGCCGCTGATCGGTCCGAACAGAATGGGCAGCTCAAGGCGAGGCTGCCGGTCGGCGCGCGTCTGGTGATCTTCTCCTCCGATACGCCGAAGGGGCCGATGGCCCTGGCCTACTGCGAGGGCACCTGGTTCAGGCTGGGCACGGGCAAGCCCGGCGCGGGCTGGCAGTTCGTTCACTTCGAGCCCTACCTGCGGCGCAGCTACCGCGGCAGCAGCGCGGGCCTGGCGGACCTGATTAGCCGCGCGGCCGGCAAGGGCGGCCCGCTGCCGGCGCCCGACCCACGCCAGAAGCCGGGGCTTGGCCCCGTGCCCGATCCACGCGGTCCGTTGTCGCCGCCCGCGGGTAAGCCTGTGTTCCCTCCGGATCCCCGGCCCCAGGATCGCCGGAGGCTTAGGCTTGGGGGACGGGACCCCGGCGCTAGACTGGATCCCGGTATCGTGGCTGAGCTCCCGGAGCGCTTCCGCCACATCGATCCGGGGATCTTTGCCAGGGTCCCCTCCTGGGCGCTGAAGGCTGACCCAAGGATCTTCTGGCCACAGAACCCCAGTATGCCAGGTCTCCGGAAGCCCGCGAGTCGGGATGGAGGCTCCTCCCCAAGCTGAAGCAGCAACGCCGGGGGGGCCAATGCACCACCGCGCGCCCTTGCGCGTCGAAGGCTATGAACGGGTTAACTCCGTAGCGGCGAGCGGGTGAGGTCCCAGGGAGCGTATGCGAGGACGCTCTCCGGGGACAGGGGCAGGCGGCGCTCAGTGGCTGTCTGCTTCCCTCACCCGCTGGCCGTGCTCCGGCGCCCAATCAGGGGTCACCGGAGATGCCAATCGACCTACCTCTTGGGGGGATTATGCTTCGTTTCGTGCTTCTGGCTGCTTGCCTGGCCACCGCCGCCAGGCCAGCCCAGGCCGTTGTGCCCGGCCTCGCAGGGCCACTCCAGGCGCTTGCCGCGCTGCTGCCCCAGATCCTGGCCGTGATCGCGGGCCTCTTTGCCACCATGCTCAGCGTGCCGATGTGGAAGCAGCGCTTTCTCCGCGTGCTAACCATCCCTCGGCGCTACCCGGTCGCGGCGGTCCTCTTCCTGGGCGTTGGGGCTTGGGGCGGCTACTCCGTGCTATCCCAGACTTCCACGCGCATGGCCGGTGACGCCGGGGCTGCCTCCCTGGCCGGCACCTGGGCCACCTTCCGGGGCGGACCTGTGCGCCTCGGAACCGCCGATGACCGCCCCCTGAGCGGCCGCCCGGAGGTTCGGTGGCGCCACAAGGAGAAGGGCTCGCAGGTGATCGACTTCTCCTCCTCACCCGCCCTTGTCTCCGGCAAGGTCTATGTGGGCTCAGCGCAGGTGTCCGTCTTCGCCAGCAGTGGGGCGATCCACTGCTTCGATGGGGCGACCGGCGATCCGGTCTGGCGAACTCCCACCGCCCAGCAGGTCTTCTCCTCCCCGGCGGTGGCCAACGGTAGGCTCTACTGCGGCGAGGGACTGCATCAGGACAGCAACTCCAAGCTCTACTGCCTGGACCTCCGAACCGGCAAGCCTCTGTGGACCTTCCCTACCAAGAGCCACGTCGAGAGCACTCCCGCCATCGTTGGCGACAGGGTGGTGTTCACCGCCGGCGATGACGGTGTCTACTGCCTCAACGCGAAGACGGGGAAGAAGGTGTGGCAGCGGGGCGGCATGCACGCCGACATCTCGCCGGCGGTCGTGGGCAGCCGGGTGTACGTGGGTACGGGCTACGGGAAGTACCAGGCTCTATGCCTCGACCTGGCGAAGGGCACCGTCCTCTGGCAGAAGCCGCAGGACCTTGCCGTGTGGGGACCCCCGGCCGTGCTGGGCAATCGGGTCTACTACGGGCTGGGGAACGGCGATTTCACCAAGAGCGGCCAGAGTCCCAAGGGGCGGGTCATCTGTCTCGATACGACCTCGGGGAACGAGATCTGGCGCTATCCCGTGCCGGACGCCGTGCTGACGGCGGTCGCACTTCACGCGGGTAAGGCCACCTTTGGCTGCCGCGACGGCAAGGTGTACACCCTGACCGCTGACGCAGGCAAGTTGGTGTGGAAAGCGGTCGCCGGCGCACCCGTGCTTGGCTCCCCCGCGGTAGTCTCGGGCCACGTCTACGCCGTGGGTGGCGATGGCTCCGTCCGCAGCTTCACCTCCGGATCGGGGACCGAGGAGTGGTCGGTGCTCAAGGTCAGTCCCGCGGGCTTCCTGGCCTCGCCGGCCGTTGCAGCGGGTTGTCTCTACGTCGGCACGCCCAAGGGCGAGCTAGTCTGCTTGGCCGCCAAGTGAGTACCGAACCACAGGCATCCTCGGGATCGCGGCTGCTGTGGTTCGAGGAGATCGACGAATCACGGGCGGGCCGGGTTGGCGGCAAGGCTGCCAACCTGGCCCGGCTCACCCGCGCCGGCCTGCCGGTTCCCCCCGGCTTCTGCCTACTCCCCCTGGGTCGTGAGACAGCGGAAGACTCCGTGCTGCTTCACACCGCCTACGAGCGACTGGGCTCCGGGCGGGTGGCGGTGCGCTCCTCCGCCACCGCGGAGGACTCAGCGGAAGCCAGCTTCGCCGGGCAGCAGGAGACCTTCCTCAACGTGCTGGGCCATGAGGCCCTGCTGTCTGCCGTCGGACGCTGCCGAGACTCTATCCACTCCGCGCACGCTCGCGCCTACCGCGAGCGACAGGGCATTCCGGACTCCGCCGTCGCCATGACCGTGGTGGTCCAACGCATGGTCGACTCCGACGTGTCCGGCGTCCTCTTCACTCGCGACCCGCTGGACTCCTCGGGCGAGGTGCTTCGCTTGGAGGCCTCCTGGGGGCTGGGTGAGGCCATCGTCTCGGGCCTGGTGACCCCGGACAGCTTCCTCATTGATCGTGGGACGGGCGAGGTGCGGCAGCGCTCCATCGCCCAGAAGCTCCGGAAGGTGACTCAGGAGGGCGTGGTTCCTGTTCCGGAGGCGCAGCGCGGGGAGCCCTGCCTACCGGACTCGGTCCTTCGCGAGCTGCGTGACCTGGCGATGAAGGTGGAAGAGGTCTACGGCGCCCCCCAGGACGTGGAGTGGGCGCTGGCGCAGGGGCGCCTCTGGCTGCTGCAGGCCCGGCCCATCACCGTCAGCGGGGCCGGCGAGCGGGAGCAGGCCAGGCAGGAGGAGATCGCGCGGCTTCGGGGCCTGGCGGCCCCACAGGGCACCGTCTGGAGCCGGTACAGCCTGGCCGAGGTGCTTCCCGAGCCGCTGCCCATGACCTGGTCCATCGTGCGCCGTTTCATGTCCGGCAGCGGCGGCTACGGCCTGATGTACCGCGACCTGGGGTACGATCCGGACCCCGATCTGGACAAGCAGGGGGTGATGGACCTCATCTGCGGTAGGCCCTACTACAACCTGAGCCGCGAGGCCCGCATCTACTTCAAGGACTTCCCTTACGACTACCCCTTCGCGGCGCTGAAGGCGGACCCCCGGAAGGCGATCTACCCCACGCCGGAGACCAACCTCGGCAGCGCCCGGTCCGGCTTCTGGCTCCGCCTTCCCAAGACGGTGCTGAAGATGACCGCCGCGGACCGCAGGCTGAAGGCGCTGCGGGAGACGTTCCACGCGGTCTTCGCGGAACAGCTAGCCCCCGCCTTCCTGGCAGAGGTTGAGGCCGCGCGTAGGCAGCCACTGAACGGCCTGGGCTTCGAAGATCTCCTTCAGCGACTGGAGGAGTGGCGCCGCCGCACCCTCAACACCTTCGCGCGGGAGTCGCTCAAACCGTCGGTCTTCGCTGGTCTGGCCCTGGACGCCTTGAAGCGAGGGCTGGCCAGGTACCTGTCCGAGGCGGAAGCCCAGGCGCTCTCCCAGAAGCTGGTGGCTGGCGCGCGGCCCGCCCCCGCCGCGGATACCAACCACTGCCTAGCGGAGGCCGCAGCCGGGCGACTGGGCTGGGAGGAGCTGCTCCGCCGAGTGGGCCATCGCGGCAGCGAGGAGATGGAGTTGGCGAAACCCCGCTGGCGAGAGTCGCCGGAGGAGCTTCGCGCCATGCTGAACTCCCTGGCCCAGCACCGTGCCGGCGCGCCTCGGGGGCAGGCACGGGAAGCCGACGAGGACAGGGATCCACTCACCGATCTTCGCGAGGCCCTGGGGGCCTCGGCCCCGCCGGAGGCCCAGCTTCGCCCACTGGCCGAGGAGCTGCGTTTCGCCCGGACCTACCTGGGCCTGCGTGAGAGCGGCAAGCACTGGATGATGGCCGGTTACGAGGAGATCCGCCGGTGCCTGGTCGAGGTCGGCCGGCGAAGCGGCCTCGGAGACGGCGTCTTCCTCCTTGAGTATGGGGAGCTGAGTGACCTGGCAACGGGCGCGGACCTCTCCGAGCTAGTGGCTGAGCGCCGACGCAACCGGGACCTGCTCCTCAGCATCCCGTGCCCCAGGGTCCTCTTCAGCGATGATCTGGGCATGGTCGGCCGCCCGGAGGTCACGGATGGCCAGCCCTTCCTCAGTGGAGCGGCGGTAGCCTCCGGTGTGGTTGAAGGACCCGCTCTAGTGGCGCGCCGCCCCGAGGAGGTGCCTGAGGACGCTCACGGGTTCGTTCTGGTCTGTCCCTCCACCGACCCCGGCTGGTCGGCCATCTTCCTTCGCGCGCGCGGCCTGGTGATGGAGACGGGCGGCGTGCTCTCCCACGGCGCCATCGTGGCGCGGGAGTTCGGCCTTCCCGCCGTTGTTAACCTCCCCGGCCTCCTGGACCGAATCCCCCAAGGCGCCCGGTTACGAGTAGACGGAGACCTCGGGACCGTAGCCATCCTCACAGAGTAGCAGGTTGGGTCGTTGGGGGAGGGCGAACTGCCCCTCACGCCCCTACCCCCTCTCCCGCGCGGCGGGCGAGGGGGCTCAACTGGGGGTCTGTGGCAAGCTCCGCAGGGCTACCGAGGTCTCTCCTGGCAGCCAAGGGTGTACCTGAGTCCCCTCGCCCGCCGCGCGGGAGAGGGGGTGGGGGCGTGAGGGGCAGTTCGCTCTCCCCCAACGACCCAACGACCCCACGACCCAACGACCCACCCCTACGCCCCCACGAACTGACACCGAAGCTCGCTGACGGGTTTGTAGGGATCGGGGGTTAGCGGCCTGTATATACTCGATGGGGGTGCCGCCCCATCTCACCTCCAGTTAGCTGGCGGCACTTCCGTGCGTCCTTCGGGGAGCCCTGTGACCCACAGGTCCACTCCCCGATGCCTGTTCTATGCCCGGCAAGGGGCATCCTAAGGTTGCGAGCCCGAGGGGGTTCGTACGGGTGGCGGCTGAGAGGGAGTCACGCCCTCTTCCCTCGAGAGGGGAAGAGGGCAGCCGCGCCAGGGGCCGGTAGAGCGCCCGCTCTGGCCCATGTACGCTGTGCCGATCCACCCGACGACAGGTCCAAGCCTTTCTCACTGCGTGTGTGAAGGAGAGTGAAGGTAGTGAAGAAACTTGTGTGCTCGGCGTTATTGTCCCTGATGGTCATCGGGGCGGCCTTTGGGCAGGCCAACCTGACCGTCACGGACGCGGCGGGCAGCTCCACGATCACGGCCAAAGCAGGGGACACCATTACCCTGCAGGTCAACGTGGATGCCGCCGCCAAGAACGTCCAGGGCGTGGAGTGTGTGCTGGACACCACCACCAAGAGTGCCGGTGCTCCGGACCTCGCCGGTGTAGTGGCGAGTGGCACTCAGGTGACCGCTAACCTGGGCAGCATCTTCACCCCGGGTGGCGCGATCCCGCCGCTGGTTCTTGGTAACCAGGTAGCGGCCGGCCAGGTTAAGGTCGTCCTTGCTTACCTCAACACCGACAAGCCCGGTAACGGCCCCGGCTCCCTGTTCTCCGTCCCCATGACCGTTCCGGCCACCGCCCCCGCAGGTGCTAGCTGGACCGTGAAGCTGACGGGCGTCTCCCTCAACGGCGACACGGACATTCCCGTAGCCACCACCGGCACCGCCACGATCTCCATCGCCGGCGGCACCCCGCCTCCTCCCAGTGGCGGCGGTGACGGCAA
>DASXUI010000380.1:0-48343 GCA_036504955.1 Armatimonadota bacterium
CCATGGCCACCCGCGGGGGGCCCTGCTCCAGTTGGGCGGCCGCGGTCGCCAGGAGCTCCGCCGCCAGGATCTCCATGCTGGTGCCCTGCTCGTCGGCCAGCCGGCTGAGCCTCTCCTGCAGGGACCGGCTCAGGCGAAGACCTGTGGCGGGGGCCTCCCCGCCCTTGGTCCCCTCGGCAGGCTCCCCGGAGGGGGCGGCGGGCACAGGGGAGGCCTTGTCCACCACACGAACCTGGGCGGCCTCCTCCTCAAGGCCGGCCACGCCTACTGACACCACCACGTCGCAGCCCAGGGAGGCCAGGAACCGAAACAGCCTCTCAACGGAGAAGCCGGACAGACGGCCGCGAAGCAGGGCCGAGACCTTGGGCTGGTCCACCCCAAGGCGTGTCGCCGCCGCTGCCTGATTCAGCTTCAGCGCCTCGATGCGGTTCGCAATCCGCATGGCGAGGCCGGCCTTCAGCAGGCGCTCCTCAGGGTTCGGAAGGCCCAGGTCCCTGAAGACGTTGCCGCTGCCGCGCTCGAATCGAGCCTCCTCACCCCTGCTCAAGTTGTGCTCTCCCCTGGGTTCATCGAACACCCCTCTTGTGGGCGTCCTCTTCCCGCTTCAGACGCTGCCTGATCACCGACATGTCTGCATCCGGCGTCCTGGCGCCTTGGTGTGACTTCCTCTTGAAGGCATGAAG
This sequence comes from Armatimonadota bacterium, assembly GCA_036504955.1. Taxonomy (GTDB): domain Bacteria; phylum Armatimonadota; class DTGP01; order DTGP01; family DASXUI01; genus DASXUI01. Next base: position 684 of record DASXUI010000380.1, read on the forward strand.
GACGTAGACGGCGTCAGCAAACCGAACGGTGTAGACAGCCCGATAGGTGTCGGTGTCGAAGGGCTCGATTACCTCCACGACGCTCGCCCCACCGAAGCCCCTAAGGACACGGGCGCTGGGGTGCTTCTCGCCCTCCTGGGCTAGGTGCAGCGCGTAGCCAATCTCGTCCAACACCTCCTCGGGGAAGGTCATAAGGTCCTCCTTGGACGAGCCAACCCACTCTAACCCTTTCATCCAGGGGCATGCTCCCCTATTATGCCAGATCTAGCAACAGATGCCCACAGGATCCCGAAGTGAGTAGGAGCATATGCCCTTCTGGGCATCAACCCCAGAGAGAGCCGGGCGGGTGGGCCCCGTATGAGCCAGTGGACCGAGGTTGGCCATGCCGTCAGCTCTGGCGCTGCTCGACGTGCTCCGGCGCGGGAGGAGGACGGAGGTAAGCCTCTCTGCTCAACGGTTCACTGCCGGTCGGCATGCTCCTGCAGACGGGCTTCCGGGCCGGCACTCGCCTGGAACCCGCAGCGGGGACGCCGCTACAGGGCCATGAACGACTGCAGGATGAGGGGACTGGCCGAGAAAGAAGCACGCTGAGGAGCCCCTTGGCGACGATCTGAGGCCGGAGCACGGCGAAGCTCAGCCGCGCGAGGGGGAAGCACGCGAAGTGGAATGCGCCGGGCACCAGTCTGGTGCGCTTGGACCCCGGCGTCGCGGCGGCGGGCCGCCCGGGTGCTCCTAGTGCCACTCGACAAGGACTGGGCAGCCGCGTGAGGGACCTCGGGACTCGCCGGCAGTACTTCTCCTTGGTATCGTGACAGGCGCGGGCGCCGCTGCCCGCAGACCGCCCCGCTCGCGGCCGCCCGCAGGCCGAATGGGGAGGTGAAGGAGACGCGATGGAGGGACCTGAGGAGGAACTGCTTCGCCAGGTGCAGGCGGGGGATCGGGCCGCCTTCGACCGGCTTCGGGCGGTGCTGGAGCCGCCGACGCGCCGGTTCGTACGGCGCCTGATCGGGTCGAGCGGCGCGGAGGAGGACATCCTGCAGGACGCCTTCGTCGCCCTCTACGTCCACCGGCGCCGCATCGATCCGCCCTCGAACCTTCGGCCCTACCTGTTCCGGATCGTTCGCAACCTCTGCTACAGCGAACTGCGTCGACAGGGGCGTTTCCGGACCGTCTCGCTGGACGAGCCGACCACCGCCGAGGATGTTCCGCTCCCCGCTCTCGTAGATCCTCGCGCACGCCCCGACGATCAGGCGCACTGGATGCTGGTCTACGCCGAGGTCCAGCGGGCGATCCGGACCCTCCCCGAGTTCCAGCGCCAGACGCTGCTCCTCTTCTGCGCCGAAGGGCTCACCCACGCGGAGGTCGCACTCGCGATGGACACCGACGCCGCCACCGTGAAGTCGCGCCTTAATCTGGCCCGCAGAACGCTCGCGAAGCGCCTCGGCGCCGACACGCTCGATGCCATCGGGCTCCGAGAGGGTCGCGATGCCAGGGGGCGCTGATTTGCGCCGCGACTCAACCTTCGTGCCGCTTCCGCGTATGAACGGATGGGGCGACGGCGTCCCAGACTTCTGTCACGATCGAGGAGAAGGACCATGGCGAACGGCGAAGACCACATTCGCGATCTCATCCGGCTGATGCCGGCAGTGCGCGCTCTCAAGGAGAACCTCGAGGAAAGCATCCACATGGAGCGCTTCGCGAGCGTGGGTGACTCGGCCCTCAGACTGTATCAGGGCCTCTACTCCACGATCTCGGGGATGACCACCGATCCCTATCTCTCCACTCTCTCCATCGCCCCCCTGGATGACGCAACGGACGAGCAGAAGACGCTGTTCGTTCACATGGCGACGGGTCAGCTCCTCGCCTTCCTGGAGGGGCAGGTAGGGGTGGTCAACGTTGGCGGAGCGCGGAGCGTCCATCTCGCTCCGCGGGTGCAGTTCATGGGGCCCGTCAACGACCTGGGCAACCAAGCACTCCGCGACATCCTCGCGAAGGACGAAAGCGCCCCCGGCGAGGAGGGTCCCGAAGGCGCTTAGCCGGCGGCCACAAACGACTTCACCACCAAGACACCAAGAAGGGCAAGGAAGGCTCTACCACAGAGGCACAGAGGACACAGAGGGAAGCAGAGAAGAGCGAAGCGCATAGCAAGGGAACAGCCACCACCAAGACACCAAGACGGCCTTAGCTTGGTCTTCTCTGTGCCCTCTGTGTCTCTATGGTTAGGCCTTGCCCCTTCTCGGTGTCTTGGTGTATCGCGTGCTGGCACGCGACGCTTCGTGGCGGAGTCGTTCCCGGACACTGACTTGGCGAAGGGGTCCGGAAGGGGGAGACTTCCGCGGACGGTAGCTCCCTGGGCGTCGCCTGCGCCCAGGCGCGGCCCTCACCAAACCTGTTACGCCGGTTTCGCTCGGTGGCCAGCGGATCCTCACGGTCTTCCCGGCCCAGGCCGATCGACGGAGTGATCTCAGTGACCGAACTGCCCGATCGATAGCACCACAGTGAAGACTCATCCCCGAGCCGCCGGAACCCGACTGCCCAAGGGCGAGGCGACACCCAATCCCCGAGCGCTAAGTCCAACGAGCGCAGCGACAGGAGAAGGGCTCCCAGGGAGGCAGCCCTCGCGGCTTCGAAGGAGCCGCTACCGGCTCTGCGGTGGAGTGGAGCGCTGTTTCCTGCGGCTCAAGCACCTCTGCCGGATCACCATCCGTCGCGGAAGCGGCCAGACCACCTCCTCGCCATCGTGACTCTGACAGCCCCACGGTCAGTCGGCCCCCAACTCCACCAGATGCGCCCTGACCTCAAAAACCAAACCCTCCACCAGGGCCGGGGCCCGGAGTCAGCGCCCATGGGATGCCATCACCGGCACAAAGGCGCCCTCTCATGGGCCCTCGTCGCGCGACCCGTCCCCGGCCGTCGTCGCGCCCAGGCCCTTTCCCTACGACCCTACGCCCTTACGACCCTACGACCCGCCTTCAGCGTCTCCGCATCAGCAGAGCGCTTGTAGTGGGGATCCAGGGGGTAGCAGCCGGAGGGGAGGCCCTTGCGGGGGGCGGTGGTGCAGTCGCTGAAGGTGCGGCAGAGGCGCTTCTTCTGAAGGCGGCCGGTGGAGAGAACGTCGGTGGGAAGCTCCGGGTAGGAGAGGACCATCCGCCCCAGCCCCACGGAGTCCACGTCGCCGCGCCGGACCAGCGCCTGCGCCACGTGGGGCAGGTACTCCTGGAGGTAGCTGTAGGCAGTGCCGACCACCAGCATCTCCGGGAAGCGGCGCTTGGCTTCGGCGGTAGCGGCCACCTGGCGCGCGACGCCCAACAGGGGGTCCTCCGGCGGCTGATAGCCATCCGAGGGCGGGTAGAGCGCCGGCCGCTGGATGTGGGGGTTGTAGTAGGGGCTGCCGGCGGTCACGTTCAGCAGGCGGATACCCAGGTCGCGCAGCACCTGAAGGAACTGGAAGGCCTCCGTGAGGTCCGGCCAGGTGGGATGGCTTGGGTCCGCGCCGAAGGCGTAGGGGTAGCGACCCTCCCAGTCGTCCGGAACGCCGGGTCCCAGCTTCCGGGGGCGATCTCGTGCGGCGTCGGACTCCTCGGAGGGCCTCGGATGAAAGGGCAGCAGGTCGAACAGGCTCACTCGCACGCCGATGAGCAGGCCCGGGGCCTCCGCGCGCACGCCCGCGACCACCTCTCGAAGGAAGCGCGTCCGGTTCTCCAGGCTGCCGCCGTAGGGGCCCGGGCGGTCCACCGCGCTCAGGAACTCGTGGCCCAGGTAGCCGTGGCAGTGCTTCAAGTCGATGAAGTCGAAGCCCAGCTTCCGGGCACGGACCGCCGCGAGCACGAAGTCGGCGATGATCTCCTCGATCTCCCCGTCCGTGAGGACCGGGTAGTCCTCCGGCAGGCCGAAGCGGCGATCCAGCAGCGGATGGAGGTACAGGATGCGCGGCTGGAGCCCCTGCCCCAGGGTGGGGCGGCTGAAGCGGCCGGAGTGGGTGAGCTGGAGGCCCAGGAGCAGGTCATCCGTGGTCCCGTGGTGCTCACGGTGGGTGGATAGGAGAGCCTCGCGAAGCTGCTCCAGCCCGCCGAGGGTCTCCTCTCTGATCAGGAGCTGGTTGGGGTTGGCACGGGCGTCCGGTCGGACAGCCACCGCCTCCCCACCCCAGATGAGCTTCGCGCCGGAGAGCCCGAAGTGCCGCCAGCGACGCAGCGTGTTCTCGGAGGGCATCCCCTCCAGCGTGCCGTCCCAACCCTCCATCGGCTGCACGGTGAACCGGTTGCCGATCCGCCGGCCGTGCACCTCCAGCGGCCGGGCCAACGGCGATTCCGGCGCGGTCAGGATCCCGTCGTCGCAGGGCAGAACGCCTCCGCCCTCCTCGTCCAGCAGCCCCAGGTGCCTCAGGTGGGCCTTGAACGCCTGCACGTCACGGAAGCCGCCGATCTTTGGGTAGGGGTCTCTGCTCAAGGGGAACCTCCGTGGCGCGCGGGCGCTCTGCGCGACCATTGTATCGCCCGCTCTCTGCCGGCCGCAACAGAGCAGCGCTGGGGCGGGTCGTAGGGTCGTAAGGTCGTCGGGTCGTAGGGAAGGGCCTCAGAGGGCGGCGGGCTGAGACCTGTCGGACGATAGGGTCCGCAGACACCGGGCTGTAGGGGAAAGCCCGCCGGAGTCCGAAGTGATCAGACAAGCCGGGTGACGGATCGGTGCTCTGGACGCTGCCCACAAGGCCCTCACCGTCCGGCCAGTCCAACAAGTCCGACTCGTCCTCCGCCGCCCAACCCCTGAGGCCCTTGCCTACGACCCCACGACCCCACGGCCCTACGACCCGCCTTAAGGAGGACCCATGCTGGAGCTTCTTGCCTTGGCAGTAGCGGCGGCGCTGGCCGCAGTGGAGCCCACGCCTTACTCCCAGCTACTGGAGCCGCCCGCCGGGCGCTTCCTGATCGTGCACGCGGACGACATGGGCATGTGCCACTCCGAGAACCAGGCCTCCTTCCAGGCCATGGAGAAGGGACTGGTTACCTGCGGAAGCGTGATGATGCCCTGCCCCTGGGTGATGGAGGTGGTGGAGTACGCCAAGACCCACCCAAAGGCCGACCTCGGTGTTCACCTCACCCTCAACTGCGAGTGGCGGACCTACAAGTGGGGTCCGGTGGCGCCCAGAGAGAAGGTGAAGGGGCTGCTGGACCCCCAGGGCTACCTGTGGTCCTCGGCGGAGGATACGCTGAAGCACGCTACCGCCGAGGAGGTGGAGACCGAGTGCCGGGCCCAGATTCAGCGGGCGCTGGACCTCGGCCTGAAGATCACCCACATCGATACCCACATGGGCACCATCGTCGCCCGGCCGGACTTCGCGCGCGTCTACCTGAAACTGGCCCACGAGTTCCACGTTCCCGCGCTGGTTGCCGATATCTTTCCAAAGGACCGCGCCCTGACGGCGGAGGAGTCCGGGCTTCGGGACGCGCTGCTTGGCAGCGGGCTCCCCCTGCTGGATGGCCTCACCCCCTCGGTACGGGAGAAGGAGCCGGAGCCTCGCCGAGAGACATACGGCCGGATGCTCAGCAACCTGAAGCCGGGCGTCTGGCAGACTATCATCCACCTGGGCATGGGGGACGACGAGATGCGCGCCATCACCGGCTCGGCCGGCGAGCGACACGGAGACTACCTGGCCTTCACCCACGAGGAGACGCGCAAGTTGATCCAGTCGAAGGGCATTAAGCTCATCGGCTACCGAGACCTGAAGGCGGCCATGGACCGGAGCGCCCTAACTCCTCCAGCTCCTCTTCCCGAGACGGGAAGAGGAGGGGCTCAGTGACCACCGGGAGACAGGGGCAGAGTGCTGGGCGCCTCGGGGCCGCTCTTGGCCGCGGAAGGTGAGACATCGCTAGAACGGAGCCCTCTTCCGGTCTCGGGAAGAGGGTTGGGGGATAGGAACGCGGAGGTCGCATGGATCGATACCAGTTGAAGCCCGGAAGCAAGGTCCGGCTGAGTGAGTGGGACCCCAAGGACCACGCCGCCTTCTCGGGCGACAAGACCGCCGGGCTAGAGGAGCTGCAGTCCTTGGACCAGCGCCTGGCGGAGCTGCAGTCCATCCTCTACGCCCAGCAGAAGCACAAGCTGCTGGTCATCCTTCAGGCGATGGACACGGCGGGCAAGGACGGCGTCATCAAGCGCGTGTTCAACAGCGTGAACCCGCAGGGGGTCGGCGTGACCAGCTTCAAGGCGCCGACACCTCTGGAACTCGCCCACGACTACCTTTGGCGCGCCCACGCCCAGGTGCCCTGCAAGGGCGAGATCGGCATCTTTAACCGCAGCTACTACGAGGACGTGCTGGTGGTTCGCGTGCACCAGCTCGTGCCGGAGAAGGTCTGGCACCGGCGCTATGGCCATATCCGCGACTTCGAGCGCATGCTCGTCGACGAGGGTACGACGATCCTCAAGATCTACCTGCACATCGACCAAGACGAGCAGAAGAAGCGCCTTCAGGAGCGGCTAGATACGCCGTCCAAGCGCTGGAAGTTCAACCCGGATGACCTCTCGGAGCGGAAGCTCTGGAAGCAATACATGGAGGCCTACGAGGAGGCCCTCACTGAGACCAGCACGGACTACGCCCCCTGGCACATCCTACCCTCCAACCGGGAGTGGTACCGAAACCTCATGGCCGCCCGCCTGATCGTCGAGGCGCTCGATAGCCTCAAACTCGCCTACCCCGAGCCCCCGCCGGGGGTGGAGAAGGTGGTCATTGAGTAGACCGTCAAAGCCCTCGCCACATAGATTGAAGAGGTGAAGGGGTGAAGAGGTGAGGAGGTGAAAGTACCTCAGTGCCTGGACGGCGCTCATCAGAGCCACTGGGCTGAGGCCCTTTCACCTCTTCACCTCTTCACCCCTTCACCTCTTCACCTCTTCACCTCTTCAGTTTCCGTGTTGAGCGGTTTCCGGGAGATAGCGATATGAACTACGACAGAGTGCTGGTTTTCGGGGCGCACCATGACGATGAGATCGCCATGGCTGGAACGATTGCCCTGCTGTCGGACTCGGGCGTGGAGGTGACGGTCGCCATCATGACGGACGGCTGTGAGGGTTACCCCCGGCCGGAGATGAAGGATACCATCGTGGAGCTGCGCCGGAAGGAGGCCGAGGAGTGCAACAAGGTCCTCGGGATCCACCGGCGGGTCAGCCTCAACCATCCGGACATGGGCCTGGTGAACGACAAGTCAACCCTGCAGGAGTGCATACGCGTCATCCGCGACGTCCGGCCGGACGCGATCTTCGCCCATGGGCCGGAGGACAACCACCGGGATCACGTTAACACCTCCAACCTCACGATGGAGGCCCGGTGGCAGGCTGGTGAGCCCGTAGCCGCGGAGCTGGGAGCCCCCTGGTACGTGCCTCACGTCTACTACTTCACCGGCATCAAGACCGCCAAGCTCCCCAGGGTGGAGGTGGACGTGACCGCCTACGCCTACAAGCGCCCTCTGGCTCTGGCAACCCAGGTCTCTCAGCACACCCTCTTCCAGGCCACCACCGAGGACTTCCAGCGTGAAGCCGAGGCCCTCCGCAACAGCAAGGAGCCCCGCCACGAGCACTTCTGGCTCGCGGACCGAGTGATGCTGAAAGGCCTGCTCCCCAAGGGGCTGTGAGGGGCGGGGCGTAGGGTCGTTGGGTCGTGGGGTCGTAGGGGGGGCGTCGGAGGGTGGGGGGTTGGGACTTGTCGGACCAGTCGGACCGGTGGGACGATGAGGGCCTTGGGGACAGCTCAGCGGCATAGCCAGAGACGAGTGCCCAGCGGCCAGCCGCCCGGCGATTCAGGGGCTGTAAGAGTATTCCTGCGAAGCAGGCAGACAAGCCCTATATATGAACATCGCGAAGCGTGACTAGCCCATATATCGTGCTCGTCTGTCTGCTTCTGCTGAATACTCTTACAGCCCCTGAATCGCCGGGCTCAGGGGCTCAATCCTCCTGAAAGGAGGGTCCTGACCCCAGGGCGCACCTTTGGTTCAGAACCCCGGTTCAGCGGGATTGATCCTCGGAGCCCGGCGATTCACCGCCGGGCGGTCCGACTCCGGGCACCGATGCCCGATGATGCCACCAGACCGCTCCGGAGGGCCCTCACCGTCCGACCGGTCCGACTGGTCCGACACGTCCCAACCCCCCACCCTCTGAGGCCCGCCCCCCACGACCCAACGGCCCAACGACCCCACGACCCGCCTTCAGTCCCTTAACCCCCGCGTTACCTCAACGTTACACGCTGTTCATGCCGGCGCAACAGACAACGCCTAGACTGTCAGAGCGTTCGCCCTCGCGGCGAGGCTTACCAGGAAAGGCAGCGTCATGGCGCATCTCCGAGAGGCACTCCGAAGCGGGCACCCTCCCACGCTTCTCGCCGCGTTCCTCTACTTCGATGTCAGCTTCATGGTCTGGGTCCTGCTGGGCCCGCTGGGCAGCTACATCGCCGAGGACCTGAGGCTGTCCCCGTTCCAGAAGGGCCTGCTGGTGGCCCTCCCCCTCCTCGGCGGATCCCTCTTCCGCCTGGTGCTGGGCCCGCTCTCGGACCGCTATGGCGGCCGGCGCGTGGGGCTGGGGGGCATGGCGCTCTCCGCCCTCGCGCTGATCCTGGGCTGGCTGTGGGCCGGCTCCCTGCCTCAGCTTCTGGCCGTGGCGCTGCTGCTGGGCGTTGCCGGGGCCAGCTTCGCGGTGGCGATCCCTCTGGCAAGCCGGTGGTACCCCGCGGAGAACCAGGGGCTGGTGCTGGGCATCGCGGCCGCGGGGAATAGCGGCACGGTGCTGGCGGCGCTCTTCGCCCCCCGGCTGGCGGAGCGGATCGGGTGGCACGGCGTGCTGGGCGTGGCCCTCGTGCCCTTGGTCGCCGTGTTCGTGCTCTTCGCGCTCCTGGCGCGAGACAGTCCGAGGCCGGCCTCGCCGGTCCGCCTGGGCGAGTACGTTGGGCTGCTTCAGGAGCCGGACGCCCTGTGGTTCTGCCTCGTCTACAGCCTCACGTTCGGCGGCTTCGTGGGCCTCGGCAGCTTCCTCAGCCTCTTCTTCCATGACCAGTACGGCCTCTCGAAGGTCCACAGCGGCGACCTCACCACCCTGTGCGTCCTGGCGGGCAGCTTCGTACGCCCCGTCGGCGGCTACCTGGCCGACCGCGTGGGCGGCCTGCGCATGCTGCGGACTCTGGTAGGCGCCTTCGTGTTGCTGACCGTGGGCATCGCGCTGATGCCGCCGGTGGCGGTGGTGACGGGCCTCTTCCTTCTGTTGATGGCCCTGCTGGGCATGGGCAACGGCTGCCTCTTCCAGCTCGTGCCTCAGAGGTACCCCCGCCGGATCGGCGCTCTCACCGGGCTGGTGGGCGCGGCGGGGGGCGTGGGCGGCTTCCTGTTGCCCTCCGTCATGGGCGGTCTGCGGGGCGTCGCCGGCAGCTTCGCGCCCGGCTTCCTGCTCCTCTCGGCCGCTTCCCTGTGGGTCTATCTGCGGATCGCCGCCCGGTGGCGCCGCTGGACCCTCGCCGCGGAGTCGGCGACAGCCTGAGCTCCCTTAGTCGGCGACCAGAAACTACTTCACCACCAAGACACCAAGAAGGGCAGGAAAGGCCCTATCTCAGAGACGCACAGAGGCGCATAGAGAGGGACTCAGCTTAGGTCCTCTTGGTGTCTTGGTGGTGAAGCAGTTCCTGGACACTGATCCCGCTCAGGTCAGTGGTCAGGCGCCCGCCCCGAGGCGCCGGCGGAACAGGCTCGGCCCGATGCGCGGAGCCGGACCCAGGAGCGGACCTCGCGCCGCTCGTGATGGAGATGTGAGACATGCAGTATCAGGAGCGTCTGGTAGTCATCGGCAACGGGATGGTGGGAGCGAAGACCCTGGAGGAGATCCTGGCTCGCGACCGGGGCCGCTTCAGCATCACCGTCTTCGGCGAGGAGCCTCACGGGTGCTACAACCGCATCCTCCTCTCCAACGTGCTGAACGGCGCGCAGTCCGAGGACGAGGTCTTCACCCACACCCCAGCCTGGTACCACCAGAACGACATCACGCTCCGGGCCGGCGTTCGCGTCAGCTCCATCGACCGTGAGCGCAAGGTGGTGGTGGCGGAGGACGGCACTGAGGAGCCCTTCGACAAGCTGGTGATCGCCACGGGCTCCCGTCCCTTCGTGCCGCCCATGGAGGGCGCGGACAAGGCGGGCGTCTTCCTTTTCCGCACCCTGGCGGACTGCCGCGAGATCGCCGGCTACGCCAAGGAGTGCCGGAAGGCGGCCGTCATCGGCGGCGGTCTGCTGGGCCTGGAGGCTGCCCGAGGGCTGGCGACCCACGGCGTGGAGGTCTCCGTGGTGGAGGTCGCGCCGCACCTGATGGTGCAGCAGCTCGACGCCGAGGGCGCCGGAGTCCTCCAGGGCGTGCTGGAGGGCATGGGGCTCCGCATCCTCACCGGCAGGGCGACCACGCGACTCGTCGGCAATGGGCGAGTGCAGGGTCTGGAGTTCCGCGACGGCGAGACCCTGGACGCGGATATGGTGGTCATTAGCTGCGGCATCCGCGCCAACAGCGAGATCGCCCGGGAGTGCGGCCTGGAGGTGGACCGGGGCATCAAGGTGGACGACCAGATGCGCACCTCCGACGAGTCGATCTTCGCCGTGGGGGAGTGCGCCCAGCACCGAGGGGTGGTCTACGGCCTCGTGGCGCCCCTCTACGAGCAGGCGCAGGTCCTGGCGGACGTGCTCACGGGCATCTCACCCCACTCGCTCTACCTGGGCTCCAAGCTGGCCACCAAGCTGAAGGTGATGGGCGTGGAGCTGCTCTCCCTCGGCCGGCTGTCCGACGTGGCGGAGGATGACGAGGTGGTCAGCTACCTGGAGCCGAGGGCCGGGGTCTACAAGAAGCTGGTGGTCCGGGGCGGCAAGCTGCACGCCGGGTGCCTGCTGGGCGAGAGCCGCAACTCCGGCAGCCTGATGGACCTCTTCGCCCGCGACGCCGACGTGCCGGATTCGCGGTCGGTGCTCCTCTTCCCCCGGCAGGAGTCGGGGGCGGGCGGCATCGAGGACCTGCCGAACGAGGCGCTGATCTGCTCCTGCCACCAGGTTACCAAGAAGAAGCTGCTGTCCGCCCTGGACGCTGGACGGTGCTCCGTGAGCACGTTGGGCGCCTGCACCAAGGCCGGCACCGGCTGCGGCGGATGCAAGCCGCTGCTCCAGGAGCTGATCGAGGCCTACGCGGGCGGCACGCCCTCGGACCCGGCCGACGACTGGTACGTGCCCGGCGTTCCCCTCTCCAAGCCCGAGCTGATGGAGGAGATCCGACGGCGCGGCCTCAAGAGCGTCAGCGCGGTCTTCCGCGAGCTGGCCGGCGGCGCGGAGGACCCGGCCAGCAAGATGGGCCTGGCCTCGCTGCTGAAGGCGATCTGGCACGAGGAGTACGAGGACGAACGCGACGCCCGGTTCATCAACGACCGCGTGCACGCCAACATCCAGAAGGACGCCACCTACTCCGTGGTCCCGCGCATCTTCGGCGGGGTCACCAGCCCGGAGGAGCTTCGGCGCATCGCGGACGCCGCCGAGAAGTTCGGCGCCAAGATGGTGAAGATCACCGGCGGCCAGAGGATCGACCTGCTGGGCATCCGGCGGGAGGACCTCCCGGCCATCTGGGACGACCTCGGCATGCCCAGCGGCCACGCCTACACCAAGGCGATGCGGACCTGCAAGACCTGCGTCGGCACGGAGTTCTGCCGCTACGGCGTGGGCGATTCGACGGCCCTCGGCATCCGCATCGAGCGGCGCTTCCAGGGCATCGAGTTCCCCCACAAGGTGAAGCTGGCGGCCAGCGGATGCCCCCGCAACTGCGCGGAGGCCACCGTGAAGGACATCGGCGTGGTGGCCGTGGACGGCGGCTGGGAGGTGTACATCGGCGGGGCTGCCGGCAGCCGCGTGAGGGCGGGTGACCTGTTGTGCAAGGTGGAGACGCCGGACGAGGTCCTGCGAGTGATGGGGCGCTTCATGCAGTACTACCGCGAGCATGGGAAGTGGATGGAGCGCACCGCCGCCTTCGTGGAGCGCGTGGGAATCGGGCTCCTGCGCTCGGTCCTGGTCGATGACTCCGAGGGCATCTGTGACCGCCTGGACGAGGAGATCCAGAGGGCCGTGGACGCCTACGTGGACCCCTGGGACGAGGCCGGCAAGCCGTACCATCAGACTCAGTTCGCCGGGGAGCTGGAGGCCGCCCGATGACAACGCCCGAGACACCGGGGTGGGTGGGGCTGGGCCCGGCGGAGCGAATCCCGCTGGGCGAGGGCCGGACCTTCGTGGTCGGCGACCAGGGCATCGCCGTGTTCCGGCAGCGTGATGGGTCGGTGGCGGCGGTCCAGAGCCGCTGCCCGCACGCCAGCGGCCCCCTGGCGGAGGGAATGGTGGGGGGCGGCATGGTGATCTGCCCGCTACACTCCTACCGCTTCGACCTCAACACTGGCGAGTGCCTGAACGACCCCACGGTCTGCCTCCGCACCTTCGAGGTCCGGGAGCAGGGCGGGGAGCTGCTGGTGCGGGTGTGAGTGGCACGAGCGGCTCAGGCACGAGCGGCTGAACCCGCTCGCTGACAAAGCATGCGCCCCGCCTGCGCGGGCGCGGGTGGTCGCCGCCGGCCGCCGGTGGTCACGGCCCGTGGTTCGGCCCGCGAAGGCGGGGCGCGGGTAGTGGCAGCGAGCGGGTTCAGCCGCTCGTGCCTGAGCCGCTCGCGACCGATCCCACACCTGCCATGCCCACTATTGATGGAGCGTGACACGACATGCTTGAGCCCCCCGAAGCGGGTGGGACGCCCACCCACTGCCCCTACTGCGCCCTCCAGTGCGGCATGAGCCTGGTGCCGGAGGGTGGGGAGCTCGTGGTAGAGCCGCGAGACTTCCCCACCAATCGGGGAGGCCTCTGCCAGAAGGGGTGGACCTCCGCCGCCTTGCTGCGCCATCCGGAGCGGCTGACCTCGCCGCTGCTGCGCCCGTCAAAGGGCTCTCCCCTTCAGACGGCCTCCTGGGACGAGGCGCTGGACCGGGTGGCGGGGGAGCTCCGGCGGTGCCAGGAGCGCTACGGGCGGGACTCCGTGGGCGTGTTCGGGGGCGGCGGGCTGACCAACGAGAAGGCCTATCTGCTGGGCAAGCTGGCTCGGGTCGCGCTGCGGACCCCCAACATCGACTACAACGGCCGCTTCTGCATGGCCTCCGCCGCGGCCGCCGGGATCCGCGCCTTCGGTCTGGACCGCGGGCTCCCCTTCCCCCTGTCAGACATCGCCGAGGCGGAGGTGGTCCTTCTGGCCGGCAGCAATCTGGCGGAGACCATGCCGCCGGTGATGCGGCACTTCGAGGAGCAGAGCGAGCGCGGCGGCAAGCTGATCGTCATCGACCCGCGCGCCACTCCCACCGCGAGGGCGGCCGCGCTCCACCTCCAGAACGCGCCGGGCACGGACCTCTGCCTTGCCAACGGTCTGCTGCACATCGCCTGCCGCGACGGGCTGCTGGACCGGGCCTTCATCGAGGAGCGCACCGAGGGCTTCGACGCCGTGCGCCAGACCGTCAGCGACTACTGGCCGGAGCGCGTGGAGCGCGTCACGGGCGTCTCGGTCCCCCGGCTGGTGCGGGCCGCCCACCTGCTCGCCGAGGCGGAACGAGCGGTGATCCTGACGGCCCGGGGCGCCGAGCAGCACAGCAAGGGCACCGATACCGTGCTGGCCTTTATCAACCTGGCTCTGGCGCTGGGGAGGGCGGGAAGACCGGGCAGCGGCTACGGATGCCTGACCGGCCAGGGGAACGGGCAGGGCGGGCGCGAGCACGGCCAGAAGGCCGATCAGCTCCCCGGCTACCGGCGCATCGACGACCCCGACCACCGCGCTCACGTGGCGGCGGTCTGGGGGGTGCGCCCGGAGGACCTGCCGGGCCCAGGCCGATCCGCCCAGGAGCTCCTGGAGAGCTGCGGCGAGGACGGCGGGCTTCGGGCGCTGCTGGTGATGGGCTCCAACGTCGCCGTCTCCGCGCCCAACGCGGTCCCTCTCGCAAGGCGACTGGCGGCGCTGGACTTCCTGGTGGTCTCGGACCCCTTCCTCTCGGAGACGGCGGAGCTGGCGGACGTAGTGCTCCCCTGCGCCCAGTGGGCGGAGGAGGAGGGGACCCTGACCAACCTCGAGGGCCGGGTCATCCTCCGGCGGCGCGCCGTCCTCCCGCCCGAGGGCGTCCGCACCGATCTGGAGATCCTGTCAGGGCTGGCGGCGCGTCTGGGCTGCGAGACCGGCTTCCCCGCCGAGCCGCGCCCGGTGTTCCAGGAGCTGCGGGCTGCCAGCGCGGGCGGGCCGGCGGACTACTCCGGCATCACCTACGAGCGCATCGAGCGGGAGCAGGGCGTTCACTGGCCGTGCCCCTCCGAGGACCATCCGGGGACGCCGCGCCTGTTCCTGGACCGCTTTGCTACCCCCAGCGGGCGCGCGCGCTTCCACCCCGTGGAGCACCGGCCCGCCGCCGAGGAGCCCTGCGAGGAGTTCCCCTTCTACCTCACTACCGGCCGCGTGGCCGCGCACTACCAATCCGGCACCCAGACGCGCAGGGTCCCCGCGCTGGCGGGCGTCTCGCCGGAGCCCTTCGTGGAGATCCACCCGCAGATGGCCCGCACCTTCGGCATTGCCGAGGGCGAGACGGTGCGAGTGGTGACCCGGCGCGGCGACGCCTCCGCCCGGGCGCGCCTGACACCCACTCTACGGCAGGACACCCTCTTCATGCCCTTCCACTGGGGCGGCGCCGGCTCCGCGAACCGCCTCACCAACCCTGTGCTGGACCCGATCTCTCGCATGCCGGAGTTCAAGACCTGCGCGGCGCGCGTGGAGAAGCGTGAGTGAGGACTCGGGAGGGGACGCACCCAAGCCGGGCGGCGGCTATCGCCGATCACGGTGAATGGATCAGTGGTGCCGATCGCCCACCCCGTAAAGGGGTGGGCTGGCTTGGCGCTCCACGCGGAGCTGCCGCCGGTCACCTTCGCAGCACGCGACCCTTCACAGGAGTGAACGCGGCGTCTGGACCCACGGCCCTTGAGGCGCCTCGGTGCGGTTCAGTGAGCCAAGCCCTATCGGCTGGTGGACTCGAGGCCCGCCGGTGGCCTTCGGACACCGCGCCGCCTGCCCCGTGAGACGGGACCCTCCGCGCGGAGGTGCCCCTGGTCCCTTGAAGCCATACGTCGTGGCTCCTCACCCTAACGGTAACGGGCTGCGAAGGTGTCCGGCGGCAGCCCCGCGCGGAGCGCCGAACCAGCCCACCCCTTAACGGGGTGGGCGATCGGCACCACCGATCGGTTCACCCAGATCGGCACCACCGATCCGTTCACCCAGATCGGGCTAACGAGACTGCACCCATCAGCTACACGCGCAACGGAGGTACCCGTGCACGGAACAGCCACCCTCGGGAAGCGGACGAACCTGATCATCGTGGGGAATGGGATGGCGGGTGCCCGCCTGCTGGAGGAGGTGTTGGCTCGGAACGCCGGCGGGCGGTTCGCCATCACCATCCTTGGGGAGGAGCCGCATGGCGGGTACAATCGGGCCCTGGTGTCCGAGGTCCTCAGCGGGGCTCGCGATGCCGGCACGCTCCTCCGGCGGCCGCGCGAGTGGTATGCCGAACGGGGCGTCGCGCTCCGGACGGGCGTCCGTGCCGAGGCGATCGAGCGCGACCAGCGCGCCGTGCGCTTCGGGGACGGCGAGGTGGTGTGCTACGACCGTCTGATCCTGGCCGCCGGAAGCCGGCCCGTGGTGCCTCCCCTGGAGGGCCTGCACGCGGCCGGCGGCGTCTGGAAGGCGGGGGTCTTCACCCTCCGCACCCTGGAGGACGGGCAGCGGATCGCGGAACAGGCCGCTCTGTGCCGGAGGGCCTGCGTGCTGGGCGGGGGCCTCCTGGGCCTGGAGGCCGCGGGAGCACTGCTGCAGGCCGGCCTGGAGGTCCACCTCGTGCACGCCGCTACCCACCTGATGGAGCGTCAGCTCGACAAGGCCTCTGGTGCCCTGCTGAAGTCAGGGGTCGAGAGTCTGGGAGCCCACGTTCACCTGAACCGGCGCTGCCAGGCGGTGCTCGGCGAGGGCCGGGTCTCCGGCATCGCCCTCGAGGACGGGGGGACGCTTGACTGCGACCTTCTGCTCCTCGCCTGCGGCACCCAACCCAACACGGAGCTCGCAGCCGGCAGCGGCCTCGCGGTGGGGCGCGGCATCCAGGTCGACGACCAGATGCGCACCCTCTCGGACCCAAGCATCTACGCCCTGGGGGAGTGCGCGGAGCATCGGGGCATCGTGTACGGCTCCGTGCCGCCGCTGTGGGACCAGGCTCAGGTGCTGGCCGACCACCTCACCGGCTCTGACCCACAGGCCGCCTACCAGGGCTCCCGCATCGCCCTCAAGCTGCGCCTCTCCGGCCTATCGGTCACGGCGCTGGGCCGCTCGGAGGTCCGCGAGCACGACGAGCTGGTGCAGTTCTCGGACCCAAAGCGCGGCATCTACAAGCGCCTTATCCTCCACAAGGGCCGCCTGGCCGGCGCCCTCCTCCTCGGTGACCCCGACGGCAGCCCCTACCTCACCCAGGCCTTCGATCGCGGCACCCCCCTCCCCACCAACCGCGCGGCCCTCCTCTTCGACCTCGACCGCCTGGGTCGGTAGCCGGCAGCCGTGGAACTGCCTCACCCCAGGGGGCTGAGGGGACTGAGGGGACTGAGGGTGAAGGGCCTCAGTCCCCTGAGCCCCTCAGTCCCCTGAGCCAAGCCCCAGTCTGCCGAAACCTGCCTCCCCTGCCACCGGCCAGCGCCAGAAGCAGTTGGGGCGCAGGCGTCTCGCCTGCGCGGCACCCTCCGACCGCCAGGCGGTGGGCGGCCACTGGGTCGCAACCTGGTGGCGCGAGCGGCATGCTCGCGCCACGGGGATCGGGCCGGTGGCCGGGAGGGAGCGATGAGTGCCCAACGGACGGGTGAACCCCTGTTCGGCCTGCGGCCGAGTCGCAGGCGGAACGCTCGCGCCGAGTGCGAGCATGCTGCTCGTGCCAAGTGCGAGCCTCAGACTCGCGCCACGGGGAGGGGGCTGGCTGCTGGGAGGATGGTGTGGGATCCAGGCAGCCTGATGCGCCCATTGCCGGCCGCCAGGTTGAGCAGGCCATCGGGCCACAGGCAGAGGGAGCCGATGCCCTGCGGTAAGGCGTGCTTCAGCGAGGGCCGGCGCTCTCAGCCTCTTGCTGCGGGCGAACCAGGGGGTAGGGGCGCAGCAACACCTCGGCGGGGATGCCGAGATGCTGGTTCAGGTTGCGGATCATGGTGATGCTGAGCGCCCGGCGGCGGTTCAGCACCTCCCACACGCGGCCACGGGTGCCGAGGTAGGGGCGCAGGTCCCTCTCGGTCAGGCCTCGCGACTCCATGTAGTAGACGAGGGCGTCGATGGGGTCGGGCGGGGGGATCGGGTGGTGCTTGTCCTCGTAGGCGGCAACCAGGGTGCTGATCACCTCGAGGTGGTCAGCCTCGGGGGTGCCGGGCTCGGACTCCAGCAGTGCGTCGATCCGCGCCAGGGCGCTTCGGTAGTCCTCCTCCGTGCGAACGGGCCTGATATCCATGCTAGCCCCCGTCAGATGGTCCGAGCATCGATTCGGTTGTACTGTGCATGCGTTCCAAGGAAGCGCACATACACGTACCCAGTCTCATAGTGGATGTAGACCACCAGACGATAGGTGTTCCCTCTGATGTTGAACACAACGCGGTTCGCGCCGAGGATGCTCGCGTTGCGGTAGCTCTGCTTGATGTCGGCAGGGCTCCGCCAAACCGCGCGTGACGTGTCCTGGTACCACGCTCTTAGGGGCCGCTCCGCGTCCGGATGCAGCCGCCAGAACTCCCTCAGAGCCGCCTGAGAGATGACTCGCATGCACCATCCTAGCCCGTCCCCATTCTGGGGTCAAGCCAGTGGAACGGCTGACCGGCAGCAACGAACCATGACCACCAAGGGGGGCAAGAGGCTCACGGGGCTGAGGGGGCTCAGGGGAAGGGCCTCCTGCTCGGCACTTAGGCGGGACACACTATGGAGTGCGGCGACTCCGGCGCCGCTCTGCCCTAAGCAAGGGTTGTCCCTGCGCTGGCAGAGGCCTTGCCGCGGAGACAGGTAGGGAGATGTCTTTGGGGGGCTAGATCTGTGCGAGCGTCCCCTGCTGTGCGAGACAGAGCGGCGCCGGAGTCGCCGCACTCCAAACGGATCGGCGACACCCGTCCTGGGGCTGAGGCCCTTTTCCCCTCAGTCCCCTTAGTCCCCTGAGCCCCTCCTTCCCACCGAGGGACGGGCCGAATGTAGCCCGAGGAGCTCACTCCCGGGCGATCGGGCGGCCGGGGGGCGGGGTGGCGGGGTGGCGCAGCCCGCGGGCCTCCGACCCTCAGTCGGTGTCTGCCGTCTCCGTGAGAACCCCCTCTCGGCCTACAGCCGAGTCGCAGGCGGGAGGCCCGCGCCCCCACAGCCGCCGCCCGCGGCCCTGGGACCGGCCCCCGACGCCTGCCTGCCTGGGAACATAGCCGTTCGATGGTCGTCCAAAGTAGACGAGATATCGCCGTTCCGGAACGGTCTGGCGGCCTGGTGTCCGATAGGCGTATAGGCGGACCGCGCCACTGCGGGCGCGGAGGGAGGCTGCGGTGGGAGTCGCGAGACCTCGGAGGGGCTTCACCCTCATCGAGCTACTGGTTGTCGTCGCGATCATCGCGGTGCTGGCGGCGCTCCTGTTCCCCGTCTTCAGCAGAGCGCGGGAGTCCGCTCGCGCCGCCCAGTGTGCCAGCAACCTGAAGCAGATCTCCTCCGCGCTTCATCTCTACATGGACGCCTGGGATGGGCGTCTGTCCGTCAAGGGGAAGCAGGTGAGTCTGAGCCTCGCGCCCTACCTCAGCTACCTGAGGAGCAAGCACGTGTTACGCTGCCCGAGCAATCCCGCTGCCGATATGGGTGAGGCGGAGTACCTGAGCTACCTCAAGGAGGGCCGGGTGCACTACCGCCCGTACATGGAGGGCGAGTTCCTGGGTTTCAGCACCCCCATCTCCTACCGCCTCAACCTGCCGGAGAACTATGTGGCGGTCGGCGATCTGATACCGGGGAGAGTCGCCGAGGACAGCTGGAACGACTGCGACGTGGTTGGTTTCGCGGAGCAGCAGCACTGCGACCCCTCTCGCCTGATCCTAGTCGATGAGGCAATCCAAGATCTGGGGTACCCGAGGAGCAAGTACCTCTACTGGGGCGACCACAAGGCAGTCCTCGGCTACTGGCACGGAGGATGGGGTAACTACCTGTTCCTGGACGGCCACGTCAGGTGCCTACCCCTGAGCGCCACTCTTGCCCCAACCAACCTCTGGTTTGCCCAGCCTGTGCCCGACATCATGCCGAGTGACTCCGTGGAGAGCCCCTACAGATAGCGCTTAGCCTACGTGATGCCTGGGAAGCCCGCGCCCTGCACGGCGAGCAGGTGCCTCGTGCGGTATGCGGGCTGGTCGGGACCGTGCCGGGCATCACCGACCGCGCCCGCGAAGGCGGGCGCCCGGCCAAAGGCCGCGCAGCGAGCGGGTTCAGCCGCTCGGGCCAAACCGCCGCTCGTCACCCAGACCCAGCCCGAGGCGCTTCGCGGTCCATCCTTGCCTCTCCTGGTGACTTGGTGTACCGCGTGCTAGCACGCGACTCTTGGCGGTGGCCTGCCCCTGTCGCGATTGCCCTTCTCTGTGCCCCTCTGTGTCCTCTGTGCCTCTGTGGTGGGGCAGTTTGCCGACGCAGCCGCCCGGTCGCCGATGGAGCAGTTCGCGGGTCGGCGTCGAATGGGGGTCTATAGTGGCGCTTGCCATCCTTCCTGGGAGGACCCCCATGCGTGCTCTTCGCCTACTAACCGCTTCTTGTGTCGCCGCCCTGTTGTGCCTGTCGTCCGTCGTCGTGGGTGCTCCGGCCAAGGGCAGCTTCCCGCGCCTCGAGTCCAGCTTCAGCGTGCCGGCCGCCAAGGGCAACCCCTTCGACTACACGCAGAACGACGTCCAGGTCACCTTCACGGGACCGGGAGGGCTGAAGGCCCAGGTGCCGGCCTTCTTCGACGGGGACTCGGCCTGGAGGGTACGCTTCACACCCCAGGCGCCCGGCAAGTACCAGTTGAGCCGGATCACCCTCAACGGGCGCGCGGTAACGGATGGTAAGCCGGCGCCGAAGCAGTTCACCGTCTCCGGCAAGGCGGGCCACGGCTTCGTGCGGCGCGACCCGAAGGACCGCACCCGCTTCATCTACGATGACGCCTCGCCCTACTACCCCATCGGGCACAACGTGGCGTGGGCGGACGCCCGGCAGGCGGACGTGCCGGCGATCTTCGACAAGATGGGCAAGGTCGGCGAGAACTGGGCGCGCGTCTGGATGGACCACTGGGACGGCAAGAACCTGGACTGGCCCATGAACAAGAAGCTGCCCCTGGGCCAGCTCGATCTGGAGGTCGCCCGCCGTTGGGACAGCATCGTGGAGGCCGCGGACCGAAACGGCATCGCCTTTCAGATGGTCCTCCAACACCACGGCCCGTACTCCACCCGGACGGACTCCAACTGGGGGCAGAACCCCTGGAACAAGGCCAACGGCGGGTTTCTAGCGACGCCGGAGGAGTTCTTCACCAGCCCCCAGGCCCAGGCCCTGACCCGCGCCAAGTACCGCTACATCGTCGCCCGCTGGGGCTACTCGCCCGGCATCATGGCCTGGGAGCTGTTCAACGAGGTTCAGTGGGTGGACGCCGTCGCGAACCGGCACGAGAAGGAGGTCTCGGACTGGCACGAGGCGATGGCCGCCTTCCTCCGAGCCCAGGACCCCTACCACCACCTGGTCACCAGCAGCTCCGACATCGAGCCGCAGCGGCTGAGCACCAAGATGGACTACTGGCAGCCCCACTCCTACCCGTCCGACGCCGTCTCCACGGTGATGGGTCCGGAGCCGCTGAAGCTGGATCGCCCTGTCTTCTTCGGGGAGATCGGTCCCGGCGACAACTCCGACGTGGTGGTGTTCCTCCGGCGGGCGCTGTGGAGCAGCCTGATGAGTCTGATGGGCGGAGCGGCGCAGCTCTGGTACTGGGACCAGGTGGACGCGCGCAACCTCTACCCCATCTACGGCTCCGCGGTGGGGTTCGTCCGGAGCTCCGACGTGCTGTCGCACAGGGGGCTGAGAGCCATCACCCCCTTGGTGGAGACGGAGCAGCTTGGCCCGCTCTCCTTCGGCCCCGGCGCCGGCTGGGCTTCCGCCCTGAGGACCGACTTCACGGTGAACCCCTCCGGCCGGGTGGAGGGCCTCGGGCAAATGCCCTCCTTCCTACAAGGTCAGTCTCACCGGGAGATGTTCCCCAAGGCCACCTTCCGGGTCAACTACCGGCAGCCCGGGCGCTTCGCGGTGGCGCTGAGCCAGATCTCGCGGGGCGGGGCGCACGTCGCCATCTCCGTGGATGGCCGCCGGGTGGCGGAGAAGGAGTTCCCCGCCTCCGAGCGCGACCGCCCCACGCGTGAGACCGTGGAGGGGGAGGTTCCGGAGGGAAGCCACGTGGTGACCGTGGAGAACACCGGCGGCGACTGGGCGGTGGTGCGGAGCTTCACTCTGACACCCTACACCTCCGCGCTGGGGGCGCTGGGCAAGGGCGACAAGGAGTACGCCGTGCTGTGGGTCACCCTTCGCGGCGACACTCCGAGCCAGCCCGCCACCGGGAAGCTGAGCCTGGCGGGAATGGCCCCGGGCGACTACCAGGTGAACTGGTGGGACACCCAGGAGGGAAAGGTCCTGGCGACCCGTACCGCCCGCGCAGCGTCGAACGGCACGCTGGCCCTGGAGGTGCCCCCGCTCACGCACGATGCCGCCGTGTGGATCACCCGCGCCGGAGGGGACCGTTGACGGCGGCCGACCGCTTGCAGTATGATAACGCCCGGAAGGCTCTGCTCTCCCTAGCGGCCATACGCCACTAGCTGGCCTGGGTGCCGAAATGCAAGAACCCGTGGACAGGCCGGCGGCTGATGCTGGGCGGGGGAGCCGTCTCGGGAGGCTTCGCGCCTTCCAGGCTGAAGCTCCACCGACCCTTCCTCAGGTCCTCTGTGTTCTAGCACCAGGCAGGCAAGGTGGCTGCCTAAGCACGGCCCCATCCGACTGGACGCTGCCTATGGCAGCTTCACCTACAAAGGGGGATTGACTGATGGCAACCAAACGCCGCTCCGTAGGACATCCATGGCTTGGGCGTCTCCTACCTGCTGTAGCGGTGGCCGCGGCGATGCTGCTGAGCACCCAGCGCCCCCTGTCTGCGCAGAAGCACGTCCCCGATCCCCCGTCCCTCGCGGATGGCAAGCCTGTTACGCTCACGGCGGTGGCGCTGGACCTGCCGGACTTCGTCGCGGAGGTGAGCCGCCAGTCCGGCCTCCCGATCGAGGCTAGCCCCAAGCTACCGGTGGAGGTAGTGACCGCCCGCCTGACCAAGAGAAGCCCGCGCGAGGTGATCAACGCACTTCGGCGCCTGTTCGGCTACAAGTTGTGGTACCGGGACAAGGAGGCCAAGTACCTCCTCTACTGCGACGACTACGACAAGGTCGTCGCAGAGTGTAAGCATCGAGACCTCGTCGAGTTCGCTAAGCGGATTCAGGCGGCACAAGACGCCTTGCGGGCGGATCCCAGACTTAGCAGCCCAAGCAATGTGGCACAGCGACTCTTCGTTGGACTCTCAAAGGATCAAATAGCCGCTATCACGGAACGGCAGTCCGTTGGGATACCGTTCGGGAAGCTGTCGGCTAGCGATCAGGGGCCCATCCGCGCCTATCTGTCGGGGATTAGCTATGGTCGTCGCGGGGAAGAGCCTAGGCCTCCAACTGAGGAGGAGATTGCGGCGAGCAGGGTCACCTTCGACATTGACGGCGAGGGCCGTGGTCTGACCCTGCTGATGTGCATGCACTTCCGGACGGCGAAGATCGGCCTGCCCGTGGTTGAGAACGGCTCGGGCCCGGACGCGAGCCCAGTCGGAGGCGCCTCAATGAAGCTGCGCCTCACGCCCTTCTTCGGATCGGAAGGGCGTGAGGACGCGATCAGCCAGGACGAGTACAACGCTGCCGCGAGTTCGGAGGATCAGGCACACGTGGTATCGCCTGAGTCGTGGAAACGGCGAGTGTCAGTGAAGTTCTCGAAGCCCAAGCAGGGGGCCAAGTACACTGCGGAGGCTGGTACAGCGCTATCCCCCACAGATGATCTCTACCTTGCGCTCGCGTCACAAGCCTCTCAAGACTTCATCTCAGACAGCCTCGTCAGCGCTCCGGTGGAGGTTGAGGACCTCAAGGGCGTTGCGCTGGACGTTGGGTTGGACCGCCTGTGCGCAAGCACTCGATATGAGTGGGGCACCTCCGGTGACCTCTTGCTGCTCCGACGGGCAGAATGGTACATTGATGCGCCATCTCAGATCCCTGCCACCAAGTGTAGAAGGTGGGTCGCTTTCTGGAGGGAAAGGGCTCGGCTAGCCGACAAGCCCTGGACCCTAGCGGAGTTCACCGCCATGGCCGGCGATCTATCCCCTGCGCAGTTGGGCAGGCTGGGGATCCTGGTACCCCCGGCGTCCGCGCTGGGCCGACTCTGCTACCCCTTTGTCCTGAACTCTAAGCTTCTCCCTGCTCAACAGAGACAGGCTTGCACCGATGAAGGGGTCCCGCTAAGTGAGGTGCCGCCGGAGGCGCTAAAGGAGTTCAGTGCCGTGATGCCCGAGCCGATCAGGCGTGAGCTGCAGCCCTATCTGGCGGCTCCAGGAGCGCGCGTTCGAGCTGTAGTCACCGATGGCGCCATCCGGTGGGAACTGACCGAAGGTGGGCAGTGGACGCCGATCATATCGATCCAGCGTCGCTTCAAAGACGCAGAGGATACGCTATAGGCACTCAAGGCCCCCCCGGTGGCCCGGAAGACCCTTCGTGGCGGCGGTGAAAGTGATACTCGGCGGTCCAGCGGTAGGTTCCTGGAGGACCGTTAGTGTGTCTCCGCGGTATCGTCTGGCGATCCCGCAACCGCTTCTAGTGGCCGGTTCTGTGTGCTGCTAGCGCTGATACCAACTGAGGGTTGGGTTCAGTGCCGTACTCGGACTGAAGCAGAGCCCGCAGGGTCTCGTACTCTCGGAGCGCCGCGCGCCGTGCCCCCACGGCAAGGTAGGCGCGCACCAAGTCCTCGCGCGCCCGATCATCCTCTGGGTCAAGGTGGATCGCCCGCTGAGAGAGCTCCAAGGCGAGGTTGCCCTGTCCAGAGGACAGGCACCACCTGGCCGCCTCGTGAAGAGCCTGCAGGGCACGGCCAAGAAGACACTGGCGCTCGGCCTCAACCCATCCTGCATTGCTGGAGGGCAGCAGTTCCCCCCGGTAGTGACGGGCCGCTTCTAGAAGGCGCTCGAAACGCTCCTGGCCGCTGGGCAGTTCGGCGGCCGCCTTCAGCGCCTCCTGGAAGGCAGCCACGTCCGTGCCGATTCCGTTGGCGACCAGGCGAACCGCGCGGCCGTCTGACCTGATCAGGTCGCGCCCTCCCTCCGGGAGTTGGTCCAACGCTCTGCGGACCAGTGACAGGGCGAGGCTGAGGCAGTGCGAGCCCCGTGCTTCGTCGAAGTCAGGCCAGAAGAGGTCCACCAGATGCTCGCGACGCCTGTCCTCTCCCAAGTGGTAAGCCAGATAGGCAAGTACCCCGGCCGCCTTGCGGCTTCCGAACCTGCTGATGGAGACATCCTCTGCCACTACCTCGAAGGAACCTAGTAACCGGATTAGGACCACGTACTACTCCCAACCTATGTGGTTTGGGCCAGGGCACTGCGTCCCGTGGAGCCCGGACCGATGCTTCTTGGACAGGCTGTAGATCGAGCGATCTATAGGTGGGGGTATTCCTGCGTAAGCCACCCCGCCAGGTACTTCCATGTACCACCTGGCGAGTCCTCCATGAGAGCTTACGATATTCTGCTACAAGCGAGGTACTGATGGGGTGCACCCATGTCCGCTGCTTGAAATTGGCTACTGGTGGAGGGGAACACCGATGACGCGGAGTGATTCGATCACCTACGAGTGGCGGGTTCAACATGTCTGGGTGGCCCGCCTCGGGCTCCTGAGCCTGGGAGGCGGTCGTTGACGGCGGGTCGGCTTCACGATTCGCGAAGGCGCTGCATTCCGAAGGTGGCACTGGCCCTGGGAGCGGCCGTCCTGCTCTCAGGGACGCCCGGCCAGGCCCGTGAGAGCTCTGCTCCCGGGCGCGGGTTGTCCTCGAAGTGCGGTCAAGCTGCCCGCTCGACCGTGCCGCCCCGACCCCGCCGGACGGCCGCCATTCACGCCCTCGCCCACGAGGCGGAGATGCGCCGGCTCTACCAGCGCGCGGAGCGGTTTGGGTCCGCGGAGATGGGGCGGCTGGTGCTTGGGGCGCGGGTGGAGCCGCACTGGAGCGCGGACGGCAACCGCTTCTGGTACCGCCGTGAGACCGCAACGGGCGCGCGGTTCCTGCTGGTGGACGCCGAGCGCGGCACGCAGGAGCCCGTCTTCGACCACGAGCGGCTGGCGCGGGCGCTCGCGGCCGCCTCGGGAACCCGCGTCAGCGCCGCGAAGCTCCCTTTCACGAGCATTGCCCTGCCGGAGGGGAGCAGGGACGTCTGCTTCCGCCTGGGCTCCCAGTGGTGGGCCTGTGACCTGGCGACCTACGCCTGCCGAAGGTCGGGCGCCCCAGCGGCCCCAGCCCCTCCCGCGCCGGCCGGCTCCCGGCCCGAAACGTCGGAGACCTCGGCCGCACCGGCCGCGCCCCCTGATCGCTCTCCGGACGGCCGGTGGCGGGCCTTCCAGCGCGACCGCGAGCTGTGGCTCCGGGATACCGCCAAGGGCACGGAGGCCCGGTTGGCGGCGCCGGAGGATGGGGCCTCGCGCTTCGTGCCGCTCTCCTGGTCGCCGGACTCGCGGGCGCTGGTCGCCTACCGGCTGACGCCCGGCGAGAACGCGCTGATGTACAGCGTGGAGTCGTCTCCACTGGGCAAGGTGCGGCCGGTGCTGCGCCAGTACCCCTACGCGCTGCCCGGAGACCGGCTGGATACCTGGGAGCTGTGGCTCTTCGACGCCGAGAGCCGCGCCGGACGGAAGGTCGATACCGAGGTCATCGACTGGGGCGGCCCGCCGGAGGTCCGCTGGGCCCAGAACGGCGCCCACTTCACCTTCGAGCAGACCGATCGTGGGTACCAACGCGAGCGGATTCTGGAGGTGGACGCTCGCACCGGCCACACTCGCACGCTGGTGGAGGAGCGGAGCCGCACCTTCGTCTACCCGCCGGTCCGCTTCGTCAGGTACCTGGACGCAACCCACGAGATCCTCTGGACCTCCGAGCGCGACGGCTGGAACCACCTCTACCTCTTCGATGCGTCGACGGGCACACTCAAGAACCAGGTCACGCGGGGCGCCTGGGTGGTGCGCGGCATCGAGGAGGTCGACGAGAAGGCGCGCCGGATCCTCTTCACCGCCTCCGGCCGGGAGCCGGGGCGGGACCCCTATCTGCTGCACACCTACCGAGTCGGCTTCGATGGCTCCGGGATCACCTGCCTCACGCCCGCCAACGGCGACCACAGCCTGCGCTTCTCCCCGGACCGCCGCTTCTACCTGGACACCTATTCCCGCGTGGACCTGGCGCCGGTGACCGAGCTTCGCCGGACCTCGGACGCCTCGCTGGTGCTGCGGCTCGGGAGCGCCGACGTCAGCCGTCTGCTGGCGACGGGGTGGCGCTGGCCGGAGCCCTTCCGCGCGAAGGGGCGCGACGGCCTCACGGACATCTGGGGCGTCATCTACCGCCCCTCGCGCCTGGACCCGAGGCGCAAGCACCCTGTCATCGAGGACATCTACGCCGGGCCCCAGGGCTCCTTCGTGCCCAAGACCTTCAGCGCCCAGCGCGCGCAGCAGGGGCTGGCGGAGTTGGGGTTCATCGTCGTGCAGATCGACGGCATGGGCACCGCCAACCGCTCCAAGGCCTTCCACGACGTGGCCTACCGAAACCTGGGGGACAGCGGCTTCCCGGACCGCATCGCCTGGATGCGCGCCGCCGCGGCCCGGCATCCGTATCTCGACCTCACGCGGGTCGGAATCTACGGCGTCTCGGCGGGCGGCTACAACGCCGCGCGCGCCCTCATCGCGCACCCGGAGTTCTACAAGGTCGCCATGTCGGCCAGCGGCAACCACGACCACCGCACGGACAAGGTCTGGTGGAACGAGCTGTGGATGGGCTACCCCGTGGGCCCGCACTACGCCCAGCAGAGCAACGTGGTGAACGCCGCCAAGCTGAGGGGTCACCTGCTGCTGGTCCACGGCGAGATGGACGACAACGTGAACCTCTCCGCCTCCACGATGCAGTTCGCGAACGCCCTGGTGAAGGCCAACAAGGACTTCGACCTGCTGGTGATCCCGGGCGCGGGCCACGGCTACGGGTCCTACGTGCAGCGGAGGATGTGGGACACCTTCACGCGCTACCTGCGAGGGGTGGAGCCGCCGAAGGAGTACGCGCTCAAGCAGCCGGCGGACAACAGCGTGAACGTGGTGGTGAGGAACCAACTGGACCGGCCGGTGACCCTCTACTGGGTCAGCGCTCCCGGCTCCCTTCAGCGCTACCAGGAGGTCCCGCCCAAGGGCCAGGCCACCCAGCACTCCTACGTCGGCCACGAGTGGGAGGCCTGGTCGGAGGGCAAGCCGGTCTCCTGGTACACGGTCTCCTCGGACACCCCGGAGTGGGTGGTGGAGTGACGGGGATTGGCGGCAAAGAAACGTCACCACCAAGCCACCAAGAGACACCAAGAGGGGCAAAGAAGACCTAACCACGGAGACACAGAGGCCACAGAGGAGCAGAGCTGCGGAGAGGATGTGGGCGCTTGAGTCCTGGCTCCACGGCTGGCGAGCACCCCAAGGGCCAGCCAGAGGGCCCACGGGAGCTCCTGGGTGCGGCTAGCTTGGTGCATTGCCCTAACAGGGCTGTGGGATCCCCCTGTCGCGCCGCACTGAAGGTTGGCGTTGGCAATCCCGAGAGCCCTCTCTGCGGGACCAGACTCGGTCGCTCGTCACCCGACGCTCGGTCGTTCGCCTGTGAGTGTGAAGGCTGTACCACCTGCCTAGCACCCCCGGGCTGAAGCCACGGGGCTACAATTGGCAGAAGCCGGCTTGAGCCGGCTAACAGCCCTAGAACGATCCCTCGGGGCGACCCTGGGCCTGCGAGGGGTTCTCAGCGCGCTTCAGCACGCTTCAGCGAACTGTCGCCCCGTGGCTTCAGCCCGGGGGATGCCCAACTGGCGGCATAGCCCCCACACTCACAAGCGAATCGCCAACGCTAACCCTCAGCGCGGCGCGCCGAGAAGCTCCAGTCTGCCTTCGTTGGTAACCACAGGGACGCGTGTCCCCGCCCGTCTGTGCCATCTCCAGTTGCCGCGGCTTGAGGCATCAGCCGCCGGTCCTCTAGCGCAGTGGGCACTCATGGCCTGACGAGCGCCCGTACCTGCCCCCCACCCTCTCCCCGCACCAGTCTCTCCCGCCATTCACGCCTCTGCCGCATCGTCTGGCACATCCGGGGCGTCTTTGGCATTTACACAATGCCGCGCTCTGTCGGGGCGTCGATTCGTGACGCCTGCCCGCCCCGGGGCCGGGTCGGGCGGAGCCGAGCCGCTTCGTCTGGTGGGTTGGCCCCATGGGTGGTTGCCGGCCGGCACCGACTGGCGGAACCGCCAGCGGTGCTGGGCCGGTGGGGCTGACCGGTTCACGCCCAGTGTGTGGAGGTGCCTGGCTGCCGCCAGCGCCCGCGATGGTCCGCCGGTCGCGGGAGGGTCCGCGGCC
The DNA here is from genome assembly GCA_036504955.1 of Armatimonadota bacterium. Lineage (GTDB taxonomy): Bacteria > Armatimonadota > DTGP01 > DTGP01 > DASXUI01 > DASXUI01. Next base: position 29,486 of record DASXUI010000380.1, read on the forward strand.
ACACGCGCTCTGCTCGTATCACCCGCGAGAAGCCTGTGAGAGCCCGCGCTTTGCGTGACGCACCAGCGCCTCATTGACTACAACGGCTGGGCACTTGGGGGCCTGAGGTCGAGCGATCCGGGCCCGAGAGCTGTGAATCCCCCGCGCGAAGCTGGGTCAACGGGAAGTCGGTTATTGGAGGTTACTGAGGATGGCGGACCTGCAGCCCTACATAGCGCAGCCCGTGGAGGCGGCCGCACCGGCACACGGCCCGGTCGATCTCTATGGCCTTCAGGCGCCCCCGCCGCCGCCGGACGTGCGGGACGTGCTGGCCGTCCTCTGGTCCCGCTGGCCCCTCTTCCTGGGCACGCTGCTGCTGTGCCTAGTCCTGGGCGTGGTGGCCATCGTGAAGCAGAAGCCGGTGTACCAGGCGACTGCTGAGCTGCTGGTGGAGACCGACAAGCTGGTCAGCCCCCGCCGGGCGGATGACTACCAGACCCTCTCCGAGATGCTGACCGCCGGCACCGCCCGGTCCGTGGAGACGCAGGTGCGGGTGGTGCAGAGCTCTCCCATCCTGGAGGAGGCGCTGCGGTCGCTGGGCCGGCCGTCGGACCGGAAGACCCTGGCGGACCTCAAGGAGAAGGACCTGAAGGTAGAGAGCGCCATCGACAGCGACGTGATCGCCGTGTCCGTGATGAGCGGCTCGCCCCGGCAGGCCGCCGATTTGGCCAACGCCATTGGTGATACCTACATCAAGCGCAGCCAGTCCGCCAACCGTGAGTCGGCCAGGGGCGCCAAGCGCTTCCTGGAGGAGCAGCTCACCGAGCGCAAGCGGCAGCTTACCGCAGCGGAGGACCACCTCAAGCGCTACAAGGCGAGCGTCGGCATCGCCTCCGTGCCAGAGGAGACCACGGTGCGGATGGACCGCCTGAGCAAGGCGGAGAACGCGCTGGCGGAGGCCGACACCCAGGCGAAGGCGGTCGCGGCACAGCTTCGTACCCTCCGCGGAGAGCTCTCCGGCACCGAGGCCACCGTGCTCGCAAGCACCATCTCCGCCGCGAATCCTCTGGTTACCGAGGCCAGGAAGCAGATCGCGACCCTCGAGTCCGAGCGCGCCGCCCTTCTGAAGGAGTACCAGCCGAACACGCCGGAGGTGAAGACCCTCAACGACCGCATCGTCGAGGCGCGCCAGCAGCTCAGCAAGGAGCTCCGGCGCCCCATGGTGGCGGATCAGCGGACGGTGGCCCGCAACCCGACACGCACGGAGCTGCTCCAGCAGGCCGCCGACCTGAAGGCTCAGCACATGGCTCAGGTGGCCCGCGTGGCGTCGCTGGGGCCGCTCGTCGCCAGCGCCCGTCAGGCGGTGGACCAGCTCCCGGCCAAGGAGCGCACCATCGTCGCCCTGTCGCGGGACGTCTCCAACCTGGAGCGCGCCTACACGGATCTGAACACGAAGCACGAGGAGATGAGCCTCCGCGAGCAGGCGCAGCTTCCCTCCGCCCGCCTCGTGGAGCCCGCCGACGTGCCGCTGGTGCCGGTGAAGCCCAAGGTGCGCATCGTGCTGGCCGTCTCGGCCCTCCTCGGTCTGATGCTGGCTACGGCCCTCACCTTCTTCATGGACCACCTGCAGGACCGGCTGAAGAGCCCGCGGGACACGGAGCGGCGCCTGGGCCTGGCGACCCTCGGGGTGATCCCCGAGGCCGGCGACGTGAAGGGACCGATCATGGTCGGGCCTGGGGATCGCACCCACGTGGCGGAGAGCTTCCGGCTCCTCCAGGAGCGGGTCTGCTTCGCGAATCCGGACCACCCGCTCCGCTCCGTGCTGGTCACGAGCCCCGGCCCCGGCGAGGGGAAGACAACCACCGCGCTGAACCTCGCGACGACGCTCGCCGCCTCCGGCCTGCGGGTGATCCTGGTGGACGGAGACCTGAGGCAGCCCGCTCTGGCCGACGCGTTGCGGCTGAGCCCAAGGCCCGGCCTCACCAACGTGGTGCGCGAGGGTGTCCCGCTGGAGGAGGCGCTTCAGGACTCCCCCGTCCCCAACCTGCGGGTCCTCGTGCCCGGTCCGCTGCCGCCCAACCCGCCCGACTTCCTCAACTCCCAGGCGTGCCGCCGGGTGCTTCGGCGCCTGGGCGAGATGGCCGACTTCGTGGTGATCGACAGCGTACCCTCCAGCCTGCTCTCCGACGGCCTGGTGATCGCCAACGAGGTTGATGGCGTGCTGCTGGTGGCCCGTTGGGGCCGGACAAGCCGGGAGTCGCTGCGGCGCGTGATGGCTCGCCTGCAGACCACCCGTGCCAAGGCCCTGGGGCTGTGCGTCAACGGCATGCGGACCAGCGGCGGCGGCTACGGGTACCAGGATTACTACCGGCACTACCGGTCCTACGGCCTCCGGAAGGAGCTTGGCTCCGAGGGGCCCCGCCTCGCGGAGGTGGAGCCGCCCCGGGTGGACCCTCCCGCCGAGCCACGGCACGCCTCGCACGAGAGCGCCAGCCTCACATGAGCCCCCTGGCCGGCATAGCTCGCGCGGAAACGGCGAAGGCCTGCGCCATGCACGACGCCCAGACGCCTCGTGCATCCTGCGGGACAGCGCCCAGCGCGCGTCCGGGTGAGCTCCCTCAGGTGAGCGGAGCCCGCCGGTGACCCTTGCCACTCGTCTCCCGGTACCCCGCCCCGGCACGCTCCAGGGTCCCCGCCGCGCATGGCTGGACCAGCTCACCCAGGCCCCTCGCCGCTACCTGGTCGATAACGCGCGGACGGCCCTCTTCCAGGCCCTCCGGCTCCTGGGCCGCGAGGGCGCGCGCCGGGTGCTGCTGCCCGCCTACCACTGCGGCATCGAGGTGGAGTCCGTGCTGGCGGCCGGCTACACTCCAGCCTTCTACGACGTGAACGACTCGCTCAGGCCCGATCCGGCGGAGCTTCGACGCCTGCTGGTCTCGGACGCCGCCGCGCTGGTCCTGACCCACTTCAACGGCTTCCCTCAGCCCGTGCTGGAGGCGCGCGACCTGTGCCGTGACCTGGGCGTGCCGCTGATCGAGGACTGCGCGCACGTGCTGAGGTCCGCCCTGCCGGAGGGTCTGCTGGGCAGCTTCGGGGACGCGGCGGTCTTCAGCCCCCGCAAACACCTGCCCGTAGTCAGCGGCGGCGTGCTCGCGATCAACCGGGTCGCGGCAGGTCCGGCGCCGTCGATCGCGCCCGGGGGGCCGCGGCTGACAGCCCGCGATGCTCGTTCGCTGCTGCGTCAGTGGGTGCCACGCCCTCGCACCGGCCTCACGCCGCCGGAGGGGGCGCCACCTGTGGGCGACGCCGAGGTGAGGGACTTCCGGCAGTCGCGCTACGACCTGGGGATGTCCGCCGTCACTCGCCGGGCACTGGAGCGTCAGGATATCCCGGCTGCCGTGGAGGCGCGCCGGCGCAACTACGCCCGCCTCTGCCTGCGGCTTCAGGGGTTGGACGGCCTTCGCGCGCTGTGCGGTCCCCTGTCGGCAGGGACCTGCCCCATGTTCTGCCTCGTCGAGGTGGAGGACCCCTGGTCACTGCATCGTTGGCTGTGGCGCGAGGGGGTGGAGACCTACGTCTTCTGGTCCTCCTTCCACCGCTGCTTCCCGCGCGAAGAGCACCCGACAGCCCTTCGTCTCAAGACCCACGTGTTGGCGCTGCCTATCCACCAGCAGCTTGCCCCTGAAGTCGTGGACGCCGTGGCGGACAGGGTGGCCGGCTACTTCAGCCAGGGCGGCTCGCGGCTCCAGGCGGGCGCGGCGGCCCCCGCCGCCTACTCCGAGCCCGTGGCGGCTCGGGCCACACACGGCGTTCAGGGGCCCCACGAGAGTCGTGGGCTGGGTGGAAGGAGCTAGTTGATGGCAGTTCCACAGGCGGCACCCAGGGCGGTGACCCAGCCCGGCCAACGCGAGGCCCTTCACACCTACGGCGCCCTACCGGAGGCCGAGGAGGCGTGGCGGCGGCTGGAGCTGGAGGGCGCCGCGCTGGACGTGGGCTCGTCCTATGACACCTTCGCGGTCTGGGTCCGACACCTGATGTCTTCTGCTCCTCTGCGGCTCCTGGCCGCGCGAGGGGGGGCGGGCGACGCCGTCCTCATGCCGCTTCTGGAGGAGCCCTTCCGCCGGTTGGGGCTCTCGCTCCGCCTGCTGCGAACACCCTACGACGCCCACTGGCGCTGCGCCCAACCCGTGGTGGGGGACCGGGGCGCCGAAGCTGTTGAGGGCCTGCTCCGGCAGTTGGGGGGCTCGCGCGACTGGGATCTGCTGGAGGCCGGGCCGGTGCTGATCGACTCCGGCCCGGGCGCCGCGCTGCTGGACGCCGGCCAGCGTCTCGGTCTGCGACCCTGGGTGAACCGCGTGCCCGTGGCCTACTGCGACACCAGCCAGACCTGGGACGCCTTCAACGCCAGCCGAAGCGCCAACCTGCGGGCCAACGTCGGCAAGGCGGAGCGCCGCCTCGCGAAGCAGATGGGCGAGGTCCGCCTGGCCGAGTACCGTGGAGGGCCGGACCTCGAGGAGCGGCTCCAGCGCTTCTACCAGTTGGAGGCCAGCGGCTGGAAGGGCGAGGCCGGCTCCGCCATCCACTGCGAACCGGAGGTGGAGGCCTTCTATACGGACCTCGCTCGCGTTTCGGCGGAGCGGGGCTGGTTCCGGCTCTACGAGCTCTTCGCGGGCGACGAGTGCGTGGGCGGCGCCTACTGCCTGGCCTACCGCGGCACCGTCTTCGGGTGGAAGCAGGGGATCCGCGATGACCTCTCGCGCTACTCTCTCGGCCAGATCCTCTGCCGCCACCTGATCCAGGTCCTCTGCGAGGACCCCTCGACTCACACCTTCGACTTCGTCTCCGGCGCGGAGCAGCATCAGGGCTACAAGCTGCGCTGGGCTACCGGCACGCGGGACTACGCCTTCCTGCGGCTGTTCAACCCTAAGAGCCCTTCAGCCCTGGCGGTCCGCGCGGCGCTTTCCCTTCAGGACGGCTTTGGCGCCCTCAGAGGCCGGCTGCGTCGAGCCCTCCCCTCCCGCAAGGCGCCGCCGAAGGGCTCCGGGGAGAGCGCGGAGTGAGCACCGTCGTCGAGCGTCCAGCCGAGAGCGAAGCGCCCGTCCAGCGGGGGCGCCTCTCGACCAACCTCGTCACCAACGTGGGCAACCTGGTGCTCTCCACGCTGGTCAGCATCTGGTACGTGCCCTTCCTGGTGCACCGGCTGGGCCCCGCCGCCTACGGTCTCATCCCCCTGGCGACCGCCCTAACCTCCTACATGTCGCTGATCACCACCGCGCTGAACTCCGCCGTGGCCCGCTTCCTCACCATCGCGGTGGAGCAGGGCGATAGGGAGCGCGCCAACCTGGTCTTCAACACCTCACTGTGGGGGAGCCTGGGCCTGGCCGTGCTGCTGCTTCTGCCGGCGGGCTACGCCATCAGCCACATCGAGACACTAGTGCGGGTGCCCACGGGGTACTCCACCGAGGTACGGTGGCTCTTCGCCTGCGCCACGGGCGCCTTCCTGCTGAACCAGCTCAAGACGCCCTTCGACGTCTCCACCATCTGCCGCAACCGGCTGGACCTGCGCAACCTGGTCTCTGTGGGGGAGACGCTCTGCCGCGTGGGCGTGGTGGTCGGCCTCTTCGCGGTCTACAACCCCCGGCTGCGCTTCGCGGGCATGGGAATCCTGGCGGGCACGATGCTCTCGTCCCTGGGCGCCGTGCGGCTGTGGAGGGTCCTGACGCCCAGCCTCCGCGTCCGGCCGAGGAGCTTCGACTGGGCCACGCTGCGGAGCCTGACGGCGGTGGGGGGATGGGTCTCACTCAACGCCATCGGGTCGCTGCTCTACTCCAACGCGGACCTGTTCATCGCCAACCGGATGTGCACGCCGGAGCAGAGCGGCCGCTACGCCGCCCTGACCCAGCTTCCGCTGGTGATGCAGTCGCTGATGGGCACCATCGCGGCGGTTTTCCTGCCGACGACGCTCATCTTCTTCGCGCGGGAGGACATCTCGGGGCTGGTAGCCTACCTGCGCCGCGCCATGCGGATCCAGGGGCTGCTGCTGTCGCTGCCGGTCGCCCTGGTGTGCGGCTTCGGGCGCCCGCTGCTGTCGCTGTGGCTGGGGCACGGCTTCGCGGGCATGGCGCCGCTGCTGGGCCTGATGGTCTTCTACCTGTGCATCCTGGGTCCCGTCTACCCGCTCTTCACCCTTCAGCTCACCGTGAACCGGATGCAGGTGCCGGGCATGGTGATGATGGCGATGGGCTTCGTCAACCTGGGCCTGGCGATCCTGTTGGCCGGGCCGATGGGCTGGGGGCTCTACGGCATCGCGGCGGCCACGGCCTCCACCCTGGCCCTCCAGAGCCTGCTCTTCGCGGCGCCCTACGCGGCGCACGTGCTGCATCGGCCCTGGCACACCTTCCTGAGCGGCATGGTGCCGCTCCTGACCCTGGCGGCGGCAACCACCGCCCTATGCGCCCTGCTGTCGGCGCGGGGGAGCCTGACCTCCTGGCCGCGCTTCCTCACGGCGGTGCTCCTGGCCTCCGTCCTCTACATGGCCGCCGCCTACCGCTGGCTGTTGAGCGACGAGGAGCGGAGGGCGGTGCTGAGGATGGTGCCCCGAGGCAGCAAAGCCTGAGGGGGTGAGGGGGTGACGGCCGCGCTTCGCGCGGCCTTGGGTGAGGGGGTGTAGGGGCCTCAGCCGGAGGACGGTGGGTGTGCGCAGACCCGCCGGCGCAGGTACAGCGGCGCTGGACCACAGGGCGCGGGAAGCCCCGGAGGGGCGACTCTACGTCAGCCAGGGGTAACACCCCTGGCGTGAGACGACATACCGGACGGCGGATTCGCAAGCACACACGACGAGGACTACAGACCATGGCTGATAGCGCGCGAGTCGCGGAGCATACCAAGCCGCAGGGGCGGTGGAATCAGTCCGGCCGCGATTGGCTGGAGCATCTCAGGACCCACCCGGAGAAGTGCGAGTGGTGCGTCTCCCATACGCTGGGACTGAAGGTGATCCAGACGATGCTGGACGGGCTGGGGCCGCTTCAGGGACTCCGAGTGCTGGAGCTGGGGTGCGGACACGGGGCCCTCTCCGTCATCCTGTCCCAGCGCGGGGCCCAGGTCACCGGTGTGGATCTGGGGCCCGACCTCCTGGAGGCCGCGAGCCTGCTGGCCAAGGGGCAGGGCAGCTCCGCCGTCTTTGAGCGGGCGGATATCCGCACACTGCCCTACCCTGACGGCACCTATGACCTGGTGGTGGGTCGGGCCATCCTTCACCACGTCTCGGTGCCGGACGTCCGGCAGGCGCTCAAGGAGTGCCACCGAGTACTGAAGCCGGGGGGCAGAGCGCTCTTCGTGGAGCCGGTGGAAAACAGCGCGCTCTTCGCATTCCTGCAGAACCTGGTCCCGGCCGGGCGGCAGGGGACGCTCTCTTTCCGACCCTCGATCCTTCAGCGCCGCGCCTGGGCTCGGTACGTGGCGGCGATGGATGACCGGGACATGACCACACGGGAGCTTCTGACGGCGGGCGCCCCCTTCGCCTCGGCGAAGGCCACCCCCTTGGGGGTGCTCATTCGCCTGGAGCGCGTGATGCCCAAGGCGCTGGTGCCCGCGCTGGAGACGGTGGACGACCTGCTGCTGAAGCTGGTCCCCCCGGCCCGCTCCCTCTGCCGCGAGGCGTGTGTGGAGTACCGCAAGTAGGCGGCGAGGGCAGTCGCACGACGACGCATCCCCTCTGTCAACGGCCCAAGCAGCTGGGGCGCAGGCGTCTCGCCTGCGCGGCTCGTCCGGCCCTGAGAGTGGTGGTTGGCTCGCCCCCCTCCACCTTAGTTCCGCGGCTGGACCAGGCGGTGGGCAGACCGCACCCACATATGATCGGCGGGGGCTTCGGACAGAGGGTCGGGTGCTACAGGCGAGAGGTCGCGCAGCCGGGGCGGCTGCGCCCCAACTGCCAAGGCAAGCCCTGTACGCAGATGGCGGTCGGCGAGTCGGCGGCGAGTCTCAGGGCTTGGTAGGTCGCGCAGGCGAGACGCCTGCGCCCCAACTGCCAAAACACCATCCGAAGGCACGTGAGGAAGCGAGCCCCATCCACTGGGCGCATAGCTGGTCGTAGATACGGGGGCAGGGCGTGATTCAATACCATCGCGGGGGGCTTCGCATGGGCGAGGTCTGGTTCGACGAGGAGCCCAGGCAGGGCCGGGTGGACGTGATCACCTACCGCCAGCGGCCGGAGCCTCTGGGGGGCGGCGGGTGGACCCCTTTCCACACGCGCATCATCGACCTGCGCCTCTCTGAGGCGGAGTTGCGCTCCAACGTGCGCAAGCAGACCCGTCAGGAGATCCGCAGGGCCGGCGAGCAGGATGGGACCGTATGCAGCCACCACGACGGCCGCGATGAGGAGGCCTTCGCGCAGCTTCAGAGGTTCTTCGACCATTGGGCCGTGGCTCAGGGACGGCCCCCCTGCGACCAGGTGTGGCTGAAGGCGATGGCGGATGCCGGCCGACTCGACATCTCCACCGCCCGCTCCGCCAAGGGAACGCTTCTGGTTTGCCACGCCCACTACCTGGGCCGCGACCGTGCCCGCGCCGTCTGCTCCGCCTCCCTTCGCCGGGAGGACACCGACCCCCTCACGCACCAGATCGTGGGGCGCGCGAACCGGTTGCTCCATTGGAACGACATGATCTGCTTCCGGGGGAAAGGCATCACCTACTACGACTTCGCGGGCTGGTACACGGGCGATACGGACCCCCGCCTGCTGACGATCAACCAGTTCAAGGCCGCTTTCGGCGGCGAGGTGGTGTGCGACTACAACTGCCGCCTGCCCGTCTCCCTGAAGGGTAAGGCGGCCCTATGGCTGCGGTCGCTCCCCGGCCAGTTGGCGTCCAGGCAGGGCGCCGCGAACGAGGGAGCGATCGGCTAGAGCCCGCCGCTCCCGCTGCCACCAAACCCCATCGATCCCCGAGCAGCCCATCCCATGAGTCCAGCCATCCTAGACACCACAGGTAGAGAGCACGCACCGGTAATCGACGCGCGGCCGGCCGAGCCCGTGCCAAGCCGTCTGGTGCTTTTCGCCTTCTACTTCTCCCTCTTTGCCGTGCCCTTCGACCTGCTGATCCTCCCCGGCGTGTCGGATGGGTCGCTCGTCGCTCGGGTGGTGGACCTGTTCCTCCTCATCGCGGTGGTGACCCAGCCGCGCGTGTGCCTCAGGCGGATGCCGGCTGCCTACGCGGCCTTCATCGGCTACGCCCTTCTGCGGCTGGCCTGGGGCGTTCTGTTGACGCCGGAGCTGTTCGGCATCTGGGCGCCGGCCACGCGCATGTTCCTGCGCATCATCCTGTGGTCCTGGTTCTGTTACAACCTGCTGCAATACCCCGGCACCGGCCGGCGGGGCCTGTGGGCCTTCGCGCTGGGGTGCACGCTGTGCGCCTGCTTCCACGTGCTGCACATCGGCACCGCGGAGGTCGGCACTGAGATCGACAACCGGCTGACGCTCTTCGGTGAGAACGCCAACAACGTCGCCGTCACCTACGCGGTGGCGCTGGTGGCTCTCGCGGGCGCGGAGATGACGGGCCGGCGGCCCTCCGCCTGGGCGCGGCCGGTGGCCTTGTGCATGCTGGGGCTTATTGGCGCGGGCCTGGTGCTCACGGCTTCCAGAGGTGGCGCCCTGATGGCCTCGGTCGGGCTCCTGATCCTCGCCATCCCGTTGGGGCCCATCCTGGTTGCGGCCCGGCGAAGGAGCCTTCTGCTGCTGGTGGTGCTGGTGGTGGGCATAGCGATCGCCCGCAACCCGGTGGTCGTCCACCGCCTCGAGGGGGGCCTGGCCTCCACCGGCAAGCTGGAGCTGAGGGCGCGGATGTACCCCATCCTCTGGGAGATGTACCAGAGGAGCCCGGTCTACGGCTCCGGGCCCGACGGCTATATGTTCGAGATGACGAAGCGGGTGCGCCCCACCTTCGCCCGGCGCGGCATGTGGCTTCCGGCGCACAACCTGATCCTGCTGATGCTGGTGGAGACGGGCGCCCTGGGGCTGGCAATCTTCCTCTACGGCATCGCGGCGGCCCTCAAGGCGGCCTGGCGGGCGCGGACCACCCAGTGGGAGTTGGTGCCCCTAGCCCTGTTGGTCTCCGTGATGGTTTTCAGCACCTTCACGGGAGCGCCTCACTACCGAAAGGCGTTCTGGTTGGTGGTCACCTACGCCCTGGCCGGGGGCGGCCGTGAGGTGGCCCTGGTCGCGGGCCGGGCGCGGCGGACAGACCCGGCAGTGCCCCTGTATCCGGAACCGGAGACCGCGCATGCCTGAGAGCCGGCAAGCCCCGCTCCGAATCTGCGCCGTCGTGGATGGCCCTCGGGTGCCCCAGTGGGTAGCCGAGGTGCTAGGCCGCGTTGAGGCGGCCTGCGAGCTTGACCTGTGCCAGGTGGTGACGCTCTCACTGGGTCCCCCTCCGGTTTCACCGCCCCTCGGCGCCCGGCTCTACGAGGCCATGGACCGCCGCATCTTCCGGGCCAGCGGAGACGCCCTGAAGCTTGTTGAGCTCAATACCGCGCCGCGGGAGGCCGTGCCCGCTCACCATAGCGCCGGTCCATGCCCCAAAGCTCTCGACGTGGTGCTGGACCTGAGTGCCGCCGGTGCGCCGCCCTCCTGGCTGGGCGCCGCGCGGTTGGGGGTATGGCGCCTCCGCCATGGCCGGGGCGATGGTTCCTGTCCTCTGCTCAGTGAGCTCGCCGAGCACCAAACGGAAGCCGTGACGGAGCTACTGGCCCGAACGCCGGAGCACCCCGAGGGGCGACGGCTCTACCGCTCGGTCTCTTCCGTGGACCTCACCTCGCTTGCCAGGACCCGCAATCCCATCCTCTGGAAGGGCGCAGACATCCTGCTGCGCTGCCTGCTGAGCCAGTTGAGCCGCGACGGCGCGGAGCCGGAATGCGAGGCGCCCGAGACGTGCAGGGAGGCGCCCACGCGGCAGGTGAAGGCCGGGCGGGTGGCTCTCACGGCCGCCGGTCGGGCGCTGACGCACGCCGCTCAACGGCAGGTGACGGAGGAGCGCTGGGCCATCGCCTACCGCCGTCGGGGCACGAGCTCCGGGGCCGGGGGCTTCCACGTCATGGTGAGGCCTGGGGGCGGCGAGTACGCCGATCCCTTCCTCTTCACCTGGCGGGGCCGCCGCTTCCTGTTCCTGGAGGAAGTCCGGTGCCGCTTCTCGCCGGGTGTCATCTCGTGCATGGAGGAGGGCCCCGAGGGGACGTGGCTTCCGCCACGAGTTGTGCTGGAGACCGGCTGCCACCTCTCCTACCCCTTCGTCTTCGAGTGGCAGGGCGAGGTTTACCTGATGCCGGAGACCTCCGCGAATCGCACGCTGGAGCTCTACCGCGCTGAGGAGTTCCCGTGGCGATGGGCGCTGGACCGCGTGCTGATGCGGGGCGTCTCAGTGGTTGATGCCACCCTGCTGCGGCACGCCGGCCGGTTCTGGCTTTTCGCCAACCGCGCGGTTCGGGGCGCGCGCCTGCACGATGAGCTCTGCGTGTACCACTCGGACACCCCTCTGGGTCCCTGGGAGCCCCACGCCGCCAACCCGGTGATCTCGGACGTCCGCCGGGCCAGACCCGCGGGGCGCTTCCTTTGGGTGGGCGACCGCCTTTTGCGCCCCTCGCAGGACTGCGGCGCGCGCTACGGCCATGCCATCTGCCTCAACCAAGTGGAGGAGCTGACAACCACGACCTACCGCGAGGTCCCGGTGGGGCGCCTGGGCCCGGATTGGATGCCGCGCGGCCTGGCGACGCACACTCTGAACAGTGACGACGCCTACGAGGTGCTGGACGTCAAGCTGCGGCTTCCGCGCCGCTTCGTCTCCGGCCTGCTGCCCTGGACGCTGGCGGCCGTGGCGGAGGTCAGGAGCCACGGCGCTCAACTCCGCATTCCGGAGGGTGAGGATCCCTGGCTCTCCCCCCAGCGCGACAGCCTGGCGCCGGAGACCAATCTGGTTGCCTCCGCCAGGCGGGGCCACGCGCCATGAGTGCCCCAGTACCCGCGAGCTCGGCGGGGACCGCACCCCGCCCCGTCCCACCGACGTCTGGTGGGCATGCTGAGACCAGTTCCGGCCGAGGCCGGCGCATCGCCCTCATCGCCGGGGCCCTCAGCCTGGGGGGCGCGGAGAAGCAGCTCCTACACATCTGCCACGCCCTTCACCAGTCAGGCGTGGAGGTGACGGTCTTCAGCCTGACCCGGGGGCAGCACTACGAAGCGCTTCTTCAGGACCAGGGGATCCCGGTGCGCCACTTCGGTGTGCGCGGCGGACCCCCGGCACGCGCCCTCCTGCTGGCGAGAGAGCTGCGTAGGCTCAGACCGGAGGTGGTCCACTCCGTCCACTTCTTCACCAACCTGTACGCGGCGGCGGGGGCGAGGGCGTGCGGCGCCCTATCCATTGGAAGCATCCAGAGCGACCTCGCCTACGAGATGCAGAAGAGCGGCATTTGGGGACGAAGCTGCCTGCACGCTACCGGGCGCCTGGTGGTGAACTCCCAGGAGGCTTACCGCCGGGCGCTGGATGCCGGCGTGGCGCCCGCCCGCCTGCGCGTGCTGCCCAACGTGCTGGACACGGTGGAACTGGATGCCCGGGCAGCCCAGCCTGCCGATCTGCCCCTTCCGGAGGGCGGCCCCATCGCCGTCGCGGTGGGGCGGCTGGTGCCCGTCAAGCGCTTCGACCGGTTCCTGGAGGCGCTGGCGCTGGCCCGCGAGCGCTGCCCCACGCTGCGGGGGCTCCTCATCGGCGATGGCCCGGAGCGCACGCGCCTTGAGGCGCTGGCCCGGGAGCTGTCCCTGGGGCCGGAGGCACTGACGCTCGCCGGCCAACGCGACGACGTGCCGGCGCTGCTCGCCAGGTGCCGCCTGATGGTGCAATGCTCCGACCACGAAGGGATGCCCAACGCGCTGCTGGAGGGGATGGCCTCCCGGCTCCCCATCCTGACCACTCCGGCCGGCGACTCCGCCGCGCTGGTTCAGGAGGACGTGACCGGCTACGTGGTCCCCTTCGACGATTCGGAGGTCATCGCCGACCGCATGGTGTATCTTGCCGACTCCCCCGCCCGATGCCGCGCCATGGGCGAGGCGGCCCGGCAGCTTGTTCTCGATCGTTTCAGCCCAAACGGCCTGGCGGAGCGGGTGCTGGCCATCTACGGGCAGGTACTTGAGGGGGTGAGCGGGTGAGGGGCCTCGCTTGCGCGGCCTTGGGGTGAGGGGGTGTAAGGGCCTCGGCGGGAGAGGCAGCGGCACGCGCCCCGGCGCCGGGAATGATATTCCCGGCTGACGTAGAGTCGCCCCTCCGGGGCTTACCACGCTCAGAGGCGCCGCAGCGGCGAAGATGCGCCGGCCTGCTTCAGCCCCGGAGGGGCGCCTCTATGTCAGCCGTGGGTGGCACCCACGACGCCAGGGGGCGCACCACTACCCCCCAGACTGAGGCCCTTACACCCCCTCACCCGCTCGCCCCCTCAAGCACTTGCCCGCAAAGGAGGATGACCGCGTGCACATCCTGGCGGTGACCAATATGTACCCTACGCCCGAGGACCCCACCTCCGGGACCTTCGTGGAGCAGCAGGTGATGGGGCTGCGGAGGGTGGGCGTCACGGTGGAGGTGATGCTGGCTCGGCGGCTGCGGGAGGGGGCCGGGGTGTACCGGCGGCTGGGGGAGCGCGTGGAGGAGCGCGTGCGTCAGGGCGGCGTGGACCTGGTTCACGTGATGTACGGTGGGGTGATGGCGGACCAGGTGACGCGACGGCTGCGCGGAGTGCCCATGGTCGTCTCCTTCTGCGGGTCCGATCTGCTGGGCGAGCCGCTGAACGGTGCCCTCCGGAAGCTGATCGGCGGCTACGGGGTGCTGTGCTCCCACCGAGCGGCGCGTCGGGCGCAAGGGATCGTGGTGAAGTCTCGGAACCTTCAGCAGGCGCTGCCGCGTTCGGCGGATAGGGAGCGGAGCCTGATTCTGCCCAACGGGATCGACCTGGATCGCTTTCAGGAGATGGACAGGGCCGCCTGCCGCGCCAAGCTCGGGTGGTGCCAGGACTCCTTCAGCGTTCTTTTCCCGACCAACGCGGGGGACGCCCGCAAGAGGCTCTGGCTGGCTCAGGGGGCCGTGGACTTGCTGAAGGCCGCGGGGCTTCCCGTGGAACTCCGGCAGCTCAAGGGTGTGCCCCATGCCGAGGTGCCCCTGTGGCTGAACGCCAGTGACGCGGTGATCCTGACCTCCCAGCACGAGGGGTCCCCCAACGTAGTGAAGGAGGCGCTGGCGTGCAACGTGCCGGTGGTCTCGGTGGACGTGGGGGACGTGCGGGAGCGACTGGAGGGCATCGAGGGGTGCTACCTCGCCGAGGCCAACCCGCCGGACCTTGCCGCCAAGCTGCGAAGGGTGCACGGGGGGCCAGGGCGCGTGCTGGGCCGAGAGAGGGTGCTGGAGCTCTCCGTGGAGCGAGCTGCCGCCCGCCTGCGGGAGCACTATGACCGGATCCTCGCGCGAGAGGCTGCGCACGTGGGGTAGCGCCGGCATCTAGTTCTGGTAGCGGCGGCGTTTCACGCGTAGGGTGCCGCTTTTCAGAGCGACACGTCTCGAGGGTCGAGGGGGGTCCCCGAGCGTGCATCCTTCACAAGAGCGTGGGGAAGCCCGCGCCAGGCACGACGCGCAGTCGCCTCGTGCACTATGCGGGTTAGGGCATGGCTACGGACTGGGGAGGTCAGGATATGGCAGCGCGCGGGACAGTGACCCACCTATGATGCAGGTTCGGGCGAAGCCACTGGTAGGGGGAATCGCGACCTACATCCCGGCGGTGGCGGGCCGCCACAAGGGCACGGGGGGCACGGTGTCCGCCCGCTACTGTTACTCCGTGTGGCTGAGGCACCTGGTGAAGGCGGAGCAGTCGGGTCTGCCCACCGACGTGAAGCGCGTGGCGGAGCTGGGGCCGGGGGACTCCCTGGGCATCGGCCTGGCGGCGATGCTGACGGGGGTGGAGGAGTACTACGCCTTCGACGTGGTGCACTACGCCTTCAGCGCCCGGAACCTGGCGATTCTGGAGGAGCTGCTGGAGCTCTTCTCCCAGCGTGCTCCCATCCCGGACGCGGTCGAGTTCCCGCGCATCCGGCCCACGCTGAGCTGCTACGACTTCCCGGCGTCCGTCCTAACGGAGGAGCGGTTGAAGCGTGTCCTCTGCCCGGAGCGCGTGGCCACGATCCGCGAGGCGCTTCTTGGCAACCCCTCGCCCTGCGCGATCACCTACGTGGCCCCGTGGCACGACCCATCGCTCATCGCGCCCGGCCGGATCGACATGGCCTACTCCCAGGCCGTGATGGAGCACGTGGACGACGTGCCCGGCACCTACCAGGCGCTGAAGCGTTGGCTGCGCCCCGGCGGCTTCATGTCCCACTCCATCGACTTCTCCTCCCACGGCTACACGCGTGCGTGGAACGGGCAATACGCCGTGTCCGACGTGGCGTGGAAGCTGCTGCGGGGGCGGCGGGCCTGGCTGATCAACCGGGTTCCCTTCTCCGGCCACCAGCGCTTCCTCTCGGAGGCCGGCTTCCGGGTTGTAGGCGAATCCCACACTACCGGCCCCGCCCTGCCGCGCAACCTCCTGGCCCCCCGCTTCCGTGACCTCTCCGACTCCGACCTCACCACCCGCAACGCCTTCGTGCAGGCTGTGGCGGGGTGAGTGGCTGCGGGGCCTGGTAGGCGTGCCGCTGCCGGAAGGCCCGGGGCTGAAGCCCTCGGGCTACCGTTCGCTCCGTCCTCCTCCGGGGACGGCACGTCGGTTGTCGGCAGTGTTTGCCAAGCGCCATGGCCACCGCGGCCACGCTGCCCCGCGTTGCTGCGTGGCAGGGGGCGGCGCCAAAGCGGGTGTCCCTGAGAGGCCCCAATTCCCCAAGAGCCGCTGACTCGGCCGCTATCTCTTCCAGATGCACCGGTAGCTGAAACGTCGATTGGGGGCGGTGTCGCCGCTGGTGGATAGGGAGACGGGGTCCTTCAGGTCCTGCGGGTTGTCCGCCCACTTGAAGTCGAAGGTGACCGAGTCGCCCCTCAGGTTCAGCAGCTTCCTGGGGATAGCCAGCTCCAGCGAGTTGCCGGCGCACCGGTAGTCGAGCTTCGCCACCCGCACCCAGGGGCCTCCGGGAGCGCCGGGGGAGTAGCGCTTCAGGGTCGTGGTCCGGTCGTCCAGCACGGTCCCGTTCACCAGGTAGTCGTAGCCGTACCACCCGGTGGCGGGGTTCTTGTCAGCGTCGATGAGCAGCAGCATCCAGTTGGCGCCGGTGCGTGCGGTGATGGGCTCGCGGGTTCGCGCCAGGAAGTAGGCCTGATCGCGGTCCAGGGCGACCTTGCAGGCGACGATATCGTTCCGTCCGGAGTCGTCCTTGTAGTGCAGCCCGCCGTAGCCCGGGTAGTCCCGATGGGCGGTGTCGCCCGTGGTGTCCCGGTACTCCACCTTCACGGCGTCCCAGTCCTGGAACCGGCCGTCGATCTTGATGGACCGATACCCGCGGTTCTGGGGGATGGGGCGGACGCCCTTGTAGCGGCGAATGTTCTGCGCCATCTGCATGTAGTAGTTGTCGGTGTACCCGCCCTTCATGGGTGACAGGGCGCGGTTGAACTCCGCGTTGTACTGGTCCACGAAGAAGTAGGGGCTGTCGCGCCGCATGAAGGGCGTGGTCTTGCCGCCCTCCGGCTGGTACTTGCCGGCGGTCCACTCGTTCCAGTCGTTGATGTAGAGGAACTGCGGGTTGCCCTTAAGCGCCTCGTCCCAGCGCTGCTGGAAATAGATGCCGTAGCCCTCCGGGTGCTCCACCGTCTTGCCGAGCCAGGGCACGTAGGTGGGGACGGGCAGGTCCTGGTCGTTAAGCTGAGGCTCCTCCTTGTCACGGGTCCAGGACTTCCCGATCAGGCTGGAGGGATGCTGGGCGGGCGTCACGGCCGCTTCCTCCCGCTTGCCCTGATGGGTTGAGACCAGCTCCTCCGGCTTCAGCGCCCTCACCCGCTTATCCCCCAGGTCCAGGCCGAAGCTCCAGTTGTCCTCGGTTCCCACGAAGCGCTTCCCCGCCCACTCGTAGTAACCCCACCACATGCTTCGAAGGGTGAAGAAGCTCTTCACCTCCTTCGTGTAGTCCTTGTAGTTCTGCTCCGCGTAGTCGGGGTCGCCGTAGTGTGGGTTCTGGGGGTCAGTCTTGGCGGCCGCGTCGTAGTGCGGATTGGGGTTCTGCACGCCTCCGCCATTGGCGTCGGAGCTGGGGGTTCCGTTGTAGAGCAGCAGCGGCTTGCCGTCCCACTCGAACCACAGGTCCTTGTACTTACCGGGCTTGTAGATGCGGTCGTACAGGTCCTGAACCACGGTGATGACGGGGCCGTTGAAGGCCCAGAAGCAGAACTTGGGGACCTTGTTGCCCTCGGCCTTCATCTTCTCCATGACGGGGAAGACCACGTCCCACTCGTCCCAGTAGCGCACCGCGTTGGTGACGTCCATCACCAGCACGTCCACGCCCGCATCCGCGAGCATGGACATGTCCTTGCGGATGACGTACTCGTCCTTGCTGAGGAAGTAGCCCGCCTCGGGCTCGCCCCAGTGGTAGGAGCCCTCGGTCCAGAGGGGATGCTTGGCGTCCAGCCGCGCCTTCGGGTCGGTGGCGAGGACCTTGCTGACGTCTGCGGAGTAGGGGCTCTTCAGCTTCGCCAGGCCGTCGCTGTGCCAGGTGATGTAGAAGATGCCCACCACGCGACGCTGGTCCTTCTTCACCGGACCCACCGCCGCGAAGCTCGGCAGGTCGCGGCCCAGGGCGTCCCGGCCGACCCAGGTGTCCGAGAAGAGGTCACGGGTGGGGGCTGCCTCCGCTCGCGCGAGGGACGCGACGCACGCCGCGCACAGCAGTAACGCCAGAAGGCATCGCTTCAAAGGACACTCCTCTCAGGGGGCGGGGGCATCGGGGCCTCATCCGGCAGGAGACGCCCCCAGCGTGGTGGGTCAGCCCGGACACCACTGGCGGACGGGCCAGAGGGCCGGCGCCGCTGCCGGGCTGGCCCATACTCGTGGCACTGGACCTTGTCCCCTGGCAACACCTCGTGGGGGGCGGTCGTCTGTGCCGCTAGCCCCCTCGGCCGGCCTCTTAGAGCAGGTTGGCGGTCACGGCCGGGCAGTCCTCCCAGAACGCGCATGATGGCCCGGCCCGCATCAGGGGCAGGAGCCTCCGGAAGCCAGCCTTGCTCTGAGCACTCATGGTATGGCTAGTCTGCTCTCCAAGAGGAAACCCCCACCCTAACGGCTAACTAGCCTACTGGAAGCGCCCTCTCTCCTGTCTCTGCAGACACTGGGCAGCGGCAGCTACGCCGACTACCGCTATGACCTTCGAAGCCAGCTCTCGATGCTCTACAACGGCAAGAGCTGGATGGAGCTGGTCAGCGGCTTCTGGGGTCCGAGCGGCGCCCCCCTGCAGCGGGACGTGCTGGGCAACCTGACCAGCTACACGGCGGGCGTCACCTATCCAGGCTCGGTGACCCTGGGTTACCAGGAGACCGGAACTGCCTCTACCAGCACCGACCGCCTGCTGTCCGAGACGATCGGGCGGCGCAGCCCCAACCTAACCCAAAGCTACGCCTATGACACCGGCTGGAACCCCACCACCCTGCGCTCCACGTCGGGGCTGACCTACAACCAGGCCAACCAGCGGACCTCCACGGGCTACCAGTACGATACCCGGGGCAACCTGACCCAGTACCCGGCGGATGGCATCACCCGGTCGCTGACCTACGATGCCTACAACCACCTGACCAGCTACGGCACGCTGCTGACGGCCACCTACCGGGGAGATGATCTCCGAGCCAGCAAGAGCACCGCCAACGGCACCACCTACTTCGTCTACGACGGCACCACGCCGGTGCT
>DASXUI010000381.1:0-2565 GCA_036504955.1 Armatimonadota bacterium
GCCCGGCTGGTGGATATGATGGAGGAGCAGGGGATCGTGGGGCCCATGGACAACGCCAAGCCCCGCGAGGTGCTGATGTCCAAGGAGTCCCTCAACTCCTACTTCACGGACCGCTACGGCCGCAACCCCACCGTGCCCGACGAGGACGACGAAGGGGAGTAGTCGCGGGTGTGAGGTGAGAGGGAGGGCCAGGCCGAAGGGGGCAGCGGGACTGCGCCTGGTGCCTTCCGCGAGCAGCTTCGGTTCGTGAGGCCCGGCCGCGCGGTAGGAGGACCATGAAGATACGAGTTGGGGTGGGGCAGCTCAAGGCGAAGAAGGCGGACTACGAGGCGAACCTGGGCCAGGTTGGTGACCTGTTCGAGCAGTGCGCCGAGGAGGGCCGTGCCTTCGACGTGCTGGTGCTGCCCGAGACGGTCATGTCCGGCTACTTCCTTGAGGGCGGCGTCGCCGAGGTGGCCCGGACGCGCGATGACCTGTACGCCGACCTCTCGAGAGTGTACCGCGCCCGCGCGGGCCAGGAGGCGCCCCTGCTGGACGTGGTGGCCGGCTTCTACGAGCTGCGGGCCGGCAAGTACTACAACTCCTACCTGTACGCGACCCTTGGGCCGGACGGGCTGGAGGGGCAGGGCATTCGGCACGTCCACCGCAAGGTATTCCTGCCCACCTATGGCGTCTTCGACGAGGAGCGCTTCGTGGCGCGCGGGTTCCGCTTCGAGGCCTTCGCCACCCGCTACGCCCCTGTCTCCCTCCTGGTGTGCGAGGACGCCTGGCACTCCATCAGCGGGACCATTGCGGCGCTGAAGGGCGCGCAGGTGCTCTTCATCGGCTCAGCGTCCCCTGGACGAGGCTTCGAGGATGCCGAGACGGGCAGCCTGAAGCACTGGAAGGGCGTGGCCTCCTCCATAGCCTCGGAGCACGGCGTGTTCGTGGTCTACAGCGGCCTTACGGGCTTCGAGGGAGGGAAGGGTTTGGCAGGCGGCTCGATGGTGTGGGACCCTTTCGGCCGGCTGGTGGCGGAGGGGCCCTTGTCCGAGGAGTGCCTGCTGGACTGCGTGCTGGACCTCGATGACATCGCCATCGCCCGCGCCAACCTCCCCATGCTCGCCGATCTGGAGACGTGCCTCCCCGACCTCCTTGAGGACCTGCAGACCGTGGTACAGAGAAGGCACCCCAACTGATGCGTAAGCTGCCCGTACTGGAGTTTCGCCCCTCGCTTCCCTCCGTGGAGGAGGACCTGAGGGTGAACGCTCCGCTGCTCACCGAGTGGCTGGTCACCTTCCTCCGCGACGAGCTGTGCCGACGTCGCGGGTTCAGCACGGCCGTCATCGCGGCCTCCGGCGGCGTGGACTCCTCGCTGGTCCTGTATCTTGCCGCGCGCGCACTGGGACCGCAAAACGTCGTCGCGATCCGCATGCCTTACCGCACCAGCAGCCCGGAGAGTCTGGAGCACGCCCAGCTCTGTATCGACGACCTGGGCATCCGCTCGGAGACAGTGGACATCAGCGCGGCGGTGGATGGCTACTTGAGCGGGGAACCGGACGCCTCGCCCCGGCGGCGCGGCAACGTGATGGCGCGGACCCGGATGATCGTGGTCTTCGACAAGTCGGAGAGGTACGGCGGCCTGCCCATCGGCACGGGCAACAAGACGGAGCGGCTCTTCGGGTACTACACCTGGCACGCGGATGACTCGCCGCCTCTGAACCCCATCGGCGACCTCTACAAGACGCAGGTGTGGCAACTCGCGCGGTACCTGGGCGTACCCTCGGTCATCGTGGAGAAGCCCGCCTCAGCGGACCTGATCCAGGGCCAGACGGACGAAGGGGACATCGGCATTTCCTACCCCCGCGCGGACCACATCCTCTTCTACCTGCTGCAGGGCTACCGGCGGGAGCGGCTCATCGCCATGGGCTTCGGCGCGGCCGAGGTGGGCCTGGTGGTGAAGCGGCTGGACAGCACCCACTGGAAGCGCCGCCTTCCCACCACCGCGATGGTCTCCCACACCTCGATCGGCGACTACTACCTGCGACCGGTGGACTACTGAGATGGCAGACCAGGAGCAGCGAAGGGCCCACGTCTGGGTCTCCGGACGCGTGCAGGGCGTTGGCTACCGCGACTTCGTGCGTGGCGCCGCCGTGGGCCTGGAGCTGAGCGGCTGGGTCCGCAACCTCTCTGACGGCCGCGTGGAGGCCCTGGCTCAGGGCCCGACCGGTCGCGTCCAGTGGTGGCTCAGCCAGCTCAAGGAAGGCCCCATCATGGCTCACGTGGACGGCCTGGAGCTGGAGTGGGAGCCCCTGGGCAACGAGCTCTTCGGCTTCCAGGTTCGGCGGTAGCCAGCCTTGGGGGCGGCCCCGGGGCCCCTGGGTCGTGGGTTCCTTGGGGAAAGGCCTCAGAGGGTGGGAAATGGTGAGGTCGGCGGGGGCGTGAGCCCAGCGGCCGTCCGCCCGGCGGTGAATCGCCGGGCTCCGAGGCTCAATCCCGCTGAACCGGGGTTCTGAACCACCGTGGCACCCTGGGGTCAGAACCCTCCTTTCAGGAGGATTGAGCCCCTGAGCCCGGCGATTCACG
>DASXUI010000382.1:0-6085 GCA_036504955.1 Armatimonadota bacterium
CATGAGCCGGCAGGTTCCCACCTGCCTGTAGGACTCCTCGGTCTTCACCGTGGTGTAGTCCACGGCGGGCGCCCCGTTCACAAATAGGTATCGTCGGGAGGTGAGCGTAGACCCCGACCGCAGCAGTGAACTACTCATCGCTTCCCTAAGGGTCCTCATCCCCTCCACTGGATAGTCGGGGGAGTACCGGATGTAGGCGGCCATCCACACGGTGCCACCCTCGATCGACCTGTATGCCTCTCCCCGGGCCTCCACTCGCTCGGTGCTGAGGTCAACGTCCGTTGACTCCGGAGTGCCGGGCATCGTGACGGCAAAGCCGCCCTGCCTGCAGGTGATGGGGGTTCGCGCGCCGCAGCCCGCGACCCCACACAGCAGGGCGAGTAGCAGAACCGATCCCCTTGTGGCGCGAAACGCGGAGCTCCTCATCTTCCCTCCCGTTGGGCCCCTAACCCCAGGGTGACGGCTGGTGGGCAGGACCAGT
The DNA here is from genome assembly GCA_036504955.1 of Armatimonadota bacterium. Classification (GTDB taxonomy): domain Bacteria; phylum Armatimonadota; class DTGP01; order DTGP01; family DASXUI01; genus DASXUI01. The sequence goes on from DASXUI010000382.1 coordinate 482, forward strand.
GACCCCTTGTTCTCTATGGGTCAGTACTCCTCCGCTAACGGGATGGGTGGGGCGATGCCATCGGTGAGGGGCCTCTCGGCGCTCAGCACCATGGGCCTCGCGCGTCCGTCCAACTAGCTCCTGCGCTGATCTCCGGCAGCGCGTAGGAATGGCGTGCCCGAAGCCCCCGCCTCCCTGCCGATCCGTCCGGAGGCCGATGCACGCTAAGCGAGCCAGTAGAGGCCTGGGGCCCTGTCCCCGGGCTCGTCAGGGGGCGATGGACCTTGATGCCACGGCCTGGAGGGTAGTATAGTGATGATTAGTATAGGCACGATTATACTAGTGACGCCCTGAGGATCACGGGGGCCAGGGCGGGAAGGCATACGAATATGGACCGAGAGGCATCGTCTTTCCACAACCGCACTCGTGAGCGCCTGCGCCTGACGGAGGTCCTGGAGTCGGCGCGGGCCGAGCTGTTCATCCTCTACGGGCGCCGTGGCGTTGGCAAAAGCGCGCTGCTGGCCGAGACGCTGGATGCCTGCGGGCTTCCCTACCTGTACTACCGGGCCACGCGCCGCACCTTGCCTCTCCAGATGGCCGAGGTGACGGTCGCGGTTCGGGAGGCCTTCCCCTCGCTCTTCCTTGCCCAGCCCCTGACCAGCTTCCAGGCGCTCCTGGACCTTCTCGCGCACCTTGCGAGGCAGCGCCATGACTCGGCGGACCCGGCGCCGTTGGTCGTCGTCATCGATGAGCTCCCCTACCTCGCGGACGTGGAGCCGGGGATGCTCACCTCCTTGCAGCACTGGTGGGATACCCAGAAGCGATTGCCCAACCTCAAGGTGTTCCTCTGTGGCTCTACCGTAGGGTTCATGGAGCAGCAGGTCCTGGACCGAAACGCTCCCCTCTACAACCGGCGCACGGGAGCCCTGAAGCTTCAGCCCCTGGACTACGCCGAGGCGGGTCTCTTCTCTCCCAGGCAGGTGCCTGAGGAGCGGATGGTTCGCTATGCCGTCCTGGGAGGCATGCCCTCCTATCTGGAGCAGTTCGATGACGCCCTGGACTTGCCGAGCAACCTGCTGGCCACCGTGCTGAAGCCGAACACCTACCTATCAGAGGAGCCCGACTGGCTTCTCCGTCAGGAGCTGCGGCGGGACGTGCTCTACGGCTCGATGCTGCGCGCCGTGGCCCAGGGGGACAGGCGTCCCTCGGAGATCGCTCGCACCATTGGGAAGCGGTCGGCCCAGGACGTAGCGCCCTTCCTGGTGACCCTCCAGGAGTTGGGGCTTCTTCGGCGCGAGGTGCCGGTGACCGAGGAGGGCAGCGTACGATCGCGGAACTCGCTCTACTTCGTGGACGACCCCTTCCTCGACTTCTACTACCGCTTCGTGGACGGGTCACAAGGACTGGTGGAGCGAGGGATGGGGGCGCGCGTTTGGCAGAAGACCATCGCTCCTCAGCTCCACCACTACGTGTCGTCCCCCGCCTTTGAGCGGGCCTGCCGGCAGTACCTGTGGCGTGCCCTGGAGGCTGAGCAGATACCCGAGGAGGCGTCCTTCACCCACCTCGGCAGGTGGTGGTCAGGCGACCAAGAGCTGGACGTGGTGGCGCTGGACGCAGATCGCCGCGTGACCCTGGTCGGATCCTGCAAGTGGACGAGCAACCCAGTGGATCTTGGCGACTACCAGGTCCTGCTCGAGGGCGCCTCGCGCCTCCCCGGCGCGAGCACCGATAGGCGACCTCACCTCGCCCTCTTCTCCCGTTCCGGCTTCACCGCCCGCCTGCAAGATCTGGCCGCCGACCCCGCCACGAGGCTGCTGCTGGTGAGCCTCGACGATATGTACGATCTGCCCAAGGTAGCGTAGGGTCTGTACAGCGAAGCCCCTTGACGCGTCATATGGCCTTAGCTAGACTTAGCCTATGATCACCGTTAACACCACTGAGGCTAGGGCTCGGCTGTCAGCGCTCCTGGCGGCCGTAGAGCGGGGAGAGGTCGTGCGGATCTGCCGAAATGGCAAGCCCGTCGCGGAGCTTCGGCCCGCAACCCCGGCTCCGGACCCTCTGAAACAGCACCCTGAGTTCATGGGGGTGATCCTCCACGAGGATCCCACGCTGCCGCTCTCCCCTGAAGACTGGCCGGGCGCCGACTGGGAGCCCGAACCCACCGATGGTTCGTGATACCGGCTGCTTCCTCTGACTGGTATCAGACCAGGCCAGCCTGTCGGACCACGCCCGAGAGCTGCTCCGGTCCCACGCCGGTCAGCTCCAGCCGTCCGAGATCTCACAGAGGGGCTCTCCGGGTGGAACAGGACGGCCGGTCCCATGAGCCGCCTTGCGGGCGTTAGCGGGTCTGTGGCTCCACTAGCTCATCCGTCTCCAGACGGATCTGGATGACTCTGGAGCTGACATCGAAGTCGTTAGCGATGCTGCCCGCGACCTGGCTCAGTGATTCAGGCCCCAGCCCGCCAAGGTTGTCGATGCCACTCTCCAGGGCCCTCGCCTCGGCCTGCCGCCAACTCTCCAGCAGAGACCTCGGAGGCACCAGCAGAAGTCCAGCGAACAGGTTCGCCTGCCGCTCCATGCGGCCGTAGTCCTCACTGGAGATGGCACGGATCGCCATCATCCAGGTCTCCTCTCCCGTGATGCGCAGGTCCCTCATGATGGAGCCGTGCAGGGCACGGTGACCCAGTTCGTGCGCCAGCGCGAAGCGATACCGTCGAGGCTGGCGGGTCAGGCAGTGGTTGTCTACCTGGATCTCATCCAGCTCCTGAGAGATCGCCGCCTCGACCCCGAACCGCGTCCGGTAGCCATGGAGCGGGGTGATCCGGATCCCAAAGCCAATCTCCACGATGTGGTCGATATCGACCGGGATCCCCCGCTGAGACCAATGGGCCTCCAGTATCTCCGCTGTCTGGGCTAGGACCTGCTGGTAGGACAGGTAGGGGATAGCCAAGTCATCCTCACTCCCTCTTCAGGGCCTCGAAGAGCTCGTGCAAGGTCTCGTCGTCCATGTTTCCTGCCTCGAGGGACCTGAACAGGACCGGGAGGCGACGGAGCACTTCCTCGTCCGAGAGGACGCGCGGAGGGATCCTCCCGCCGCCGATGGCGGCAAGGCGGACCATCTCTTGGTACTCCTCGCCTTCTGGCTCTACTCCTAGAGCGTTGGCAAAGGCAAGCAGCTTGTCCGGATGGGTCGGCGGGGCTGACAGTCCACGCTCCACACGGCTGTAGTTGGCGGGGTCCATGGAAACCAGCGCGCTGAACTTGCGAAGCGTGATCTCCTTCGCTCTCCTGCGCGCCTCCACGAATGCGCCGAAGGTCGTCTCCATCGGTACCTCCTCTGCCCGAGAACGACGTGACGTTGTGGTCGACATACAACGTTGTATGCAGACTACAACACTGCCGTGCTCGTGTCAAGCTGGTCCGTACCGCTCCCATCGGTACTCTTGCAGACGCCTGGAGAGCACCACGAGCGGCCCCTGACGCCGGCTTCCACACGCTCCCGTGAGTAGCTCAGGCTTGGCATCAGTCCTGCGGCTGGCTCACCCCAGCAGCCCCTCCGCGTCGGCGGCGTCGCCCAACTGCTCCAGCTCCCTCGGCCCCCACAGCACCGCGCCGCTCAACTCCGCGACGTGCAGCGCCTGGGCCGTGAAGCCTGTGGGGGACACCAGGACCGCGAGGGTGCCCTCCGGCTCGGACGGCAGCAGAGCCAGCAGCTCCAGCAGCTCCGGCGTGCCCGCAGGCGCCCCTTGGCGGACGCAGCGCACCAGCATCCTCGTCTCTCCAGTGAGCGCGTCCTCGCGGGCCGCGCGCCAGAGGAGAGACGGGGCCTCAGCCGAAGGCCCTTCGGCCTCGGTCGGGGCGCCAGTCGTGATCGGGGATAGGGAGAAGCCCAGTCGCTCCAGCCCTTGATGCAGCCACCCACTCAGCTCCGGCTCCGCCATCGTGGCGAAGCGGCTGGGGGCGGCCGGGCGCCGCTCCCGCGAGGGCGGGGTGAGCCCGAAGAGGCCAAATAGCTCCTCCTCCGAGAGCGCCGTGGTCAGGTCCAGGCTCACGTCATCGACCAGGTCCTTGAAGAGCTTCCGCTTCTCGCTCAGCTTGGCGTCGATGCGCTCCTCCACCGTGTTGGCGCAGATAAAGCGGATCGCCGTCACCGGGTACGGCTGCCCCATGCGGTGGGCCCGGCTCTCCGCCTGCTCCTCGATGGCGGGGTTCCACCAGCGGTCCAGGTGCAGCACGTAGGAGGCCGACTGCAGGTTCAGCCCCACGCCCCCCGCGCGCAGCGAGAGCACCAACACCTTGTGGCTGGAGTCGGCCGTGAAGCGTTCCACCGCCTCGGCCCGCTGGGAGGTCGTCATCTCCCCGGTCAGCCGCAGGGGCCGGTAGGCGGCTAGTGCCCGTACCACCCGCTCCACGCCGAACTCGCTGTCCGTGAACTGCGAGAAGACCAGCGCGCGGTGCCCCTCCGCGGCCAGCGTTGCCACGCGGTCCCGAATCTCCTCCAGCTTCGCCGACTCGCCGCTCACGGGGTCGCGGTTGCAGAGCTGCTTCAGGCGCGTGATCAGCTCCAGCACGTGAGTAAGGGTCACGGCGGAGCCCGCCTGAGAGAGCCGCACCACCCCCTCCTTCTCGGCGCGGTCGTAGGCTTGGCGCTGGGCGGGCGGCAGCTCCAGCGCCAGCTCATGCACCTGCTTGGGGGGCAGGTCGGACAGCACCTCCTCCTTCTTGCGCCGAAGCTGGAGCTCACGCAGCGCCAGCAGCAGCTCCCGGGGCGACGCGGGCTGGCGGTAGCGCTGCCGGGGATCGCCGACCAAGAACTCCAGGATGGGGTGCAGGTCCTCCAGCCGGTTCTCCAGCGGCGTACCGGTCAGCGCCCACCGACGGCCCCTCGGCAGGGCTCGGCACGCCTGGGAGACGCCCGTCTCCCGGTTCCGGATGCGGGAGGCCTCGTCCAGCACCACCACGTCCCAGGGGTGCCGAAGCGCGGGGCTGTCCCTCAGCGTCAGCACGTCGCCGCGCAGGGTCTCGTAGCTCACCAGCTTCACGTGGGCGGGCGTCTGCCACTGCTTCGCGCGCGCCTCCGGGGCACCCTGGATGCAAAGCGCGACCAGGTCCGGCGCCCACCGTCTCAGCTCGCGAAGCCACTGGACCAGCAGCCCGGCAGGGCACACTACCAGGGCGCGGGCGATCTCCCGGCGGTAGAACAGGATGCGGAGCGCCGCGATGGCCTGGATCGTCTTGCCCAGCCCCATGTCGTCGGCCAGCAGCAGCGACCGGCGAGCCACCAGCGCGGCGATGCCCTCCCGCTGGTACCCCAGCAGCGGCGCCGGCCAGTCCAGAACCCAGTCTGCGGCGCACAGCAGCTCCAGGGAGGGCTGAAGCGCGGCCAGCAGCCGGCTCCGAAGGTCGTCGCCGTCGCTGACGAGGGTGCTGGCCGTCGCCTCCTCCGAGGACTCCCGCTCCTCCGGACGCGTGCGGAAGTCCAGCGAGGATCGCCACCTCAGCAGGAAACTGGTCGCCCGTCTTGCGTGGGGGAAAGGGGGCGCGGCCACCAGGGCGGGGGTTCGTGGGATCAGCACGGGGCAGGATCTCGAGGTGACCGGAGCGGGGCCCGCCACGAGTAGTGAG
>DASXUI010000383.1:0-6995 GCA_036504955.1 Armatimonadota bacterium
GACGATGAGAGCAGCATGGCGCCGAGGGCCGCCAGGGCTGCCAGCGCGCTTGCGGCGTTCAGTGGCTTGCTGAAGGTGGTGCCGAACCAGCGGCGGACGAAGTTGGCTCGCGGCTCCGGCCGGCCGATACGATTCCGAACCCCGTTCCACAGCCCGGGCGGCGGCTCCAGTGCCTCGCTGACCTTTACGAGCGCCAGGACCCTCTGGTGAACCCCCAGCTCCCCTCGGCAGCCCGCGCAGCCCTCCAGGTGGTGGCGCATCTCAAGATGCTGGACGCCCTTTAGGCAGCCCTCCAGGTAGTCTGGCATGAGCTCCTTGGCTCGCTGGCAGATCACTTTGTTACCTCCTCCGGTTCTACGTATCCTCGGAGTCTGCGGGCCAGACGATCCCGCGCCCGCGCTAGGCGGGACTTCACCGTGCCTACCGAGATGCCGAGCATGTCCGCGACCTCCGCCACCGGTACGTCCTCCAAATGGTGCAGAGTCACCACCGCTCGGTGGTCCGGGGACAGCGTGGCGATGGCCTCGGCGATTCTTTCCTGGAGCTCCCTATCTTCGAGCTCCTCTGATGGCCCAGGGGACCAATCCGGCAGCTCCCGGCTGAGCTGCTCCCCCTCCTCGGTCCGGGTGGTATCGTCCAAGGAGTGGACCCGCACACGAGTCGCCCTCTTGTGCTGGTTGCGGCTCAGATTCACCGCGATCTGACGGACCCAGGGGTAGAAGATGCCGGGGTCCCTCAGGGACTTCAGCGCCCTGAAGGCGTTGACGAAGGCGTCCTGCGTGAGGTCCGACGCATCTTCAGGGTTGCCGAGCAGTCGGTATACGATGTTGTAGATGGCCTTGTGGTAGCGCTGGAACAGCTCCTCGAAGGCCTCGGCATCGCCCGACTGCGCGAGTCGTACCAGATCGCGATCCGGCCTGGCTTCCGCCATGGGCTTCTCACTCCGGGTTGACACTGCTCGGCAGGGAGGGGTTCCCACAGACTGCGCGCGGGAACGGGGATTCGTCTCTGATTATATCCCGAATGCGCTGTGGGCAACCAGGGGAGCCCGCGCCAACCGTGGCGTGTCGGTTCGGGGGGTGGCCTCCTGGCGCGCGGGAGTACCATAGGCAATTCGGCGGCGGGCCGGGCAAGGTCGTGCAGGCCCGACCAGAGCTTACCTTTCCATCTAGGGCACCAGCCAAGCTTCGGTGTCGCAGGCGGGCGCCTGTGCCTCGGCCGAAGGCCGAGCAGGGGTTAGCCAGCCCGGCGGGAGCACACCTCCCGCCTTGGGCACGAGCCTAGCCCTGGAGGCGAGTCGCGCTGAGCTCTTGGTCCCTTTGGACTGGCAGCAGCCCGGAGCTGCCTCGCCAGGGGCAGAACGAGGTGGCGCCCACAACCGGCCCCAGAGGCCGGGATGTCACTGGAGCCCGTCATCCTCCTCGCGGCGGGCCGCGCCCGGCGGGGCCAGTGGGACAGCACTACCCACGGGACCAGCGGGGACCGCGGGAGCGACCTCAGAGGTCGCGGGCTCTGGGGAACGCGCTATCCAGGCCTGGGGGATGAGCCGCGGCAATGCCGCCGCGTAGCGCGCGTGGGTGTCGAACACCATCAGCATGTTGGTGAGGGCGCGGGACGGCTTCTGAATGGTCTTGCCGCGGCAGTACATGGCGCTGCTGGAGCCCTGGTCAAGGTCTACCGCGTCTACGCAGCCCAGACTGCGCATCACCTTGGCCAGATCCCTGAGGTGCAGCGGCCCCTTCGCCGTCACCAGCTTCAGCTTGTTTGTCGCCGTGATGCCGACCCCCAGGCGCGTCAGGCGGGCGTTGATCATCCGGCGGTCCCTGAAGCCCTCACCCCGCGGGTCCACTACCATTCGCCCGTCCCACAGCAGCCTCGGGCCGGCGCACAGCACGGTCTCGAAGCCGCTCCAGTTCACGTGGTGGTACTTGCGACGCGGCACCATCACGGCCTGGTTCGCGGGCGTGATCGCCAGACCCGTGCCCACGCCGCCGTAGTGCACGAGTTGGCCATCGGTCACGATGTCGCCCGTGGGGATACGCTTGCGGCTGCAGAAGAAGGTGCCCGTGATGGCCGCAGTGGGCCGCAGGCGGGTGACCATCGAGCGGTAGGTCTCCACACTCCCCGTACCCCACCGGCTTACGGCCGTGGCGACCTTGACGGTTGGGTCGTTCAGATCGACGGTCACAACATAGACATGGGAGCTCGCGGTGCGCAGATATGAGAATCGGACGCTCGACGGCTTGGCGAAGGAGGGGCCAAGGGTCAGAGCGCCGAGGAGGAGCAGGGGGAACAGGGTTCGCACTACAGGTACTTCCTTTCGACCTCCCGCCCGTGAGTAGCAAAGAGCCCTGGCAAGAGGTTGAAGAGCGGGGAGAGGCTGATGTGACGTGCCTCGGCGGTCCGGCACGTGCATCCATGCTGCCTCGTTCTTTCACGGACCGGGATTCCCTGTCGGTCGCCGAACGCTCCGTGACTCCTGATCCGCGCCCTTCTCAGGAGGCTCGCGACTCGCCTGACACGCGGACCAGGCCAGGCCTGCAAGGTAATGACGATGTGAGCGGGTGGTTCGGCCCGGCAGAACACCACGCTGCGGGGTGAGCCGCACACGAGGACCAGGGGCTGTGCGCGGAGGGGGCGCGTGGAGGCTTGAGGAGCGCGGCGGAGGCACGGGTTCCCTGGTGGGGCAGCAGCCGGTCCGGTGAGGCCATCCCGGCATCCGGCCAGGTCAGCCGGCGGGGCGAACCGATGAGCGGCACGGGCATCGCCCCTGGCGCCGATGGGGTAGAATGGGCTCAGCCTTGACTGGAACTCCTGGGTGGCGGGAGCTTCCGTCGTACTGGGCACCGAGGTGCCCGCTGACCACCCACGAAAAGAGAGCCGGCTCTGGCGGCAACCAGAACCGGCTCCTTGGATTGGCAACTAAGGTAATCTGAGTATACCACACTTCGCCAAAGCGTAAGCGAGCTCGCCTTGGCTGAGTCATCAGACCCGTGCACTGGGCCTGGCCGCCGAATCCCTCGCAGCCTCCAGGACCGCCCCTGGCCGGGCTTCCGCCTCCTCCTCAGCGGGAGCCCGGCCGTCTTGTTCCCGGGCGCCTCGTCCCCCGCCGCTGCTCGCGAATCCGCGCTCTCAGCCACTCGATAGCCAGGGTGATCAGCACGACGAGCGCGACCAGCAGCGCCACGAAGATCTTCACAGCCGTCATCAGCCCCTCCGAACCACCTCGCCGCGGATTGCCCGCAAGCTGTCCCCTACGGTTCTTGTTCCCTTCCGTCCCCCCAAACCCCGCCGCTCGTAGCCCTTCCGCCCTCGGCGCCGCGAACGTATAATGGCCTCAGCAGGCACAGGACCATGCCCCGCGCCGGTAGCCGGCGCCTTGCTTAGGAGGTCGCCCCATGTCAGCTCCCTTCCCTCCGATCAGCGCCAAGCTGCCCCGTATGCTGCACGGCGGGGACTACAACCCGGACCAGTGGCCTCCCGAGGTGTGGAACGACGACATGCGCCTCATGAAGCTGGCCCACTGCAACGCCATGACCGTGGGCATCTTCTCCTGGGTGCATCTGGAGCCCGAGGAGGGCCGCTTCACCTTCGACTGGCTGGACCGCGTGATGGACCTACTGTCCGAGCAGGGCGCTGGCGCGGTCCTCGCCACCCCCAGTGCCGCCCCTCCCGCCTGGATGTCCCGCAAGTACCCGGAGATCCTGAAGGTCGGCTCGGACCGTGTCCGCCGCCTTCACGGCAACCGGGTGAACACCTGCCTCACCTCTCCAATGTACCGGGAGAAGTGCCGCGAGATGGCCAGCCGACTGGCGGAGCGGTACAAGGACCATCCAGCCCTTCTAGTGTGGCACCTCTTCAATGAGTTCGGGGGCGATTGCCACTGCGACCTCTGTCAGGCGGCCTTCCGGAGCTGGCTCCAGTGCAAGTTCGGCACGCTGGCGGCCCTGAACGGCGCCTACTGGACCGCCTTCTGGGGCCACGATTTCACGGACTGGGAGCAGATCCAGTCGCCCGGCCGACCCTACGGAGAGGAGGCCGTCAACGGCCTCACGCTCGACTGGCAGCGCTTCGTCACGGACCAGACGGTCGACTTCATGAAGAACGAGGGCGACGTCCTCAGGGCGATCACTCCGGACATCCCCCGCACCACCAACTTCATGGGCACCTACCCGGGCCTGAACTACTGGAAGTTCCTGCCGGAACTAGAGGTGGTGTCCTGGGACAGCTACCCTACCTATCACGATCGCGAGGGTGACTGGCGGCAGGCCTGTGGGGTCTCCTTCACGCACGACATCTACCGGGCCTTCAAAGGCGGCGCCCCCTGGATGCTGATGGAGAGCTCGCCCAGCTCCTGCAACTGGATGCCCGTGATGAAGCTGAAGCGCCCGGGAGTCCACCGGTTGGCATCCCTACAGGCCGTCGCGCATGGCGCTGATACCGTTCAGTACTTCCAGTGGCGGCAGTCGCGCGGCGGCATGGAGAAGTTCCATGGCGCGGTGGTCACCCACCAGGGCGACGAGAACACCCGCGTGTTCCGAGACGTGGCCGAGGTTGGCGAGATCCTGGAGAAGCTCCAGCCGGTAGTGGGCGCGTCCGTGCGGGCGGAGGTCGCGCTGATCTACGACTGGGAGAACCGCTGGGCGATAGAGGCCTGCGCGGGCCCACGGCACGAGGGGCGAGACTACCAGGGGACCTGCGTAGAGCACTACCGCCCCTTCTGGAGCGCGGGCATCCCCGTAGACGTGGTGGACCAGGAAGCGGACCTCTCCTCCTATCGGCTCGTCATCGCACCGATGCTCTATATGCTGCGTCCGGGCGCCGCGGAGCGCATCGAGCGCTTCGTCCACGATGGCGGCGTCCTCGTCTCCACCTACTGGAGCGGCATGGTCGACGAGAACGACCTGTGCTTCCTGGGCGGCTTCCCCGGCCCACTCCGCAAGCCGCTGGGCATCCACTCAGAGGAGCTGGACTCCCTCTACCCGGAGGAGCACGTCCAGGTGAAGATGGACGACCCCGTTCATCTCAACCTCACCGGAACCTACGAGGCACGCCTCTACTGCGACCTGATTCACGCCGAATCGGCGGAGGTGTTGGGGAGCTACGCCAGCGAGTTCTACGCCAACCGGCCGGCAGTAACCCGCAACGCCCACGGCCGGGGCGTGTCCTACTACATAGCCTTCCGCGATGACGGCCGGTTCCTGGCGGACTTCTACAGCTCCCTGGCCGCGAAGCTGACTCTGCGCCGAGTCCTGGCGGCCGACCTCCCCGAAGGCGTCACCGCGCAGCTCCGCACTGATGGCCGTTACGACTACCTATTCGTCCTGAACTTCACCCCCCAAGAGCAGCTCGTGACCCTTCACGAGCCTGGCCTCACTGACATGCTAACCGGCGCCAAGCTAGGCAGCGTTCTGCGCCTGCCCGCGTATGGCTCCACAGTCCTGAAGCGCTGAGAGCGGGTCGTAGGGTCGTTAGGTCGTTGGGGAGGGGCCTCAAAGGGTGCGGCCTGGGCCCCTTACGTCTCTTTGGTCTCTTGGGTCTCTTGCGTCCCTTGGTCTGAGGGGCCCAAGGGACGGAAGGGACCCAGGTCGCGCCCGCTGAGGCCCCTCCCCAACGACCCAACAACCCCTACAGAGCGACCCATACAAGGAGAGATAGTGGAGAAGAAGAGCCGAAGAGAATTCGTTAAGGAGAGCGTGATGCTTGCCGCTGGGGCCGTGTTGGCTCAGGGCATCGGCAGCGCGCAGGAGGCCCCCAGCAAGCAGGTTCGCGTGGGGTTGGCGGGCATGGCCCACGTGCACGCGGGAGGCTATGCCGACCACGTGGCTCGGGCCAAGGACCGGGCGCGGATCACCTGCGTGTGGGACGACGACCCCCAGCGCGGCCGGCCCGTCGCCGATGCGTTCAAGGTTCCCTACGTCTCCAAGCTGGAAGAGCTGCTCAAGCGCGATGACGTGGATGGCATCGTCTGCAGTGCCGAAACCTCCAAGCATCACGACGTCTTCATGGCCGCCACCGCGCGCAAGAAGCACATCTTCACAGAGAAGGCGCTGACCATCACCACCAAGGACGCGGATGAGGTGGTCCGCGCCGTGAAGCAGAGCGGCATCAAGTTTATGATCTCGCTGCCGCAGCGCTCCAGCCGCGAGACACTCTTCTGCAAGCAGATGATCGACGGTGGCTACCTGGGGCAGGTCACGCTGATGCGAGCTCGGGTCGCCCACAGCGCCGCTCTGGACGGCTGGTTCAGCGGCGGCAGCGCCTGGTTTGGGGATCCCAAGCTGGCGGGCGGCGGAGCCCTCTTCGACCTGGGGTGCCACGTGGTGGACGTGATGCGGTGGTACCTGGGGCAGCCCTCGCGAGTGATGGCGATGGTCAACAACGTCACGGGGAAGTACCCCATTGACGACAACTCCGCAGCCATTTGCGAGTTCAAGAACAAGGCGCTGGGGATGCTGGACGTCTCCTGGGTACATCGAGACGGGCCGAACATGTGGGAGATCTACGGCACCGAGGGCTACGTCCTGCGGGGAGCGCCGGGTAAGGGGCTGGACTTCTCCAGCAACCGCTTCAAGAAGGACGCCACCGACCCCGATCCCGCCAAGGTGCAGGCTCCGCCGGCCGCCATGGACCAGTGGCTTAACGCTATCCTTACTGACTCCCCCATGACCATCACCGTGGACGACGGCCGCAACCTGACCCAGATGCTGGAGGCCATCTACACCTCCTCCAAGCAGAACAAAGCCGTCACCTTCAGCTAGGCGACTAAGGGAACTGAAGGGGCTGAGGGGACTTAGGGGAAGGGCCTCAGAGTAAGGTGGACTTTGCCCGTCTGCTTACTCTGAGGCCCTTCCCCTGAGTCCCCTCAGCCCCTTCAGCCCCCTTAGTCGCCTAACTGAAGGTGACGGCTTTGTTCTGCTTGGAGGAGGTGTAGATGGCCTCCAGCATCTGGGTTAGGTTGCGGCCGTCGTCCACGGTGATGGTCATGGGGGAGT
>DASXUI010000384.1:0-2193 GCA_036504955.1 Armatimonadota bacterium
CTCATGTACGTGCCGCTTCCGGCGGGCGTGGTGGCGCTGAACCAGCGGACCGTGAAGACACTTCGCGCGGGCTAGCTCCGCCCAACAACCCTCCTCCCCCCAGGAACGCCGGACCGCGGTACCACGCGGCCCGGCGTTTCCCTTTGGCCTATGGATGGGACTGCCTCCGGCGCGCACGCAGGAGGGGGAGCGCTTACTGCCGAGCAGGGGTGCCCGCAGGGTCGCGCCGCACTGAAGGTGAGCGTTGGCGAACCTGAGACGGTCGGCCGAGCTCGTCCGCGCCGCACTGAAGTACGCCGCTCCCGGTACCGCAAGCCCTCCTTCGAGGGCTTGGGCTGTGCCCGTTGAGACTCGGGGGTTCCGTCCCCCTCCTGGGCTGGGACCAGGAAGATGACGCTGGCACCGACCCAGCCCACGAAGGTGGGCTTGGGTTCCCCGGAGCGGCGTACTTCAGTGCGGCGCGGCCTTGCGGGCACCTCCTCCCGGCCTTCGGCGGGGTCGCAAGCGAGACGCTCGCGCCGAGTGCGAGCATCGTGCCCGCGCCACGGGGGATGGGCCGGTGGCAAGCCCTCGGCAGGAGGCTGGACGGGGTCGCGCAGGCGAGACGCCTGCGCCCCAACTGCCTCGGCCGTGAGCTTGAGCCAGGGAGGGAGTTGGTAGCCAGCCAGGGTGGCACCCCTCTGTCCAGCCGAGGGGAGGGACAGTCCCGGAGAGGACTGACCGCCTCCATCGCTACCTGTTAGGGGTCGCAGCGGGTGCTGGGTCCACCTTGTGCGCCACGGGCCAGGAGGCGCGGGTGGCGTCCTTGTAGAGGCCGATGCGGTTCAGGGGGAGCGCCTTGAAGCCCAGCTTCCACGCGGGGGAGCCTGGGCGAAGGCGGAAGTCGGCGCGCTTGGCGTTCTCGAAGAGAGGGTCCGTACCGATGAGGTTGTCCTGGTACTTCACCAGGGGCTTAGCCTTGTCCTCGATGTCCTCCCAGCGGCCGCCCCAGCAGACGTTGCGAGCGAAGACGTTCCCCTTGGGCGCCATTGGGTCGTCCCGCAGCAGCGTGAGAAGCTGGGGGTACCGCGTGCTCCAGGGCGGCTGGCGGTAGGGCAGGCTCTCCAGATCCTTGCGAAGGGAGGACTCGATGCCGGAGGCCCAGCCCAGGCCCCGGGCGTCCACGTGGATGGCGGGGTTGCAGTCCACGAAGAGGTTGTTCTCCGTCACGCTGTCGCGGCCGCCGCCGATGAAGACCGCCGCAGGCACCTGGTAGAAGAGGTTGCCGTAGCAGTGGATGGAGGAGAAGAGGTCGTCCAGGTAGACCCCGTTGCAGCCCTGGCCCCGGAAGCCGTAGACGTGGTGCACGTAGTTGTAGCGGACCACGTTGCCGCGCATGGTCCAGGTCTCGTCGGCACCGGGCTGCGTGTAGATGGCGCCCGCGTCGTTGGCGCCTTCCACCACGTTGTGGATCTCGTTGTACTCCACCACGTTCTCCTGGCCGCAGAAGCTGATGGCAACATGCGGAGCGTGGTGGATCAGGTTGTGGGAAGCGCGCAGGCCCACCCCCACCATCTCGATGCCGACCTTGTACATAGGGTCCCAGCGGCTGAAGTGGTGGATGTGGTTGTTGTCGGCGAAGTGGCCGGCGTGGGTCAGCGTCCGGGCGTCGCCACCGTGCAGCACGATCCCGCCGTCCCCCATCTGGTACAGGTCGCAGCCGACCACGCCGTGGTTGGTGCCGCCCTCCGCTCGCACCGCGAAGCCGCCGGTGTTCCGGATAACGCATGCCGCCACCCGGTTGCCGGTGCCGCCGGACATCTCCACCGCGGTACCCTGACAGCCTTCCAGCGTGAAGCCCCTGAAGGTAACGTGCGAGACGTCCTTCAGGGTGACGAGGTTGGGAATGAGCGAGACCATCACCCGTGCCTTGTCCAGGGGCTTCGGCGGCCACAGGTACAGCGTGCCGCTCCGGCGGTCCAGGTACCACTCTCCAGGGCTGTCCAGCTCGCTGAGTAGGTTGTAGGCGTAGTACCACTGCCCCTTGCGGAGCTGAGCGCGGGGAGTGTCCAGCGTGATGATGCCCTTGGCTCCGTCGATGGAGGCCACCCGGTAGCGCTGGTCGGCCCAATCCCAGAACCAGTAGCCGTGGAGCATGACGTCCGGCTCCTTGGCCCAGCGCTGGGGCCGGTCACCCTCGTAGTAGAAGCGGGG
>DASXUI010000385.1:0-2250 GCA_036504955.1 Armatimonadota bacterium
TTCCAGCATCTCGTCAGCCCTCTGCACCACCCAGACGCTCTTACCCTTCGCGTCCCTACACTACCTCTGACTACGCTTGCGCCACTTAGGTGCCCGAGGTCTGACCAGGCAAGCGTCGCCCATCTCAGCCCTCTTGGGCCGCGCCCTTCACCGGGGCTCGTGGAAGCCTGGCCTCGTGCATGGCGCAGGGCGGGACCCTAGTCTGGTATCGATATGCCGCGGCACGGGTCCGCATGCAGCAGGGACAGCGCAGCGGCCAGACGGCCGTCCCGAGACAGCCCCAACGTTGGACCGAGCCGCCCGCGATCGGGCATCAGGAACCAGGGCCGGGAAAGCCTTGCCCCAAAGCCTGACACGGCTAGCTCACTCCGGCAAGCTCACTGGCTCCCATGACGATCATTCCCGATCTTGGGGTGCATCTTCGCGACGTATCCTGAACGCTCTCGGCATCCCAGTCGGGCCGACCTCAGGTCGGACCCGAACCCCGCCCCGCAGCAGCCTTGGGCGCTTGCCAAAGGGTGTTACCAGCAACGGAGCGCCCGCCCCATACACCTACTGCCGTTGTGTCGGCAGACTGATGCCGGATCTACATGGTGGTTTTGGGGCCGCTGTCGGACGCGCTGGGAATGGGCGAGGAGAAGGCTGATGAGCGACGAGTCTCCATCCACCAAAGACCCGCATCCGTGTGGCGACGTGAGCCGCGCCAGCCGGGCAGGCCGCCTGGCGAAGCGTCAGGCATCGCCCGCGCCTCCGCCAAGGAGCCCTTAAGCGGGGGCGCGGGCGCAGCCAAACGCAGAGTGTCAGCCAGCTACTTCTCGAAGGCGGCGTCAAAGGCGACGTTCGAGGGCTCGAAGTCCAGCTTCTTCACGAAGGCCGCGGCCTCTCTGGCGCCGTGCTCGCGGTCCATCCCCATGTCCTCCCACTCAACGGACAACGGCCCGGCGTAGTTGATGCCATTTAGCGCCCGCAGGATCTCCTCAAAATCCACGCTGCCGCGCCCCAGCGACCGGAAGTCCCAGAAGCGCCGGGAGTCGCCGAAGGCCAGGTGCCCGCCGAAGACGCCCGCCTCAGTGGGGGTGGTGGACCAGTACACGTCCTTCATGTGGACGTGGTAGATCCTGTCCGCGAACTTGCGGATGAAGCGCACGTAGTCCACGCCCTGGTAGCCCAGGTGGCTCGGGTCGTAGTTGAAGCCGAACTCGGGGCGACGGCCCAGGGTGTCCAGCACGCGCTCGGCGGAAGCGACGTCGAAGGCGATCTCGGTAGGATGCACCTCCAGCGCGAACTTGACGCCGCACTCCTTGAACACGTCCAGGATCGGGTTCCAGCGCTCGGCAAGCAGATTGTAGCCGTCATCGATGGTGTTCGGGGCCACCGGTGGGAAGGAGTAGAGGTACTGCCAGATGGAGGAGCCCGTGAAGCCGTTCACGATACCGACGCCGAGCTTCTTGGCTGCCCGCGCGGTGTCCTTGATCTCGTCGGCGGCCCTCTGGTTTACGCCCTCGGGCTTCCCGTCACCCCACACGTGGGCGGGCAGGATCGACTTGTGGCGGCTGTCGATCACGTCCAGAACGGCCTGCCCCACCAGGTGGTTGCTGATGGCGAAGAGCTTCAGGCCGTGCTTGTTCAGGATATCGTGCCGGGACTGGCAGTAGCCGTCGTCCGAGAGGGCCTTCCGCACGTCGAAGTGGTCGCCCCAGCACGCCAGCTCAAGGCCATCGTAGCCAAAGGACTTGGCCTTCTCGGCCAGCGTCTCCAGCGGCAGGTCTGCCCACTGGCCTGTAAACAGAGTAACGGGTCTTGCCACGCTAACTGCCTCCTTTGGGTTCTGGTGGGGATAGGGTACGAACAGGAAGAACGCGGGGTTCGAGGACCGGCGAGGCTGCTCGCCCGCGACGTAGGCGGCAGCCGATGGCACTCCGCCGGCGCCCCCACAGAGATCAGGTGGCGCGGCCTAGGTCGATCGGCGCCGACGTTCAGAGCTCTTCCGGTAGGTCGAAGGCTGCCTGCAGGTGCCTCACCTGGGGAGCATTACGAGGGGCAAGGAGCACCTCGACCACGTCAAATCGGCAAGGGCCTTCGGGCGCCTGCCGCTCGAACAGGAAGTGCAGGGCCGCGCGCGCGATCTGCCCCTGCTTCCGCGCGGTGACGCTCTCCCCCGGGCTCCCGAAGTCCAGGGACCGCCTTGTCTTCACTTCGACGAAGACCCAACGGGTGCCCTCCCTCATGATGAGGTCCACTTCACCGTAC
>DASXUI010000386.1:0-5527 GCA_036504955.1 Armatimonadota bacterium
CGCTCAGGTGCGCCTTGGGGTCAGAACCCTCCTTTGAGGAGGATTGAGCCCCTGAGCCCGGCGATTCACCGCCGGGCGGACCGCCGCTGGAGACATCGCTCTGCCGCATCCGCCACCCCCCACTCGCTGAGGCCCTCCCCAACAACCAATAAGCCAACTACCCGACTCACGCTCGCTAGGCCGCTAGACCTGCCGCCCAAACACCTCACCATCAGGAGACCACCTATGCCACTCATCGATATGCCGCTGGACCAGCTGAAGAGCTACGAAGGTCGTAACCCAAGGCCCCACGACGTGGACGCCTTCTGGGACGCCGCGCTCGCGGAGATGCACGCGCTGGACCCCAGGATGGAACTGGTGCCCTACCCGCTCAAGACCCCCATCGCGGAGTGCTTCGACCTCTACTTCACGGGCGTTGGCGGCGCGCGGGTGCACGCCAAGTACCTGCGGCCCAAGGGCGTCTCCGAGAAGCACCCGGCTGTCGTGCAGTTCCACGGCTACTCCGGCAACAGCGGAGACTGGCACGACAAGCTGAGCTACGTTGCTTCAGGCTTCTCGGTGGCGGCTCTCGACTGCCGAGGCCAGGGTGGCTACTCCGAGGACGTAGGCGGCGTGAAGGGCAACACGCTGCACGGCCACATCATCCGTGGTCTCGATGACTCTGCTGAGAAGCTCCTCTTCCGAAGCATATTCCTGGACTGCGCCCAGCTCGCGGGCATAGTGATGTCGATGCCGGAGGTCGACCCTGACCGGGTCGGAGCGACCGGCGGCTCCCAGGGCGGGGCGCTCACCCTGGCCTGCGCCGCCCTGGAGCCGCGCATCAGCAGGGCCGCGCCCGTCTACCCCTTCCTCTGCGACTACCTGAGGGTCTGGGAGATGGACCTGGCGGTGGCTGCCTACGATGAGCTGCGCACCTTCTTCCGCCACTTCGACCCACTGCACCAGCGCAAGGACGAGATCTTCACCCGCCTGGGCTACATCGACAACCAGCACCTGGCCCACCGCATCCAGGGAGAGATCCTGATGTTCACGGGCCTGATGGATTCCATTTGCCCGCCCTCGACCCAGTTCGCGGCGTACAACAAGATCCGCTCGAAGAAGGACATGGTCATCTACCCCGACTTCGGCCACGAAGGCCTGCCCGGCAGCGGCGACCGCATCTTCGCCTTCCTGGCGGATCTGTAGGAGCGCCAACTGCCCCACCACGGAGGCACAGAGGCACAGAGAAGGGCGAGTCCTGGAGCAAGGGAACGTCACCACGAAGACACCAAGATACCAAGAGAGGTATAGCTGGGTGCTGCCTGCCTCCACCTATGGCTTAGCCCTGTCCACGGCCCCGGGGTGACCTCGGCGAGCCGCGACCGGTGAGGCTGCATCTGAGGCGAGGCAGTGATAGGCAGTTCCCGGTGTCTTGGTGCATCGTGCGCCAGCGCACGACCCTTGGTGGTGGCTTGTCTCTGTACAGACGCAGTGGGAGGTGGGTGATTGGTTGTGCGGCTGGCTGAGGTGTCGGAGCTGGAGGCCATCAACGACATCTACAACTACTCGGTGGCCAACTCGACGGCGACGTACCAGACTGAGCCGGAGACGATGGCGGCCCGGAAGGCGTGGTTCGCCGCTCACGATGAGCTGCATCCGGTGACGGTCGCCGTCGATGGCGAGGCGGTGCTTGGCTGGGGCTCTCTGTCCCAGTTCCACCCTCGCAAGGGCTACGAGCTGACCGTTGAAGACTCCGTGTACGTGCACCACCGGTTCTACCGCCGGGGAATCGGCCGCGCGATCCTGACGGATCTGATCAGACGGGCTTCAGACCTGGGCCACCACACGATCCTGGCGTCCATCTCAGGCGAGCAGGAGGCTAGTATTCGGCTGCACGAGAGCCTCGGCTTTCGCGAGGCGGCGCGGATGATCGAGGTTGGGCGCAAGTTCGACCGATGGCTTGACTTGGTGTACCTTCAGTTGATGCTACCCGACCAGGGGTAGGTGTGTGCCTGCCCAGTCACGGGGGATACGATGAGACTGCTTGCCCTGATGCTTGCTCTAGCCGCTCTTGCCACCACTGCCCACGCAGGCCCGACGCTGGGGGTCTTTGACGCCTTTGCCAGTGAAGGGCTGAAGCGGGCCCTCGCACCCGTGCGCAAGGCCCTTGCGGACCAGGGATACCAGGTGAAGAGCGTCGGGCCCGAGGAGCTCTGCAGCTCCACGGCCCTGACGCCCACCAACTACGCCCTGCTGCTGTGGGCTCCAGGTAAGGGGTACCCCGCCGACTCCATGGGCCCTCTGGACGGGTACCTGAAGGCAGGAGGGCGTCTCATCGTGCTGGGAGGGCCGGCCTTCAGCTTACCGTCGTGGCTGTCCGGCGGCCGGTGGCAGCCCTGGTCGGAGCTGCTGAAGCAGATGTCGGCCGCGCTGCCTGACTGGAACCTGCTCCCGGAGGACGGGAGCGACTCCGCCGCGCCTTGGGGCCGCGGCACCAGCGACCTGACCGTTCCCGGCAAGCTGACGGTGGGGACGTCGGACGCCTCTCACGGGCGAGCCCTCACCGTGACCTCTGGCGGCTTCACGTCCTGGGACACCTGGACGCGCAGGCTCCCCACTCCGAGGGCGGGCTACAACCTGCTGACCCTCTGGGCCAAGGGGAACGCCGCGACACCGCAGGCCTCAATGGAGCTGCGCGAAAAGGACGGCTCGCGCTGGATCGCGGTGCTCAACCTCTCCACGGACTGGGGATACCACGCGCTTTCGCCCAAGCAGTTCCAGTACTGGCAAGACAACCCCTCCAAGGGCCGGGGCGGCGCCGGAGACCAGGTGAGCTTCGACCGGATCGCTGAGATCTCGGTCGGCCTGGCCCTCAGTCACACCCAGATCCCCTCCGGCAGCCACGAGTTCTCCCTGGACCAGTTGGGCCTCAAGCGCGATCCCCGGGCGGCCTCTTCCGTGGCCCAGGAGATGACGCTGGACGGTCTCTGCCCGGACTACAAGCTGTTCCCTGTGCGCGGCGCGGTCAAAGCGCGCTCCGGCTCGGAGCTCCTTCCGGTCGCCGACTACCCACTGCCCACCGACTTTATGTCCGTGAGCCCCCGGCCTCTGGCGACGGGATTCGGGAAGGGCCGCTGGCAGCGCTTCATCCCGCTGATTGAGGCCCTGGATGAGAGGGGGCGCCGCTCAGGCTACCTAGCGTGGATGCACCTCAACACGGCGGGCGCCTACGCCGGCAGCGCCTGGGCGGCCTTCGGAACCGACAGCCCCGCCTTCTACGAGTCCTCCTCGGTGTCCGTCGCCCTCATCAGCCTCTGTCGAGCTATGGCGGAGCGTCCGCTTCTGACTGAGGGCGGCGCGGAGAAGTACGCCTATCTGAGCGACACCAAGGAGGTGACGCTTGGGTGCCGGGTGACCGTGCCCCCCTATGCCACGGGCGCTCTGAGCATCCGCATACGCGTGCTGCCAGCGGACCCAGGGAAGGCGCTACTCGATCAGACTACCCCAGTCAAGCTCTCGGAGCGCGTGGGGCTCAAGCCCCTAGCCTCGACGTTCAGCATGAGATGGTCTCCCTCCGAGACCCTCCGCAAGGGAGGCCGCTGCCGAGTCATTACGGAGCTGCTGAGCGACGGCAAGGTTATCGACTCGCTCAAGCACGACCTCCTCTTCTGGGCGCCCAAGCCCACCTCCGAGAGACAGTACGTCTCCGCGAAGGACGGGGCCTTCTGGCTGAAGGGCGAGCGGTGGGCGCCTCACGGCGTCAACTACATGCCCTCCTCTGGGGTCGCCCTCGAGGATGGAGAGGCCTTTGAGTCCTGGCTGGGCGCTCGTGGTTACGACCCGGGCCTCATCGAGCAGGACCTGGAGCGGGTTCGCGACCTGGGCATGAACTCCATCAGCGTCTTCCTGTACTACAAGGACGTGGACGCCCAGAACGTGCTGGACCTACTCGATCGGGCAGACCGCCTGGGCATCAAGGTGAACCTCTCCCTGCGCCCGCACGCCGACCCGCTGGAGTTCAACTGGCAGGAGGTCCGGGACATGCTCACCCGTCTCCGCCTGCCGGAGAGCGACGTGATCTACGCCTACGATCTGGCCTGGGAGCGCGGCTTCGGCACCTACGAGCCAAGCTACACCAACGTCCGCGGGCGCAAGTTCTACGATCCCCAGTGGCGCGGATGGGTCACGGACCAGTACGGCAGCATCGAGGGCGCGGAGCGTGACTGGGGCTTCGCCATCCCGCGCAACGCCGGCGGAGAGGCGACGGGACCGGCTGACAGCCAGCTCGATACCGATGGGCCCTGGCGACGCATGGTGGCCGCCTACCGGCGCTTCGTGGAGGACTTCGCCGCCCGCGCCTACGGGCAGGCGGCGCGCCGCATCCGCACCGTGGACCCCAACCACCTGATCACCTTCCGGATGAACAGCTCCGGCGACCCCACCGCGTCACCCCGAGAGATGCTCTATGACTACCGAGGGCTTGCGCGCGCCCTGGACATCATGGAGCCCGAGGGCTACGGGCGCATTGGGGACTGGAACCGGGTGCGCGACGGTGCCTTCACCGCCGCCTGGTCGCGGTACTCCGCCAAGGGCCGGCCGATACTGTGGTCGGAGTTCGGCCAGAGCGCCTGGGCGGCGACCAACTTCCTCACCCACAACGCCGGGCTCGACTTCCAGGGGGAACTCTACCAGAGCCTCTACAAGATGATGCAGATCTCGGGGGCCAATGGCTCCGCGGCCTGGTGGTACCCGGGCGGCTTCCGGGTGGGAGAGCGTAGCGACTTCGGCATCCTGAACCCCGACGGCACGGACCGCCCCAGCACCACGGCCATCCGCCAGTGGATGCCGAGGCTCGCATCCTCGACGAAGGGGGGCCCGCCCCCCGAGGGCGATGCCCTGACCATCGACCGTGACGCTGACGCGCGAGGCATCCAGGCCGTCTATCTGAAGGTGAAGGACGCCTTCTGGTCGTCCCTCAACCAGGGCAAGCTCCCCAGACTTGTGGATGCTGGCACCGGCACCACGTCGGCGAACGCGCCGATGACGGCCGTTGGCAATAGCCCCTACACGGGATCCAACCCGCCGAAGTACCTGAACGCGGTGTTCGACAGCTTCCAGATCCGCGATGCCTCGGGGCAGTGGGTGGAGGTCGCTGGGGAGTTGGTCAGAAGCGGCGAAGTGTCCACCGTGACGGTCATTCCAGGCCGTCCGGTGATGGCCCGTGCCATCGTCGGCAACACGCAGCAGGCCACCTGGCTTGCACCCCCAGCCGAGGGCTCTCCAGTCAGCGGCACGGTTGCCCTCTACACCACCCCCGAGTCGCCAACCCGGATGCCCAAGCCGGTCCCGATCGCGGAGGACGTGCCAGACCAGGGCGCCGCGGACTTGGGTCCCTTCCAGCTCACGGCCCCCCTCAAGGCGGACACCGAGGTTGTGGTCCGCATGACCTCGCTGGCGCGCATGTGGTTCGGCGAGAAGGTCCGAGTGAAGCTGCGGCTGAAGTCCAGTTGAGGTGAAGCATCAGGAGGCGAGGGTTGGGTGGCGGGTG
>DASXUI010000387.1:0-11031 GCA_036504955.1 Armatimonadota bacterium
AATGGCGCCGCACTCGCCTCGGGGGGTCGGGTCGGTCCAGGCCACGGCACCCGTCTTGGCGTCCACGCAGAAGAGGTTCCGACGCCCGGACAGACCATAGAGCAGGCCATCCCTGAGTACCGGCGTGTTGAACTGGCTGGGTGCTTCACCCTTCCAGAGCTCCTTGGCGGCAAGGACGTCGCCCTGCTTCTCGATGGTGAAGGCCCGTCCGGAGCAGATGACCGTTTGCCCATCCACCACCGGGGTGCCGGTGTTGAACCTGCCTCCCTGGAAGGGGGTCTGCCAGAGCAGCCGCCCGTCAGCCACGCTGATCCCCAGCAGCGACTTCTCGGTAGGCGTTACGAGCTGCTTGATGCCGCCTATCGTCACAAGAACCGGAGAGCCGTAGGAGGGCCCGTCGCCCGTCCACTTCCACTTCTCATCGCCGGTGGTCAGGTCGAAGGCGCTGAGGGTGCCGGTGCCGCGCCCACCGAGGTAAGCAATGCATTTACCGTCCACGATGAGGGGCGAATAGGCGGTATAGAAGTCAGGCCAGGCCTTGGAGTCCTTCCGCCAGACCACCGCGCCGGTAGCGGCATTGAGGCAGGACAGCACGCCCGCCACACCCAGGGTGCAGACCTTGCCCTGCCCTACCGCCGGGGAGCTGCGGGGCCCAGGGTGGCTGGAGGGCGGGCCGGTCACCTCCGGCGCCGCGTACTTGTCCTGCCAGAGGGGCTTTCCCGTCTCCGCGTTCAGGCAGGTGGTAACCTCCTCTTTGCCCTGCCGAGTGAAGGCGTAGGCCCTGTTGCCCACCAGGGCCGGCGAGGAGTCGCCAAGGCCGACGGTGGTCTTCCACTTCTTCGTAAGCTCCTTGGGCCACGCGCTGGGGGCGGTGAAGCCCGTGACCTTGCCGTCGCGATTGGCCCCACGCCACTGCGGCCAATCGGCGGCTCGCACCGAGGGCGCGACAAGGCCGAGGCCGAGCCCGAGTACCAGAATGCACCGCGTTCTCATGATGCCTCCTTCCGGCAGGGGGACTACCGGATTCGTCTGAGGGGGAGTGCTCGACACACCCTGAGGCGGACGTCGGCGCGCCGGGCAACACTGCTATAGACGAGGCTTCCCCGCCAGGGGTACAAGGTAGCGGAACAAGTGATGGCTTCCTCGCCAGCGGTGCCCTTGGGGCGGGTCGTTGGGTGGTTGGGCGGTGCGGGAGCACCGGTGGGTTTGGCGCCAGGGGCGGCATCACCGGCTGACGTAGAGGCGCCCCTCCGGGGCTGAGGCGGGTGGTGGATGCACAACTCAGAGGCTACGCAGACCGCATGAAGCCCCGGAGGGGCGTCTCTACGTCAGCCAGGGGTAACACCCCTGGCGCCGCATGGCACCCGCCCCCTCCTTTTGACGCCCCTTCCCCACGACCCGCCCTTGCTGAAGAAGGACCTCCCGCCGCCGCGGCGTAAGAGGTCGCTGTCAGCAGTCGAGAGAGGCTGGGCGGGGAGGTCCTGTTCCTCACGCCCGCCCAGGTGTCCACCCCTCGCTTCTCGGGCCCGTGCCGCTCCTTCCCGCGCGTCCTCCCCGAACACCTCCTGCTGGCGGTACTCGTCCTCTGTACCGCGGGGCGCTCTCCGACCCTGGACCGGCCGGGTCAGCCGCCCCACTCTGGGCCTCAGCAGCGTTCCCAGCTCAGGCAGTACCCCGCCTGTCGCCTGTCTTGTCCGTGCGCGCCGCTCGCGAGGCCCCAGGAGAGCCCTGTATGTCAGACGATAAGATGACCCGACGGGAGTTTGCCGCCGCCACCGGCGCGGCACTCGGAGCCATGTTCATCCCCAGCACCGTCCTGGGGCAGGCCGGACAGACACCGCCCAGCGAGAAGGTGAACATCGCCATCGTCGGCTGCGGCGGCCAGGGCATGTCCGACGCGGCCGAGCTCGTCTCCGGCAACCAAAACATCGTGGCCCTGTGCGACGTGGACTTCGGCTACGTGGACCGCTCCCTCGCCGGCAGAACCCGCGGACGCCAGGGGGGCGACCCCAGCCCGGGCCAGCTCAAGCTGAAGGACGCCTTCACCAAGGCGAAGCGCTACGCCGACTACCGCAAGATGCTGGACGAGCAGAAAGACATCGACGGCGTCCTCATCGCCACCCCTGACCACATGCACGCCATCATCGCGAAGGCAGCCATGGAGTCCGGGAAGCACGTCTACGTGGAGAAGCCGCTGACCTGGTCCGTGAACGAGGCCCGGGTTCTGCGCGAGACGGCCGCCCGGACGAAGGTCGTCACCCAGATGGGCAACATGGGCCACTCCTCCGAGGGCGCCGCTCAGATCTGCGAGTGGATCCAGGCGGGGATCATCGGCCCCGTTCACGAGGTCAACGTGTGGACGAACCGCCCAATCTGGCCCCAGGGCGTTCCGCGCCCCGAGAAGGTTGAGGGCGACCTGGGCGGATGGGACTCAAAGCGCCTTAGCCGCGTCCTAGCAGGCGCCATGGCGGGGGGCTTCCCCGTTCCCCAGGGCCTGGACTGGGACCTCTACCTCGGCCCGGCGCCGGCGGTTCCCTACCACCCCGTGTACCACCCCTTCAACTGGCGCGGCTGGGTTGACTGGGGCTGCGGAGCCCTGGGAGACATGGGCGCCCACCTGATCGACCATCCCTACTGGGCGCTGAACCTCCGGTACCCCACCAGCATCGAAGCGACCTCCACTCCCTGGGGCACGGATGCCGACTACAACCTGGCCTCCTTCCCGCTGGGGATGCAGGTAACCTATCACTTCGCGGCTCGTGGCAACCAGCCGCCCGTGAAGATGACCTGGTGCGACGGCGGCCTGATGCCCGGGCGGCCCGACATGCTGCCGAACGACGTGCAGCTTGACCGTGGCGGCGGGGCCGTGCTCATTGGCGAGAAGGGCATCCTGCTCCACGAGACCTACGGCTCCAACCCGCGCATCTTCCCTGCCACCCTGATGGATGCGGCGCAGAAGGTCCCGAAGACCTTCCCGCGCTACAACACCGGCCACCGGATGCAGTGGGCCCAGGCCATCAAGGGCGTCGGCAAGACGAGCTGCCCCATCGACTACGCGAGCCGCCTGACGGAGACCATGCTGCTGGGCATCGTGGCCCTGCGCACCGGACAGGGCCGCCGCATTGAGTGGGACGGCGAGGCCGGCAAGGTCACCAACGTCTCCAACGCCAACGACTACCTAGCTCGCGAGTACCGCAAGGGCTGGACGCTGTAGGCGCTACTGGGAACTGCCTCACCACAGAGACACAGAGGGCACAGAGAAACACAGAGAAGACCGAAGACTAGGTTCTCTTGGTGTATTGCACGCGAACACGCGACTATCGTGCGCGAGCGCACGTCCCTTGGTGGTGGGGCGGTTCCCGGACACTGGCTTGGCTGGAAAGGGCCCCGTAGGCCGAGCGTCTACGGGGCCCAGCTTCATCTTGTCATCGGTACCCTACGCGTTGGGCCGCCGTCAGATCTGGCCGAACCTCTCGGCCTTGGTGCCGCAGATAGGGCAGTTAGCTGGGGGCTGGCCGAGCTCGATGTGGCCGCAGACCGGGCAGAGGTAGAAGCCCGTCTCCTCCAGATCCTTGCCGGATGCCACGGCCTCCAGCGCCAGCTTGTAGAGCCGGGCGTGGACCTCCTCAGCCTTCATCGCGAGGCCGAACATGCGCTTCGCCTTGTGCCCCTCGGCTTCCGCCCGCTGGAGCATGGGCGGGTACATCCTGGTGTACTCCTCGGTCTCGCCCGCGACGGCCGCCTTCAGGTTCTCCTCCGTGGTCCCCACCCCGTCCAGGGCGTTCAGGTGTCCCAGGGCGTGGATGGTCTCCGCCTCCGCGGCGGTACGGAACAGGCGCGCCACGTTGGCGAACCCATCTGCCTCCGCCTTCTTCGCGAAAGCCAGGTACTTGCGGTTGGCCTGGCTCTCCCCCGCGAACGCTTCCTTAAGGTTATCCTCTGTGCTGGCCATTGCAGTCTCCTTTCGGCCGTGACCGCCCGCTGCCCCCTCAAGGGCATGCACAAGCGCCACGCCTCCAGGATACCAAACGGGGTGTTGTGAGTGGAAGCCGCCTTAGGAGAGGGTCGTAGGGTCGTAAGGTCGTAGGGTCGTAGGGAGGGGCCTCAGAGGGTGGGGGAAGGGGCGTAGAAAGGGGGCAGGTGCCTGGAGGCGGTCCGCCCGGCGGTGAATCGCCGGGCTCCGAGGCGCAATCCCGCTGAACCGGGGTTCTGAACCACTGTGGCACCTTGGGGTCAGAACCCTCCTTTAGGAGGATTGAGCCCCGGAGCCCGGCGATTCACCGCCGGGCGGACGGCCGTCGGGCACCCACCCGCGCCGGCTCCACCATAGCGCACCCTCTGAGGCCCTCCCCTACGACCCTACGACCCTACGACCTTCCGACCCTACGACCCGCCCCTACGCCGGCACCAACCTCAGCTCAACGCCCGCGTCCCGCAACTCCCGCCCTGGCTCAATGGAGCGTAGCCGCACTGCAACCGGTGCCCCCTCGGGCAGCGTGAGCATGCCTAACTCCTGGGTGACGGGGTCCTGGGTCGCCGGGAGGACCGCCTGGAGCCACTGGTCGCCGGCCGATATCAGGTAACCGGCGGCGGGCCCGGCCTGGGAGCGATGGAGCTCCGCCTTCCAGCTCCGTTGATGGCCCGCCAGGACCGTCCACTCCCGCGCCACTACCCGCCGGCGCATGTCGCCGTAGTGCGTGCCGGCCAGGCGGTACCAGGCCAGGGCCTGCGCCGGCTGTAGCGTGAGGGAACCATTCGCGCGCAGGACGTCAGCGGGGAGCACCGGCATGTCGCTCTCCGTATCAAGTGCCACCACCGTCAGGTCTGAGTCCAGCCGGTCTGGGGGAAGCTGGATGGAGAGCTCCGTGCCGGATAGCTGGCAGGCGAGGTCCAGCGCGGGGTCCTGCCCAAGAGCGTGAGCACGGGGCGCCGCCGCCACCCACCCCGGCACGCGTAGGATGCCGTCTTCGGGCGGGCTCGCGACGAACAGGTAGAGGCGGCCCGGCCGGGAGGTCGCGTAGCCGTAGGGCAGCCTCAGATGGGGCTCCGGCCGCGTGCCGTACAGGGCTTCGCCGTGGACCTGGAGCCACCGGCCCATGTCTCGCAGTACCTCTTGGTCATACTCCGGGATGGACCCGTCGCCGCGGGGCCCCACGTTCAGCAGGTAGTTGCCGCCGCGCGCGGCCACGAAGGCCAGGTCGCGTATCTTCTCCCGCGTCTTCTCCGCCCGATCCGGCCGCGTGCCCCAGGAGCGGTAGCCCCAGGTGTCCGGATGGACGGTGGCCGGGACCTCCCAGGCGCCCTCGAACCAGTGCTCCGGCACCTCGTTGTCACCACAGACCAGGAAGTCCTCCTGCTGGTTGAAGATGCGGCCGCTTACCAGGCAATCCGGCTGAAGGCTCCGCACCAGACCCGCCATCGCGGCGCTCTGCTCCGGAGTGGGGTGCCCCATGTCGAACCACACCTCGCACAGGGGACCGTAGCGGGTCAGGAGCTCGCGAAGCTGCCCCAGCGCGTAGGCCTCCAGAGCGGGGGTGATGGGGTCGGAGTTATGGTCGCTCATCGGCGCTGCGCCGGGGTAGTGCCAGTCGATGTTGGAGAAGTAGACCCCGAAGCGCACCCCCTGCCGGTGGCAGGCCTCCGACAGGAGCCGGATGGCGTCCTTGCCCCAGGGAGTGGCCTCCACGGAGTTGAAGGGCGAGAGGCGCGTGTGGAACAGGTTGAAGCCGTCGTGGTGCTTGGAGGTGATCACCACGTAGCGCATGCCGGCGTCTCTCGCCATCCTCGCGATGGCGTCCGGGTCGAAGCGCGCGGGGTCAAACTGCTCGGCGAGCTTCGCGTACTCCTCGCCGGGGATGCGCGCCCGGTGCTGGATCTGCTCGTTGTAGTCGCCGATCTCCCGGCCCTGCCACACACCGCCTGCCACGGAGTAGAGCCCCCAGTGCAGGAACAGCCCGAACTTGAGCTCCCGCCACCGGGAGACGCGGGCGCCTTCCTGCTCAGAGGGTTCTGGGGAGGGGGTGGCAGGGCTCTGGGTTGGGCTCGTAGGGGTCATGGATGGGTCTCCGGGAGGGGGTCGTTGGGTCGTTGGGAGGGGACCGGTTCGGCGCCTCTATGTCAGCCGGGGATGGCATCCCCGGCATATGAGCGCCTTCTTGGTATCCTTCACTGTCTGACCGGTCTGACAGGTCGTCTCGCTGAAGCCCCTACGACCCGCCTCTCAGTTCCACCTTGCCCAGCCGGTAGCGGCGCTGGCCGTCGTCGTCGGGCAGGGGGAGGGCGATTCTGGGCGTGCCGTCGCGTTGGCCGACGGAGACGTACAGGTCGTAGGTGCCGGGTTGGGTGGCGGGGGCCACGTAGCCGACCATCGGCTCCCAGGAACGGCGGGTAAGAGGCGGCTGGTTCGCGGGGCCGGGGGCCAGGGTCCGCACGTCGAGGCCCTCGTCCACAAGCACTGAGACGATACCCCCCTTCTCATCCTTCAGCGTGAGGGCTACGAAGCCCCCCGGGTAGCAGGGCGCAACGCCGACGTTGGCCCACTGGCTGCTTACCGTGAAGGACTTCCCAAGGGTAACCTCGCGGGGCCAGGTCATCTCCCGAAGCTGCAGCCGGTAGCCCATGCGCCGGTTGATGCGGTCGATGAGGGCCCGGTTCTCTTCCAGCTCCACGCGGGGCCACCAGTGGATGGACATATAGCTGGCGTGGTAGTCCTCCACCGCCTTCAGCAGCAGGGAGCCGTCCCCCCAGGCGCCGCGCTCCTTGCTTCCCCCGTAGTGCTCGTGTTCCAGGATCACCGGCATCTTGGGCCAGAACGCCTGGGCCATACCGTCGTGATACCAGGAGTGGGGTGGCGGCTGCACCAGGATGCTGTCGTCTCGGAGCGTGACGCCCTTCGAGAGCGCGTAGTCCGTCTCCGGGAAGTGGAGGCCGGGCTTGTCGTGGCCGGCCACGTCGTCGCTGATGCAGAGCAGCGTGCGGCGGAAGTGCTTCACGTGCAGGTCGATATGCTGCTTCAGGATATCGAAGGATCGCTCCACTGGCACCTGGCTGGACATGTGGGTGTGTCCCTCGCCCCAGAGCCCGTAGGTACCGATGTCCACGAAGGCGACGTTGGGGTTGCCGTCGTAGCGCGCGGCCATGGCGGCCAGAAAGCGGTCCAGCTTGGCGAGGAAGATGGGGTCACCGAAGTCCGGGTCCCAGGAGCCGCCCTTCTCGCTGGGGCCCTTGCCGAACTCGTAGAAGGTGCCCTTGGCGCCGGCCTGCTTCACCCACTCCGGCGTGGCGAAGGGCATCCAGTTCTCGGAACACGTGATCCGGAAGGCGACGCGCTTGCCCTTGCTGATCCATCGCTGCGCGGGGGTGTCCAGCAGCGCCCAGTTGAACCGCCCCTCCTCGGGCTGCAGGTAGGCCCAGGGCACGCGCAGGTAGACGGTGGAGAGGCCGGGGAAGTCCTCCAGCGTGTCGGAGGGCTCGAGCTTGGAGCCATAGTTGGTGGGGATGTTGGAGTAGAAGTGCATCGTCCACCCCATGTCCGGGTTCACCAGCGCCAGACCGGTGTCGGCCGGCCGCGCCGTGAAGGTCTCCGCGCCCTGGCTCCCCGAGGGCATCGCCAGGACGACCACCAGCAGCAGCACTCCCCACAGCATCTCACCCATCTTCCCTCCCGCTCTCCAGGTCTGGCCACCGCTCCCGGACGCTCTACCATCGGTTAGCGCAAAGTGGCGCGGCCATCACCAGGAGTGAGGGGAGAGTAGCCGCGCGGCTACCCTCCCCCTTCAGTCCCTCTTCCGGCCCCCTGGAGCTCCCTTGGAGGCTGGCTTCCCCTACGCCTTCCTGAGCTTCAGGGTGTGGACCTCGAAGGGACGGAAGTCCAGGACGACGCTGCCCTCATGAAGCGGCAGGGGCTTCGGATCCTCCTCCATCAGGTTCACCAGCTCTACCGAGGCGACCGGCAGCGAGAGCCGCAGGGTCGCTCGGGTGGTGGCGCCGGTCGACTCGTAGAGACGCAGGATCAGGTCCTCGGACTCCTCCGCCTTCTTCACCGCGTCCAGGATCACGTTGGCCGCGTCCGTGGAGAACAGGGAGGCGCGGACGGGAGCGGCGGAGGCGCCGCCGGAGCCCGCTTCCACCACCCGAAGGGGCGCGTTCAGCTCGTAGCCGGCCTGGATCACGCCGCCCGCCACGTGGTCGCCCGCGTGGGGGAAGAGCGAGTAGGTGAAGTCGTGCTCCGCCCGGTCCGCCTGAGGGTCCGGGTAGCCGGGGCTTCGCAGCAGGTCCAGGTCCAGGGTGCTCCCCCGGAGCTTGTGACCGTACTTGCAGTCGTTCAGCAGCGCCACGCCATAGCCGCGGTCGGAGAGGTCCACCCACTTGTGGGCGCAGACCTCGAACTTGGCGAAGTCCCACGAGGTGTTGCGGTGCGTGGGACGCCGCAGGCTGCCGAACTGGATCTCGCAGGTGGCCTCAGTGGCGACCACGCAGGTGGGGAAGGAGGTGCGAAGCATCTTGTTGGACTCACGCCAGTCCACGTGCGTGGTGAAGTCCAGCCGCCGGCTGCCGGCGGTAAGCACCAGCTTCTGGGTCAGTGTGGACATGCCGTAGGAGTAGACCTGCTCCACGATGGCCTGCGGGCCCTCGACCCTCGCCTCCGAGGAGCGCAGCACGAACCGCTCCGGCGGTCGCTCATCGTAGTGCATGGCGAAGTCCCAGGCGTCTCCCTCATCCTGGTAGACCGCGAGGCAGTTCCCCGCCGCGCCGGACGCCAGGACCTCGCGCCCGTTCTGCTTGTCCCACACGCCGGCCAGGGAGCCGTCCGCGTTGAGGGTGACCTTCAGCAGGTCGTTCTCCAGCCCGGCCGTGGAGGCGGTGGGAGGCACGAAGGTGTCCGTTAGGGCTGCCAGATCCACCACCGCGTGGCCCATCGCGGGCACCTGGGCGTCCACCCAGCGGTCACGTACCTGAACCAGCTCCCGGCGATCCCAGGAGAGGGAGTTGCGGAGCACGACCGGCTGAGTCATGCCGGAGGTCTCCACCTCCGCGAAGAGGGCGGCCTCCGCCTTCTGGGTCAGCTCCTCCACGCGCGCCAGCATGGCGGCGTAGCGCTCAACCGACTCCGTGTAGACGCGGGTGATGGACGAGCCCGGCAGGATGTCGTGGAACTGGTAGAGCAGCATCTCCTTCCAGAGCGACTCCAGCTCTTCCTGAGGATAGGCCTGCCCCTTGGCCCACAGCGCCTGGGAGGCGGCCAGCTCAAGCTCCCGTAGCGCGAGCTCCAGCTTGCGGTTGCCGCGCTTGTTCCGCGCCTGGGTGGTGAAGGTGCCCTGGTGCCGCTCCAGGTAGAGCTCGCCGGCCCAGTAGGGCAGCCGGTCGCGCACGGCCTCGAAGCGCTCCAGCAGCTTGTGCCCGCGCTCCTGGGTCACAGGTGGGAGGCCCAGCAGGTCCTTCTCCCGCTCCAGCCGCTCCAGGTGCTCCTCGCCCGGCCCGCCGCCGCCGTCGCCGATGCCGAAGAGCAGCAGGCAGCCGTCGCACAGCGCCTTGTCCAGGTAGTTTTTCTCGGCCTTCGCCAGGGCGCGCGGGGCTGCGGAGCTGTTGTAGGTGTCCTCCGGCAGCAGGTGGGCCAGCACCCGAGAACCGTCGATGCCCTGCCACAGGAAGGTGTGGTGCGGATGCCGGTTCACGATGCTCCAGGAGAGCTTCTGGGTCATGAAGTAGTCGACGCCGGCCTTCTTCAGGATCTGGGGCAGCGCGCCGGAGTAGCCGAAGACGTCCGGCAGCCACAGGTTGCGGACGTCGATGCCGAACTCCTGGCGGAAGAAGCGCTTCCCGTAAAGAAGCTGGCGGACCAGCGACTCCCCGGAGGGCACGTTGGCGTCGGCCTCCACCCACATGGCGCCCTGGACCTCCAGCCGGCCCTCCGCCACGCGCTGCTTGATGCGCTCGTAGAGGGACGGGTAGTGGTCCTTCATCCACTGGAAGAGCTGGGGCTGGCTGGCTCCGAAGTGGTAGTCCGGGTACTTCTCCATGAAGTGGAGGGCGGTGGCGAAGGTGCGGGCGCCCTTGCGGACCGTCTCGCGGAGGGGCCACAGCCAGGCCAGGTCCATGTGCGCGTGACCGATGGCGCTGATCCGCAGCGGCGCGTCCCCGTTCCTGCGAGCCAGCTCCGGGGCCAGCACCTCGCGCGCCGCGCGGGCCTCCTCCGCCGTGAAGCGCTCCAGCTTCAGCGCCGCCCGGCACAGGGCGTCCCAGATGGACGACCGCCGCGCGGAGTCCTCCGGAAGCTGCCGCATTAGCTCCGCCAGCACCTCTACGTCGTAGTGCAGGCCGCGCATCTCGGGGTTGAGCAGCGCGATGGAGGCCTCCTTCACCGTGCCGTCGTGCTGCAGCCTGCCGAAGAGGTCGTTGCAGGCCGCGTCTGCCCACAGGTCGATCTTCTCGCCGCCCTTGGCGCGCTCGAGCAACGGAACCACGCGCTTCCCCGGCTTGCCCAGGGAGTAGTCGAACTCCGAGCTGACGGTGGTGAGGCCCAGGCGGGGATTGCCCGCCTCGTCCACCACCAGCGCCTCGCCGTTCAGGTCGATGAGCAGCACCACGGGCTTGCCGTCCGCGCTGTCCGGGACCTCACCGGTGAAGTGGAACCAGGCGCAGTCCCACAGGCTGCCCCACTTCTCGTCGGGCTTGGGGGTGATGCGCTCTCCGGTCTCGCGCTGGTCGAAGGGTACGGGCTCCGGCGTGCGCCAGGCGGCCATCTCCAGCTCACCGATCGGGGTGTAGACGGCGTTCTCGATCCTCCGGGCGAGTTCGGAGAGCTCGTGCTGTTTCTGTGGAAGGTAGTAGGGCATGGAGTAGGCTCCTGAGCAGGGCGGTGCAAGACAAAGGCTGTTGAACGAACAGCGACCACCTGTAGTTCACGCGGACGCACGATTCGCAAAGGCACCAAGTGGGGCGGGAGGGCTGAGAGGACTGTATCCGCCGTGGCGCCCTCGGTGAAACCGCTTTATGTTGCAGTCCGAAGCGGACCAAGGAGAGCTTGGCGCC
>DASXUI010000388.1:0-10689 GCA_036504955.1 Armatimonadota bacterium
GCTAACCTGAAGTACGCCGCTGCGGGTACCACAAGCCCCCCTCTGGAGGCTCGATCGGTATCAGTGCTAAGATGGCGATCTCTTCCGAGGGAAGGACCACCAACGGTGCGCTACCGACCTCCGGCGAGCACACCCTAGCCCGCGCAGGCGGGCTTGTAGTACCCGCAGCGGCGTACTTCAGTGCGGCGCTGCTCCTGCGGGCACCCCCTTAGCCGGCTCTCAGCCGAGTGCGAGCGTCTCGCTCGCGCCGAGTGCGAGCGTCTCGCTCGCGCCACCAGGGGCCTCAGCACAGCGATGGGCTAGGTTACAGCAGCGACCGCTCCTCGGCCACCCGCAGGCGGTGGTAGCGGGTGAGGAGAGTTTGGTCCCCGGCGGACTCCAGCCGGTGGGCCAGGATCACGCTCTTGGCCAGGCGCAGCAGGCGCAGGATCCGGGTCTGTCGCAGCGTGTACTGCGGCTGCTCACGGGCCTGCTGGAGGTCCTCCTCGGCCTGGAGGAGGTCGGCGAGGGCTCCGGAGTTGGCGAGGCTGTCCAGCCTCCTGATCGCGCGCTTGCGGGCGTCCGCGTAGCCCTGGGACGAGGGGTCGCGCAGGGCGGGGAACTCCGCCTCCATCTGCGCCTGGTACTTCCGCCGCAGGCGCTCCCGCGTGGTGGCGAGCTGCGACCTCCGAGCCCTGCCGCGCGTGGAACCCATCCCCCGGAACTCCGTGTAGGCGGCGCTCAGCCGGTCATCGGCGGTCAGGTTCAGCTTCCGGGAAAGGCCCTGAAGGGCGGCGGCCTGCGCCGGGGTCGCCCAGGAGAGGGTCTGAGGGAAGCCGGCCCGGAACACCTCCTCGTCGACTCCGGGCACGAAGCGCCGGAGGAACCCGTCGGAGGTGCAGGTGGGCACGTCGATATCCTCGTCGGAGACCAGGACGTAAGCGAAGGCTTCATCCATGCCGACGCGGCCGTCGTGGTTGTAGTCCACGCCGGAGACCTTCCGCCCCACGCGGTCTCGGCCGGAGAGCGCGGCGAAGAAGTAGGAGGTGAAGTCCTGGTAGTCGGCCTCGTCCAGCGATGGCGTGCACCCGGAGGACATGCGCTCGGCGGTGGCTGCGAAGTAACCGGCGAGGTCACGATCCACGAGAGCGCCCTCCGGGTTTCCGCCCTCGAAGAGCAGGTTGGCGAAGCCGCCGGAGAAGCACTGGACCATGACCAGGGCTACCGGAACCTGAGCCGGGATCCTTGCCAGATCGGCGGCCAGATCCCTGACAGACAGCGGCGTGCTGTTGCCCCAGAGGTCGAAGTGTACGGAGTCATCATCGCCCTGGCTGCCGTGGCCGGTGAAGTAGAGCAGAACGGGCTGGCGGCTTGCGGCTAGGTCTCGGCCCAGCGCATCAAAGGCCCGCGCGATGGTCGGCTTCTGGGCAGGTCCGTCCAGGGAGGGGAGCTTGGGTGCTCGGTAGGCCAGGGCCCCCTCGCCGGTCTCCTCCTGCACGGCGAAGATGAGCGAGTAGGCCTCCTCTCCGGCCGCGTAGCCGGCGCGCGAGGTCTCGAGTCCCTGGGGATCGAACTGGACGGTCGCCTCCCGCGGGTTGCCGTCGGCGAATAGAATGGTGCGCTTGGCGCCGGAGGGCAGTACGCGCGCCACGTACCGCACGTTGCTCTCGATGCCGACCTGGTTGGACTCCCGGTCTGGCCCGCCGCCCACCAGCAGGGCACGAAGCTGCGGGCGAGACGCGGCCCGGGAGACGGGTCCTTCGCCCAGAGACAGCAGTCCACCCACCAGGAGGACGGCGGCCAGCGCGATCCGCCAGAACGCTCGTGGCGGTGCGCCATCCAGGGGGCCGGCCAAACCACCTCCGCGCCATCGTCGAGTCATTTGCTGCCTCCAGTATCTGCTCCGCGCCCGGTGGCGCGCCTAGCCTTGCCAACCTACTGACGAGCCCCCACGGCCCATCGTTCCCGCATCAGGTCCTCTGGCCGCCGAAGCCTGGCACCCCATATCTAGACGCACCTACCATCTACCGGGTACAGGCCTCTTACCCTGATCGGCGCTAGAGCACCTCGTGGGGTCGTAGGGTCGTAAGGTCGTAGGGTCGTAGGGGAGGGCCTCAGAGGGCGTACTTTGGTCCCTTACGTCCCTTGTGTCCCTTAAGCCCCTTCAGCCAAGAGACCCAAGGACCAAAGTGCACCCTCTGAGGCCCTCCCCTACGACCCCATGACCCTACGACCTTACGACCCGCCTTTGACCGCCAGCCGGCGCGTGCCATAATGGGGCGATGAGTGCGCGCATCTCGGACAGGAGGCAAGCGTTCATGCCAGATGAGGCGGATGCCAACCGGTTAGCGGCCCTTCCCTCCGTGGATCGTCTGCTGAGAAGTGATGGCGCCCTCCGGCTGTTGGAGGAACACGCCCGCCCGGCCGTGGCGTCGGCCCTCCGGCAGGCCCTGGAGGTCGTTCGGTCTGAGCTGAAGGCCTCGAATGGCAAGGGGTGGCGCGTGCCGGATGAGGAGACGCTGGTGGCCGAGGCCTCCACGCTGCTGGAGCGGAGGGCGAAGGGCTCCCTACGGCGCGCCATCAACGTGACGGGCGTGGTGCTCCACACCGGGCTGGGAAGGGCGGTGCTGGCTCGTGAGGCCGCGGCGGCAGTGGCTGCCGTTGCCGAGGGGCACTCCACCCTGGAGCTAGACCTGGAGTCCGGGGAGCGGGGATCGCGGCAGTCGCACGTGGAGGGTGCGCTGTGCGGGCTCACGGGCGCAGAGGCGGCGCTGGCTGTCAACAACAACGCGGCGGCTGTCTTTCTGGCGCTTTCCGCCCTGGCGCGAGACGCGGAGGTTGTGGTCAGCCGGGGGCAGCTCGTCGAGATCGGCGGGTCCTTCCGCGTGCCGGACATCCTTCAGGCCGGCGGCGCCCGGCTCGTGGAGGTCGGCACCACCAACCGCACGCGCATTGGCGACTACCGCGCGGCCGTGACGGAGCGGACGGCGCTGTTGCTGCTGGTTCACCCGAGCAACTACCGCGTGGTGGGCTTCACCGCCTCGCCAACCGTGCGCGAAGTGGCGGACCTGGGCCGTGAGTTGGGGATCCCAGTGATGGAGGACCTGGGCAGCGGTGCCCTGGTGGACCTGAGCGCCCACGGCCTGGCGCCGGAGCCCGTGGTTCGAGACAGCGTGGAGGCGGGAGCCGACCTGGTCTGCTTCAGCGGCGACAAGCTCCTGGGCGGCCCCCAGGCCGGGCTGATGGTCGGCCGCCGAGAGCTCGTCCGCCGCTGCGCCGCTCACCCTCTGGCCCGGGCGGTACGCTGCGACAAGATGACCCTGGCCGCGCTGGCGGCTACCCTGAGGCTCTACGAGGATGGGACAGCCACGGAGCGCGTGCCCACCCTCGCCGCCCTGCTCCGGCGCCCCGACGACCTCCTGCGCCAGGCCCGACGCCTGGCCTCGGCGCTCCGCCGCCAGGGCTGGTCCGTGCAGGTCGTGCCGGGCGCTTCTCAGGTCGGCGGGGGCTCTCTGCCCGGCGAGGACCTGCCCACCACCCTTGTCTCCCTGGACCCGGCCCCCCTCTCTGCGGAGGACCTCGCCCGTCGCCTGCGCCTGGGCAATCCCCCAGTCCTCTGCCGCCTCCACAAGGAACGCGTGCTCCTGGACCCCCGCACCCTACCCCGCGAGGAGGAGCGGCACTTGCTGGCCGCCTTTCGCTGAACAAGGGTCGTAGGGTCATAGGGTCGTTGAGTCGTAGGGGAGGGGCCTCGGAGCGCGGGGGCCGGACGATCCCGGGAACGCCATTCCCTGGCGACATAGAGCCGTCCCCCGGGGCTCAGGCAGGCCGGCGCAACGGGGTGGTGCCACAGCAGGCAGGAAGTCCCGGAGGGGCGCCTCTAGGTCAGCCAGGGGTAACACCCCTGGCCCCCGGCAATGCCCCCAAGCCATCGCCGAGAGCCCTTACCGTCCGACCGGTCCGACAGGTCCGACTCGTGCCTACCCTCTGAGGCCCTTCCCCTACGACCCCACGACCCTACGACCCAACGACCCGCCCCTACCTCCGATACACCACCTCGCCGCCCATCACCGTGGCGTGAACGTGGGCCTCGGGGATAGCCTCGGGTGGGCAGGCGAAGAGGTCCTGGGAGAGGACCACCAGGTCCGCCAGCATCCCTGGGGCGAGGGTGCCCTTCACCGCTTCCTGGAACTCCGCGTAGGCGGAACCGGCCGTGTAGGCGCGGACGGCCTCCTCCAGGGTGATGGCCTGCTCCGGGATCCACCCGCCGGGGTGCCTGCCGTCCGTCGTTCGCCGCGTCACGGCGGCGTAGAGGCCCAGCAGGGGGTCCAGAGAGGCCACGGGCCAGTCCGTGCCCAGCGCCAGCCGGGCCCCGGCGTCCAGCAGGGAGCGCCAGGGGTAGCTGGTGAGGCAGCGCTCCGGGCCCAGGGTGGACTTCGCCCACCGGCCGTCATCGATGGCGTGGCTGGGCTGCACCGAAGCAACCACCCCCCTCCGGGCGAAGCGGGCGATGTCCTGCGACCGCAGGTGCTGGGCATGCTCAACGCGGGACCGGCGGTCACTGGACGGGTCATCGAGGGCGGCCTCCTCGAAGAGGGAGAGCACCTCCGCGTTCGCCCGGTCGCCGATGGCGTGGATGGCTACCTGAAGCCCCGCCCGGTCCGCGACCCGAACCCGCTCCAGCATCGCGCCCTCAGGCTCCATCTCCTCGCCCGCGAGCCCGCAAGTGCTCGGGTCGTCCGTGTAGGGCTCGTAGAACCAGGCGGTCTTGGAGCCCAGGCTGCCGTCTGAGAAGGCCTTGAGGAGTCCCAGCCGAAGCACCTCGTCGCCGAAGGGAGTCCGGAGTCCCACCTGTAGCAGCGCGGCGGAGTGGGCAAGAGGCAAAGCGCCGTAGACACGGGTCTTCAGCACCCCGGCCGCCCGCAGGTCTTGGAGCGCCGCCAGGTGGTCGGACAGTGGGTCCATGCTCTGGACGCTGGTCACCCCCAGGCTTGCCGCGTGGTCGGTGGCGGCTCTGAGGGCATCGGCTATCTCCGGCGGCGACATCGGCGGCACGACGCGGTAGACCAGGCCCATCGCGGCGTCCTTCAGGATGCCGGTCGGCTCCCCGTCCGCGCCCCGCAGGATGAGGCCGCCGGGCGCGTCGGCCGTGTCTCGCGTGACTCCGGCCAGGCGTAGCGCGAGGCTGTTGGCGAGGCCCATGTGGCAGTCCAGGCGGCAGACGAAGACCGGGTTGCGCGGGGTGACGGCGTCGATCAGCTCTCGGGTGGGCAGCGGGGCGCCGGGCCAGCCCTCGTGGTCCCAAAGACCGTTCAAGATCCAGCTCTCCGGCGGTTGTCCCGCCGCGAAGCGCCCCAGTCGCTCGGCCAGCTCCTGAGGTGATCGCGCGTCCCGAAGCTGCACCCCCGCGAGCTGCACGCCTCCCTGCAGGAAGTGAACGTGGGCGTCGTTGAAGCCGGGAAGCACCAACCCGCCCTCAGCGTCCAGCACCTGGGTCGCCGGCCCGGCGAGATCCCGCGCCTCCTCCTCCGAGCCCACGAGCGCGATCCGACCTCCAAGCACCGCCACCGCCCGCGCCTCCGGCCGGCGCGGGTCCATCGTCCGCACCCGCCCGTTCAGTACGACCAGGCCAGCCTCCATTCAGCTCTCTCCTCCGCGGCTCGCGCCCAGCGCCACTACACCCTCTAGATGAGTGACAGCATTGGTTCTTTTGCTGAAACCAATCCGGCCCCTTCCACCGTCGAAACTCCGTCAGACCTCTCGTCAGGGCCTCCAGCAGGTGTAACCCACCAGGCCTATCCAGACTGCTTCCCCCAACAGTGCATAGCCTTCAGCGCAGGAGTACAGCCATGACAGGGCGTTCGCTCAACGTACAAGCCTTTGACTTAGGGACTCTCAGGCGGCTGACATCCGTCGTCGTACCGGCGCTGGTCGCGGCTCTCTTGGTGACCGGGACGGCCCGTGCCGAGGGCCCCAGCGATCGGCTCCGCGCGAAGGTAACCCTATCCGTCAACGCGCTGGACCTGGCCGACTTCGTGGCCCTGCTTCGCCAGAAGAGCGGCGTGCCCCTGGTGGTGGACAAGGGCGTGGTTCAGGAGAGGGTCACCGCGCGCCTCAGGGACCGGAGCCTGAAGGAGGTCTTCGATGGGCTCAAGGGCCTGTTCGGCTACCAGCTCCGCTACGACCGGGGCACCGACACCCACTTCGTGACGGAGGGGGATCACCGCCGCCGGGTTGATGCACTGAAGCAGCACGAGGTGGAGGCCTTCAAGGACAGGGCGCGCTCCCTGATCCAGACGGTGCAGCGCGTGCCGGCCGCCAGGACCTCGGGTGGCCTCTTCCTGCGCGTGGTTGCGCGCACCCCCCTGGAGGCCGTCGACACCCTGACCGAGCGGCCCTTCGTGCTCACCTACGACCAGCTCTCCGAGGAGGAGAGGGGGCTGCTCCGGGCCTGGCTCAGGATGCAGTGGCGCCTCCAGTATCGCGATCAGGTCGACGCGATGCTCGATGAGAGCTTGTCCGGTGCCAAGGTTCAGCTAGAGTGCCTGGGCCAGGGAGCGAGTATGAATCTCGCGGTGATGATCGTCACCAAGCGGGACAAGGGAGGGATTGGGGTACTGGAGAGCCGGTCAATGAAAGCATACAGCCAGCGCGAGGGTGCCGTGTTTGGCTACCACCAGTGGGCTGCCCTTCTGGATGCCTCCGGCAAGCCCGGGCGCATCGACGCGGCGGCCGGAAGCCCCAGCGACCTGCCCCCCAACCCCAGGGGTGCCGCTGGGCTGCCGGAGGTGTCCGCGGGCGATCTGGACCTGCGAAAACCCGTCTCCATCACGATCCCGCGACAGAAGGACCCCGCCGGATATGTTGGAGACCCAGACGGGCCCCTGTCGCCCAGTGACGAGG
Source organism: Armatimonadota bacterium (assembly GCA_036504955.1). Taxonomy (GTDB): domain Bacteria; phylum Armatimonadota; class DTGP01; order DTGP01; family DASXUI01; genus DASXUI01. Next base: position 6,883 of record DASXUI010000388.1, read on the forward strand.
TGTACCATTCGCTCGCCCGCCAAGCCTCTCTGGACTTCCTGGCGGACAGTTTCGCGATGAACCGTGTAGAGGCGCCCTTCCCAGCTCAGAGCGCGCCGCTGGGCGACACCCTGGATCGGCTTTGCACGGCGATGGGCTCCGCCTGGGGCAAGTCCGGAAGGCTGTACATCTTCCGCCGCGACGACTGGCAGGACCGGGTGGGTTTTCTGGTGCCGGCCTCCCTCGTCCGCAAGTGGCTGCGCTTCTGGACCGTGCGCCTGGACGCGGTCTCCAGGCCCGTAGCCCTCTGGGAGTTGGCGGGAATCGCCTCCATGCTGACGCCGACGCAGGCCCAGGCACTCAACGCCTATCAACCCCCCCGCCTCGCCTATGGGCTCGCCACCAACTCCGGCATCCTGGCCCTCTACCGCGCCCTTCCAGCCAAGGATCAGGAGCGGATGCTGTCCGACCAGGGGGTGAACCTGGACGATGTTCCCCGCGCCGCGCGACGCCTTCTGTCCGATAGGCTCCTCCCAGGCCAAAGGAGGATGGGGCTGGACAAGACCTACGAGACGCCGGGCGCCAAGCTGCGGATACGCTCCGGGCCGCGAGAGCTGGCCTTCGATCTGGGCCTTGGCAGGGGCTGGATTAGCTGGGCAAGCCTCGGACCCCCTACCGCGCCCGGAGTGCCCCCGCCCGACAACTCGGCGGCCATCCAGCATCTGTTGGACGAGATCGACTAGGCAAGTGCCTCGCGCCACTCCCTCTCAAATCCGTGCTTAAGGAGCCTGAAGAGAGTGACCGATCACCCTTCGCCTCAGAGGTGGTACCATAGGTGCCAGAGACCCACGGAGGGCCCGCCCGGAAGGGTTCACTGTAGCGCGCAGGAGCGGGTGGGCATGTCAGTGGGTGCTCTGAAGGATACTGCCATGAGGCGCATTCGGCAACAGGGCTTCACCCTCATCGAGCTTCTCGTCGTCATCGCCATCATCGCCATTCTGGCCGCCATCCTCTTCCCTGTGTTCGCCAAGGCCCGCGAGCGAGCCAGGATGGTTTCGTGCCTGTCCAACCTGCGGCAGATCGCCACAGCCAACACCATGTACATGAACAGCAGCGACGGCACCCTTATGATCTCGCCGCCGGACAACGGTGATTTTCGCCATGAGGGCTTTGAGGGGCACCAGCTTTGGGACCCCAAGTACAAGTCCACCTACATCGAGCTCCTGCAGCCCTACATCCGATCGCAGGGTGTGTGGGCCTGCCCCAGCGACACCGGAGTGCTCTGGGGTACGCCCGCCACGGGCGCGGCAGGCGTCCGGGCGCAGTTTGTGAGCGGCCAGTTCTTCACCTCCTACCACTACCGGCACTACTTCAGCTCCTACGTGGGCAGCCGGTACGATGAGTCGGCCGCCGCCACCACGCCCTACGTGGCCTACACGGAGAGCCAGTTCAAGGATCCCTCCGGGACCTACGCCTTCCACGAGTTCTGGCCCAACCATGACCCCAGGGTCGTGCCCGCCAGCCAGCATCCCGCCAAGGTGCAGGGCTGGGCGCCCAGCGACCAGATGAACTTCATCTTCCTGGACAACCACGTGAAGACCTATCCGGTCTCCAAGGTCGTGGAGCCCGCCACCTGGTGGCCGGGGCAGGGGTACGACTACCACTGGCCCACCGACCCCAGAAGCAACCCGGACTCCCCTTCCTCAGATATCCTGCCGTAGCGGAGTAGACAGCGAGGTGGCAGGAAGGGAAGTTACCACCCTGGCACCAACACACCAAGGGGCACCAAGCTCTTCCTAAGGGACGGGTGCCCCTGGTGAGGGCGCCAGAGAGTGCAGAACGAGGAGCGTGGCGGTGAATCAGAAGGTAAGCGGGGGCGTAGTGGCGGTCGTGCTTGTGGCCGTGATACTGGTGCTGGGGCTGGTCTGGTCCATGCAGGGCAAGCAGAGCCAGAAGGGGGCCGAGGACCGCCGGGCCACCATCCTTCGCGGCGCGGGCGGCGCCCCGCCGCTGGCGGGGCACTAACCGGAGGAGCGTGGGTCGATTGGTGGCAGTCGGTGGTCCCGTTACCCACCCCGTAAAGGGGTGGGCTGGTGTTGCGCTCCGCGCGGAGCTGCCGCCGGACAGCGTCGCAGCACTCTACCGTGCCCGGGAGGAGCAGCAACCCTGGATCCAGGGGCTCAGGGGTGCCCTCGCGCGGAAGGTCCCGCGGCACCGGATAGGCGCCGCGGTGTCCAGAGGCTACCGGCGAGCCCCGATTTCACCCACCGTTGAAATGTTGATCAGGACCATGGCGCCTTGACGGCCCTACATTTGAACGTCGCGGCTCCTCAGGCTAACGGTAACGTGCTGCGAACTTGTCCGGCGGCAGCTCCGCGCGGAGCGCCAAGCCAGCCCACCCCTTTACGGGGTGGGCGATCGGTACCACCAATCCATCCCTCTCGACCCTATCCCTTCACGGGGTGGGCAATTGTGACCGCGCGGTTAGCCCCTCGGTCTACTTGAACAGGAACTGGGTGAACTCCGTCAGGTTGCGGCGCCATACCGGCCACGCGTGAGCGCCCGGGGTCTCCACCTCCGTGTAGTTCACCTTCCGGCCCTTGAGCCAGCTCTTGAACTCCTTGTTGGCGTTCAGCAGGAAGTCCTCGGAGCCGCAGGCGATCCACAGCAGCTTGATCCGGTCGTTGTCCTTCTCCGATAGGTTGCCGAAGGCCTTGTCCGTCTCCCCGAACATCATTGGGGCGCCGCTGAAGGAGCCGATCCAGGCGAAGGTGTCCAGATTGTTCAGCCCGATGCCCAGCGACTGCCCGCCGCCCATCGAGAGGCCCGTGATGGCCCGGTTCTCCCGCCCTTCCGCCACCCGGTAGCTCTTCTCCACCAGCGGAAGCACCTCTTTGAGCACGGAGGCCGTGAAGGCGTCACGGCTCTTCTGCTGCCCCTCCGGGCTGAACATGCCGCTCATCCCCTGCTCCGGGTTCGGAACGCCGTAGCCCAGCGTGTTCACCACCAGCATCGGCTTCGTCTTGCCCAGGGCGATCAGGTTGTCCAGGATGACGTTCGAGCGGCCGACCACCACCCAGGAGGTGGCGTTGTCGCCCATGCCGTGGAGCAGGAAGAGGACGGGGTACTTGGTCGCCGCCTTGGGGTCGTACCCAGGCGGGGTGTAGACATAGAAGTCCCGCTCGTCGCCGATGGCCTGAGAGTGGTAAACGTGGCGATGCACGACCCCGTGAGGTACGTTGCCGACCTCCCAGCTCAACGTGGAGGGGCCGGGCACGTGCACGATGCTATTGGGTCCGCCCATGATGCCGGCCTTGATGAGCGGGTTGGAGGGGTCAGCAAGGGTAAGCCCGTCCACGGAGAAGCTGTAGCCGTAGAAGTCCGGCGTAAGGGCGGGCGTGGTCCCGCTCCACACCCCCTGCTCGTCCTTCGTCAGGACCAACCGAGGCGTCCCCTCGCAGTTAACCGCGACCTCTTTGGCGTTCGGGGCGCGCAGCCGGAAGGTCGCACGCCCATCGCTCAACACCTCGGGAGACCGGGGTGGCGGGGTGAAACCACGAGGCGCCTGCGCTTGTGCGGCGGGAACGGAGAGGCAGAGAAGGACGAGAGGGACCCACAAGGGCATAGACCGTATCATACGCACCAAGCCTTTCGCGATAGGAGCAGAGTCGGGGCCGCTGGTTGGGTGGACGCTAGAGCCCCTGGATCGGAGGCGGACCCAGGCTCCCCGAGTCGCGCCGAACTGAAGGTTAGCGTTGGCGAACTCCAGACGGCCGGCCGAGCCCATCCGCGCCGCACTGCAGTACCCCCAGCGGCGTACTTCAGTGC
>DASXUI010000389.1:0-3911 GCA_036504955.1 Armatimonadota bacterium
ACCCGGCTGCGTCAGGTGGCAACGAACCTCATCGGCAACGCCATCAAGTTCACGGAGGTGGGCGAGGTCTGCCTCCAAGTTCACCTGGAGTCCGAGGAGCCTACGCACGCGGTCCTTCGCTGCGAGGTGACCGACACGGGCATCGGGATCCCGGAGAGCCGGCGGGGGCGGATCTTCCGCTCCTTCTCGCAGGTGGATGCCTCCACCACCCGGAGGTACGGCGGCACCGGCCTCGGGCTGGCGATCTCCAAGCAGCTCGCGGAGCTGATGGGAGGCGCCATTGGCTTCGAGAGCCAAGAGGGCAAGGCCTCTCGCTTCTGGTTCACCGTGCGGCTAGAGAAGCAGGCCTCCCAAGCCGCGGCGACCGGGCGACCGCCGGAGTCCATCCACGGCGCCCGCGTGCTGGTGGTGGACGACAATGAGACCAACCGCCTAGTGCTGCGGCAGCAGTTGAGGAGCTGGGGCTGCCTGTCTGAGGAATCCGCCGGGGCCGTTGAGGGCCTGACCAAGCTCAGGGCAGCGGCGGCGGCAGGCATGCCCTTCCAGTTGGCACTGCTCGATCTCCAGATGCCCGAGGTGGACGGTGAGAGCCTGCTGGAGGAGATCCTGGCCGACACGGCCATCAAGGACACGCCACTGGTGGTCCTTACCTCCCTGGGTGACAGCGAAACCGCCAACCGTCTGCGCGACAAGGGCGCTGTGGCGGTTCTCTCCAAACCCGTGAAGCAGTCCCACCTCCACAACTGCCTGATGGATGCCATGGGTGCGGCGCCCGCGCCCTCGACCCCCTCTGTGCCGGCCGCCCCAGCCCCCGAGACCGCGCCCGCCACGAAGCGCCGCCTGCTGGTGGCGGAGGACAACAGAACCAACCAGCTCGTGATCCGCACCATCCTGGCCAAGAACGGCTACGAGGTGAAGATCGCCTCCACCGGCCTCGAGGTACTGGAGCTGGTGGAGGCCTCTAGCTACGACCTCGTGCTGATGGACGTGCAGATGCCGGAGATGGACGGCCTGGAGGCCACCACGGAGCTTCGGCGCCGGGAAGAGGGCACCGGGCGCCACCTCCCCATCGTCGCCATGACGGCGCACGCCATGAAGGGCGACCGCGAGGAATGCCTGGAGGCCGGCATGGACGACTACGTCTCCAAGCCCATTCAGCCCCTGGAGCTGCTCCAGGCCCTCAACCGCATCCTCGGGAGCGACCCCAGCCCCGGCTAGCTGGTGTCCGCCAAAAGCCTCACCACCAAGCCACCAAGACACCAAGAACACCCTCACCACAGAGACACAGAGGGCACAGAGAAACTCAGAGAAGGGCTAAGCACAGGCTCTCCTGGTGACCTGGTGTGGCACGTGCAGGCAGGCCAGTCTTGTTGGTGGGCCGTCCGCAGCCGCGGACCCAACGGTGTTCTGGCAGCCCCACCCCCTCTACCTCCGAGAACTCACCAGCCCCCATCCGCGTTACGGGTAGGTAAGCCGGGCCGCGAGCCCGCGCACCGATCGCAGGGGGGATCCGCCATGCCTACCTACAGCACCACCACGGACTCGGTCGCCGCCAGGGTTGCGGGAAGCGATGCCCCGAGGGCCCAGCGCACCTACTACACCGTAGAGCAGAACGCCGCCATCTTCCGAAGCTACTTCAGCCTGGAGTTCGAGCTGGGCACGCAAGTCGCGGGGGCCGTGTGCCGGTTCCCGGAGCTGGAGGTGAAGTGCGCGCTCTCCCACCACCTGCACAGCGGGATGCTCCGCGCCCGGGACTTCCGCGCCCGGCTGGCGGACTTCAACGTGCCGCACCCGGAGCACAAGGTCGACGGACGCTACACGAACCTGGTGCGCCACCTGCTGGCCGCGCCTGATGAGACGTCGCTCCTCGCCGCCCTGTACCGGGTGATACGGCCCTCCCAGCTACGCGCCTACCAGGCCCACGCCTCAACGACCCTGGAGGTGAACGACGCGCCCTCGCGCGAACTGCTGGAGATGCACCTGCCAGGCCTCACGCGCGACCTGGATTGGGGCCAGGAATACCTCGCCCGACAGGAGCGGGCCGGGTGGTCGGGGGCGGCGGAGTTCGAGGAGGAGCTACGCGGGCACCTTCGCGCCGTGGGCGGACCCATGGGAGTGAAGGCCCCCGAGGGTGCCACGGAGCCGGAACGCTACCCGGCCTGGCGCCGGCCCCGCCAGATGGCCCTGGAGCCGCGCTTCACCCTCCTGAGCGCCGACCGCTACACGCTTCCGGACTGGCCGGAATACGAGGCTATCCCCTCCGCCTACACGCACTTCACGGAACTGCCCGTGATCGACATCGTCGGCACCCTCCTCAGCGACGGGCGCGGGATGAGGCTGCCCTTCGAGTTCTTCACGGAGTTCTCGCGGCAGCTCTGGGACGAGGCACGGCACAGCACCATGGGCTTCGAGCGCCTCCAGGCCTTCGGCGTGGACCCCTACTCCGTCCCCATCCCGGTGGGGCACTTCACGGCTTGGGCGAACATCAACCTGCTCCACCGCCTGGCAAGCCTGACGCAGGTGGGCGAGGCGTGCAGCTTCGCGCCCAAACGGCAGTGGGTGAAGCACGCCTGGGAGCGCCAGGATCCCCTCTCCGCGCTAGAGCACGAGTACGACATCGTGGATGAGCGGATGCACGTGCGCTTCGGCGCCCGGTGGATCCCGGAGATCATGCGCCTCCAGCACGATGGCCGCTCCGTGCGGCAGGTGGTTCAGGACGCCGACTGGGAGTTCCGGGAGCGCATCAACAAGCTGCGAAAGAAGGCGGGGGAGAACTGGGCGAAGGACCTGGGCGAGCGCTTCATGGGCTGCGGCACGGACACCTCCCCCGTGAGCCTGGCTCCCGCCCTGGACGGCATACCCAACATCATTGCGTGAGGCTGGCGAACTGCTCCACCACAGAGACACAGAGGCACAGAGAAGGGACTGAGGGCGGGTCGTGGGGGAAGGGCTTCAGGGGGTGTTTGAGGTCCCTGGGGGCTCTTGGGTGTCTTGGATGAAGGGACGTAAGGGACATAAGGGACGTAAGGGACCAAAGAACACCCTCTGAGGCCCTTCCCTTACGACCTTACGACCCTACGACCCTACGACCCGCCGTTAGTTCGTTACTGCCAGACCCAGTCGCCGGTGGGTACGGACCAGTCTTGGGCGAAGTAGCCGGCGGCGCGGACGCCTTGAGGGCCCTGGGAGAGGACCTCGGGGCCGAGGACGATGCAGTCGGGGTAGGTGATGCCGGCGGTGAAGTAGGCCATGCGGTCGGTGAGGCGCAGGCCGGGCAGGCCGGAGCCGGAGACGGCGGCCACGCAGGCCGTGTCGCTGCCGGGCCGTGGGCGAAGGAAGAGGCAGGCGAGGTCCTGGCCGCGGAACCCCTTGGCGCCGACCTTCACCAGGCCGCGCGTCACCTGCACGGGGCTGCCGCCCAGCAGGGGCGCCCAGGCGCCGTTGGTCTCCGCACTGCCGTAGAGGATAACGCTTCGGTCCGGATCCTTACGGGGATCGAGGGCCGTGTCCGCAATCAGGTCCACGGAGCCGTTGCCGCGCACCCAGAAGGTCTCCGCGTCCAGGCGGGCGCGGGCGTAGGACCAGGCGTTCTCCTCCGCGCTGCCCCGCGTGCCATAGACTAACATCACACGGTTGCCGAAGGCCTCGCGGAAGGGGCCATAGCGCCGGGGGCCCTTGAGGGCGGGCGAGGCCGGCTCCGCCACCTGCCAGGCGTCGCCCTGGCGCTGAAGGGTCAGTTGGCCCGAGGACGGCCAGGCGACCTTCTCCAGCTTCTGGCCGTCCAGCTCCAGGCTCACGGGCTGGCCGGGATCCAGGCTCTCCAGCTTCAGCGCCAGCCGGGCCACGTTCTGGGTCTTGCCGGTGTAGAGCCTCAGGCCGGGGTCGCAGCGGAGGTCGAGGGTGCTCAGCTC
>DASXUI010000390.1:0-1678 GCA_036504955.1 Armatimonadota bacterium
CGGGGAACAACCCGGTGGGTGGCGGGCGGACCTGGGGGGACGGCCGCGCGGTGCTGCCGCTGCTGAAGCCGGGCAGCTACACCCTGGTGACCCTACTGCCCGGCTACGAGCCGCTCCTCACCAGCAACGCTTCGATCCAGAGCGGTACGGAGATCCCCCTCACGGGACTGAAGGCGAACGCCTCCCTCGACCTCACGCCCCTGAGTTGGCAGCTCAAGGTGCCGGCCCTCATCACCGATGACCTCTCGGCGCCGGGCGCCGCCACCCAGGGGTTCCAGCCGGCCACCGTACCGGGCAACTGGGGTGACCAGGGCTTCCCTGCAGACAACAACACTTACGGCTGGTACCGCCTCGCCGTTACGCTGCCGGACGCGCTTCAGGGACATAACCTGCTGGTCTCCGGCTTCACCGCCGATGACTCAGACTGGACCTACTGGGATGGCCACCTGATCGGCTCCCGGCAGCAGGACACCGGCACGGTTCGTAGCTACGGGATCCCCTCGCCCTGGACGGCCGGCGCCAGCCACACGCTGGCGGTCCGCATCTACAACGTCAAGGGCGGCGCCGGGATCACCGGGGGCACTGTCCAGCTCCGGCTGCTCTCCAACAAGGGCGCCATCACGGGCCTCGTCACGGACGCCAGCGGCGCCCCGGCTGCTCTGACGCCTGTCCGCCTCATCCCATCCTGGCCCAGCATGGAGCCCCTGGACTGGATCTCCACCACGGGCGCCGACGGGGCTTATGGCTTCGCGGGACTGGACACGGGCCGCTACCGCGTGGTGCTCGACCGCGTGCCTGCGGCCGCCGCGAAGGAAGTGACCCTGGAGGACGTCGGCCTGGCGCAGACGGCGGACTTCCCGAAGCAGGGCGTGCCCACCGTCGAACTAATACAGGAGAACGGCTTCAACTGGAAGCTGAAGGCCACGCGTCCCTACACGGTTGATGAGCTGGGAGACCTCGCCAACATCATCAAGAACGACGTGGGCGACTACTCCGCGACCAACGCGGACGAGAGCGCCTTCCAGCCCTTCGAGCTCTCCGGCAAGAACCTGGGCTACCAGGCCGACACCAATGGCGACGCCATGTGGGCCTGGTTCCGCCTGCACCTCACGCCGCCCAAGGCCTGGAGCACCGGCCAGAGGGGCGACCTTCGCCTGTGGGGCTGGCAGATGGAGGACGCGGACCACACCTACTTCAACGGCCACGAGATCGGCCAGAGCGGCTCGTCCATCGAGGAGCCCCTCAGCTTCATCGACGCCTACAACGCCTTCCGGGACTACCTGATTCCCGCCGCCTACGTGAACTGGGACGGGGACAACGTGCTGGCCATCCGTGATCTGGTCGGCGGCAACGCCGTAGGCTGGGCCCGAGGAACGCTTCCGCTCCTCTCCGCCACGGCGGCCTCCGCCGGCACGGCGCCGCTGCTGGGCGACGTGAACGCCAATGGCAAGCTGGACATCACCGATGTGGTGATGCTGCTCCGCTCCGTGGCCGGCCTGGCAACGCTCAACGCCACCCAGACCACGGCGGGCGACTTCAACCAGGACGGCAAGATCAGCATCGCGGACGTGGTGGCTGTGTTGAGGAAGGTGGCGGGACTCTAGCTTAGGCTGCCACTGCCTTACCACAGAGCTTGGGCTGCCACTGCCTTACCACAGAGACACAGAGGGCACTGAGG
>DASXUI010000391.1:0-13418 GCA_036504955.1 Armatimonadota bacterium
GTCCCACAGGCGGATGGTGCGGTCCGAGGAGCCCGTGGCGATGGTGGAGCCGTCCGGAGCCCAGGCAACGGAGAGGATCGTTCGGGTATGCCCTCGAAGGACCTGCTTCTCCTCCCCGGTGATGGCATCCCAGATTCGAAGCGTGAGGTCGTCGGAGCAGGAAGCAAGGAGACTAGCATCCGGAGACCAGGCGACGCCGAACACCCATTGGGTGTGGCCCTGGAGCACGCGCCGAGGCCCACCGACCTCCGCGTTCCACACGCGGACGGTCTTGTCCTGAGACGCGCTAGCCACCAGCTTGCCGGCAGGCTCCCAGGCGATGCGGCCAATGGCGCCGTCATGCCCCCATAGCGTGTACCTCAGGCTCAGTCCGGGGTTCTCGTCTCGTGGCTGTCTCAGCGCCATCTTCACCTCTTGCGTGCCCCTGGTATTGTAGCGCCCTCGTGCTTCCCCCAGCCGGCCATGGTCGTCGCATGGACCGAGCCCCTATCGCCAAGCTCGCCGCTTCCGGAGGCCTACATCCCAGTGCGCGGGGTGCCACGCAAGGCACTGTTGGCGAGTAGCAGCAAGCGCGGTGCCGGTCGGTAGCGGACATCCCAAACTCGCTACTTCGAGGCTAGGAGCCCTGGCCCCTCGATCCGATGGATGGGGCAGGCACTGACGCAAGCAAGCGAGACGGTTGTGGCGAGACCAGAGGGGGCTCACGGGCACGACATAGAGCTGGTACTGCTGGGGGCTTGCGGGAGGCTAAAGGGGAGTGCCGAGGCGGAGAGTTGAACTCCGGACACCATGATTTTCAGTCATGTGCTCTACCAACTGAGCTACCTCGGCACCGGGCGTAACCCTTATATAGCGCTCTCCGGGGACCCCTGTGGGTCACAAGGCCGGCTGGGGTCGCTGCTGAGGATGGAGAAACGCGGAAATATGGCGGACCAGACGGGATTCGAACCCGCGATCTCATGCGTGACAGGCATGCGCGTTAAACCACTACGCTACTGGTCCGCTGCAACCGAACGGGGAGGGCAGCCCTTCCCGCGTCCAATCTGATTCTACAGGCCGCGAAGCCCCGTGTCAACAGGAAGAGACCGCCAGGAACCGCCCCACCGCAGAGGCGCAAAAAGCACAGAGGAGGGCCTGAAGAGGTGAAGAGGTGAAGAGGTGAGGGGGCCTCAGAGACTGGGCTGTGGGTGCCCGCCCCTCTGGAGTGCGGCGACTCCGGCGCCGCTCTGCCTTACGCAGCGTTGGAGTGTGTGCCAGTAGGGGCCTTAGCCAGGACACCCCTCGGCACATGGGTGCCCGTGGACACCCGCTACCGAAGGTGCCGCCGCGGTGTAAGGCAGAGCGGCGCCGGAGTCGCCGCACCCCATAGGGGGTGGGCGCCCACAGCGCCATCCGCTGAGGCCCCTTCACCCCTTCACCCCCTCACCTCTTCACCTCTTCACCTCTTCACCTCCTCAGGCCCTTCAGGCTTCCGGAAGAGTGCTCTCCACCACGGCGCCCGCCTCCAGACGGAGTCGGTGGGTGAAGCGCGACGGATCGACCGAGTCGCTGTGCGAGACGAGGAGCACCTGCCGAAACTGGCGCCCCACCAGGCCAGAGGTGATCAGCTCCACCAGCGCCTGGGTCCTCCGGCGGTCGAAGCTGCTGAGCGGCTCATCGAGGAAGAGCCAGCCCGGCCTCACGTTCATCTCCCCCGGCAGCGTCGCCAGAGCGAAGGCAAGTCGCAGCGCCAGGGAGATCTGGTCGCGAGCCCCGCCGGAGAAGACTCGCTTTCGCTGGTGCCGCTTCGCCCGGGAGTCGTAGACGGATATGACGTTGTTCACCTCGTCCCACTCCACGTCCTGGTAGCGCCCCTCGGTGAGCAGTGGCAGCATCTGCCGGGTGTTCCGCAGCGTGAGGGGCATGATGGCCTTCACGATGCGCTGGCGAGTCGCCCGAAGCATCTCCAGCGATAGCGCCTTCACCCGCCGCTCCCGCTCCGCCGCCGTGAGGGCCGCCTCCTCGCGCGGTAGGTCGAGGGGGCTCTCATCGAGGCCGAGCGCGGACGCCCTCACGCGGCGCTCCGCCCGAGCCGACTCCAGCAGGCTGCGTCGCTCCTCCATCTCCCGGCGCCAGTCCTCGACGCCGCGCGAGGCGACCGAAGCCAGCTCCGGGTGCCTCTCGGCCAACTCCGGCCCGCTCGCCCCAGGGGCACATCCTAGCTCGCCCAACCGAGCCTCACGCTCTCGCGAGAGCTGCGACGCACGGGCTCGCCACTGCTGCTCCTCGATGCCCAACCGGCCGGCCTCCTCCGTCAACTGCCTCCGCCGCTCCTGAAGCGCCGGCTCATCCTCCTCGGCCAGTGCGGCCCTCAGCCGCTCCCCTTCCACGGGCAGCCGATCCCGTGCGGCTCCGGGCCCATCGGGCGGTTCGGATGCCAGCACCTCGGCCCACGAGCGCCGGAGCCCCTCCCGCGCCTCGGCGGCGCTCTCCCCCGCGGCCGCGAGGCGCGCCAGAGCGGGGTCCAAACCTAGCGCGCGGTTTCGGTCCGATGCCAACTCCTGGGCCAGCAGATCCAGCCGCGCCCTGAGCACGGGGGATTGGCCGGGCAGAGACATCACCTCCAGACGCGCCCGCACCTCCTCAGCCCCGTCGAGAGCCTGAAGCAAAGCTTGCTCCTCGCCCTCCAGCGCCTGCAGCTCCTGCTGGATCGCCGGCTCCACTGACAGCTCACGACGCCACTGAGCGAGGTCGGCGTCCAGCCCGGCGATCTTGCGCTCCAAAGCCAGCGCGTCCTCGCGCACCTCGTCGAGACGGGCCTGCAGCGCCGCGTCCGGAGTGGCGTCGGCCCGTCGCTCGAAGTCCGCGAGCCACTCCTCCGCCTCGACCCTCAGCCCCGCGGGTGTGTCGGACACCAAGGCGTCCAGCCCGGCGGTCCGACGGATCTCCTCCAGCATCCGCTGGCTCTGCCGGTCGCGCTGCTGCCACTCCACCTCCAGGCGGGGGATCTCGCGCGACATGGCCTCGGCCGAGGCCAGCTCGCGGTCGAGCCCGGCGATCGCCTCTTGGGGGCTCTCGCCCCGGAGGTCGACCTCGCCCGCCCCCGGCGCCCCCAGCGCCTCCAGTTGAGACGAGAGCTGCTCATCATCCTCGCGCAGAGCCTGGCACCGGTCGCGCGCGTGCTCCGCCTCCGCCTTCGCGGCCGCCAGGCGCTCCAGCGCGACCCGCTCCTCCGCCCTGAGCCCCGAGGCGCTCGACCGGGCGCGAAGCAGCAGCACGAGACCGAGCACCAGCAGCGCGCCGCCCCCGGCCGACAGCTCCGGCTTCCGAAGGGCCAACAGAACGCTGAGGGCCACGCCGCCCAGGACCGTCACCGCCAGGGAAAGCCCTACCCCACGACCAGCGCTGCGTGCCAGGCCGGCTGCCCGTGCGTGAGCCTCCTCGGCCGCCGCCAACCCCTGCCGGCCGCGCTCCTCGGCGCCCGCCGCCTGCGTCAGCTCCTCGGCCAGAGCCCCCCTACGCTCCAGCAGGCGCCTAGACCGCTCCTCCCGCTCCACCATCCCAGCCAGCAGCTCCCGGCGCTTCAGCAGCTCCGGCGCTTCCTCCGCCCTGCGCCGCGCCTCCGCGACCCAGGCGACCAGCCCCTGGTCCTGCCCCGGCAGGTCCTCGAACCCACCGATCAGGCTCAACAGGTGCCGGAGCCGAGCCGCCCGACCGCGCTCCTCGGACCGCTGAAGAACCGCCTCCTCGGCCTCCCCCTGATCCTGCCGCGCCGCTAGCCTTCGGGACTCAAGGTTCTCCCTCTCCGCGAGCCCAGAGGCAAGCGCGGCCCGGGGCTGCTCCAACCGCTCCAACCGCGCCTGAGTGCCGGCGTGCGCCTCACGCACTCTCATCAGACGAGCCTCGACACCCTCAACCTCGGACAGTGCGCGGCACAGCTCCTCTCCCTCCAGCATGGCAGCCTCGCGGCCGGGCAGCGAGTCCACAAGCTCCTGAAGCGCGCCCGCCTCTGCCGTCGCCCTGCCCTGGGCCTCCAGGGCGGCCTGCCATGCCTGGCACCGGTGGGACAGCTCCCCCTCCACTGCCGTGATCCCCCGCCGCAGTATCGCGCACCGGCCAAGGGATGCCTCCACCTCGTCGCGCCGGCCGGCCAGATCGGCCAGGCTGGCCGAAAGCTCCTGGAGTCGCGCGGCCGCCTCGTCACCCTCCCGCTCGAGCCCCAGCAGCAGGGCGTAGCTGAGGCAGCGTCGGGCCTGGTCTGCCTCGTCCTCCAGCGCGGGAATCCGGGAGTCCTGACGGGCCAGATCGGCCCTCGCTCGCAGCACCTGAACCTGGGCCACTTCCTCCCTGCTCTCGCGGAACGCGGCCTCAAGCGCGGTGAACGCCTTGAGGTTCAGGAGCTCGTTGATGGCCGCCTGCCGCTGGGATGGGTTCAGGTCCTCCAGCCGCTCCAGCCGCTTCTGCTCCACGAAGCACGTGTTGAGCAGTGCCTCGGCGCTCAGGCCGGTCTCCTCCAGAAGGCGCTGGCGGACGGCGGTCAGGGAGCGAAGCGTCTCCGGCTCCTCCCCCTCCGCCGCGGGGCAGACCAGCCGGCAGGTGTGGACCGCGCCGACCCGCCGCTCGATCAGGAAGTCTCGGCCATCCACGGTGAGCTCTAGTTCCACCGTCAGCTCCTCCGTGCTGTAGCGACGCAGCTCGGAGAGCGTGTAGTCCTGGTCGGAGAGCAGCGTGCGGCCGTACAGGGCGAAGAAGACGGCCTCGAAGAGCGACGACTTCCCGGCCTCGTTGTCCCCCTCGATGAGGATGGCGCCCTGCTCCGGGAAGCGGATGTGTAGGTCGGCCAACTGCTTGAAGTTGCGCGCTCGAAGGCGGCGAAGGAGGATCAAGACCGCGCTCCGGCTAGGCTGTCGTAGGCTTCCAGCAGTCGCGCCCCCGCCTCCGCCCGCAGGGCCCGCTCCTCGCCCTCGGCCTCTCCTACGGAGGCATCGATCACCCGCCCAAGTTCGGATCGGGCGTCGTAGCTGAGTCCAACGGTGGCCGCGGCCTCGGCCTCGGCAGCGTCGCGTACCTCCAGGGACTCCGCCTCGACCTGGAAGTGGAAGCACCGCTCCTGGCCCCAGTCCTGGAGGTCGGCCAGACTCAATTCGGCCATCCGGTACGAGGGCAGCGCGCCGGTCAGTCGCACGCGCAGCATCAAGTCCTCGGCGCAGTACCGCCCCAATCGGCTGGCCAGCCCCTCCATCAGCGTCGCCTCGACCTCGGGGTCACCCAGGTCGGTCACGTCCACGGACACCGTGCGCATCGGCTGCGCCGGCAGGCGGACGTGCCCCGCCCTGGCGCCCTCGGGACCGAGCGTGAGCACGTGGTAGCCGCACTCCTGGCTCTCCTCGCCGAAGCTCAGACGCTCCGTGGAACCGGGGTTCAGCAGAAGTGCCCCACCCGGCAGCCGCTTCTCCTGGCAGCCGTGAAGGTGCCCCACGCAGACCACATCAGCGCCCAGGGCGGCCAGGTTAGTTAGCGATAGGCACGGCTCTCGGGCATCAGGGTAGACCCACCCCTCCACGCCGCAGTGCAGAAGCACGATGTGGAGGCCCGGACGGCTCATTGAAGGAGCGTCCACTCCCGCCAGGGGGCAGGTTCCGAAGGGGAGGCCGAAGTCCGCGCTGAGCCCCCAGACCGTGACGTGGTGACCGCCGATCACCAGGGACTCCGACTCCCACCGCCGCGTCTCCCGAAACAGCCGCAGACCCCGCAGCGCCGCCAGCTCCTCCTGGGCACCCACGCCGCCGTCATAGCCGGAGGAGCGGGGCCGGTCGTGGTTGCCGGAGACGCCGAAGACCGGGATCCCGGCCTCCCTCAGGCGCTGGAGCTCCCCTGCCACGAAAAGGCGATCGGCGTTCCTGGGCGTGGGGCTATCGAAGAGGTCCCCCGCGTGAAGGAAGAGGTCCACGCGCAGCTCCAGTGCGGCGTCCACCACGGCTCGGAACGCCTCCTGAAGCCGCCGTCGGCGCTCCTCCAACTGAGGGGGACGCAGCCGGGCGTAGTAGGCACCAAGGTGGTTATCGCTAGTCAGGATCGCGGTGACACTCATGCTTGGGGTGGCGAGTCCGTGGGCGTGGAGGGCTGTTGCCTCCGGAACAGCAGGGGATGCCGCACTATGCCGCTTAGGCGCGAGGAACGCGGATTCCTGCCCCGCGATGGGCACGAGCGGGAATGCACGAGCGGCTGAACCCGCTCACTGACACAGCATGCGCCCGCCTTCGCGGGCGCGGTCACCGCCGCCAGGTAGCCCGTAGCACCATCGGCGGTTCGGCCCGCGAAGGCGGGTCGCCGGCCGAAGGCCGCGCAGCGAGCGGGTTCAGCCGCTCGTGCAACCCCCCGCTCGTGCCCACCCCACTCGTGCACCCCCACTCGTGCCCATCGCCAGGCAGGGGCGGCGGCGGTCGTCAGCGAGGAGTGGCGGCGAGGGGGGCGAACCAGCAAGCAGTAGCCACTGAGGGGCCGCAAATAAGTGCGCCCAGCCGGTGGGCATACCAGCTGGGCGCGACCTCCGAGGCAGATTCACTCAAGGAGGAGACGGCGGGTCGGGCCTGCAGCGACACCGGCCCACTGTCTTATTCCACATTCACCGGCCCTGCAAACACCGAACGGCAGGTAGATATGACCGACTCGGCTTACCTCGTCGCCGGCATGGCGGGCGGGCTAGCCTCTACCCTCCACTGCACAGCGATGTGCGGAGGCTTCCCACTTCTTCTGGGCCGGGCGGCCGGGCGCCGGAGGGTCACCTTGCCGCTCCTCTACGTCCTGGGCAAGAGCGTGACCTACGCGCTGCTCGGGGCTCTGGCGGCGGGGCTGGGAGGGCGAATCCTGGGGAGCGCGCTCCTCGCGGGGTCTCGGCAAGCAGCCTCCATCGCCCTAGGCACGGTGGTCGTCCTGCTAGGGCTCGGTATGCTGGGGCTGCGGTTGCCCCTCCCGAGGCTCCCGGGGCTTGCGGGCAAGGGCGCGGACCTCCTTGCCCCCCTCACCCGGCGCTACCTCGCGGAGCCAGGTCACCTGTCCGCTCTGCTCCTGGGCCTGGGCACGGGGTACCTTCCCTGTCCCGCCACCCTTGCGATGCTGGGGGTATGCGCCGGAAGTGGGGCTCCGGCGCAGGGCTTGGCTCTGATGCTCGGCATGGGCCTGGGCACCGGCCCCGGACTCCTGGCGGTTGGCCTGGGCGGCGGCGCTGTCCTGAGTCGCCTGAAGCGATCCGGACTCCGCCCCCTCGGGGCTCTCGTGGTGCTGATGGGTCTCGTCACGGTACTTCGCTCCCAGGAGGTCTTCCACCGGTACTGCTGCCCGAAGCCCCCGCCCGGCAAGGCCGCCTCCTCGGCAAAGCCCTGTCCCTTCTGTCGGACTGGCGCGGCGACGAAGCCTCTAGCCGCCCCGCCCGGGCCTTGACCGCCTCGAACGACGCCCTCACCCCTCCCCGGTCCGCCTGCCACTACTGTGGCCTGCCGGTGGGCCCGAGCGCCTTCAAGGACAGCGCCGGTCAGCTCTACTGCTGCTACGGGTGCGGCGTGGTGGAGGGCCTCCTCAGAAGTCGGGAGGAGGGCGACCGCATCGACCCCGTCCTGGCCCGGCTAGGGGTCGGGGCCTTGCTCTCGATGACCGTGATGATGCTGAGCCTGGTGCTCTACGTCTCCCCGGCCCAGTCCATCCCCCCGACCCTCCGCGCCGCCTTCGGCTGGGCTCTCCTCGCCTTCAGCGCGCCCGCCGTGGCCCTGCTCAGCGCCCCGTACCTGCGAGCCGGCGTGTCCGGGGTCAGGAACGGGCGCGCCGGCTCCGACGCCCTAGTTGCGCTTGGGTCGCTGAGCGCCTTCGGTGTCAGCGCCTGGCACGTGCTCCGAGGCTCCGGCCCCATCTACTTCGACACCGCCACCATGCTGCTGGTCCTGGTCACGGCCGGCAGGCTGATTGAGGCGTCCGCCAAGAGTGGCACCTCGCGCCTGGTGCGGGGCCTGCTCAACCTGGCTCCCCAGACCGCGCACCGGCTGGACGGCACTGAGGAGCGCGACCTCCCGGCCGCGGACCTGATGCCCGGCGACGCTGTCGCGGTCTGGCCCGGAGAGCGAGTGCCGGCGGACGGCGCCATCGTCTCCGGATCCAGCTCCGTGGAGGAGTCCGCCTTCACGGGGGAGTCCCGGCCCCGCCCGTGTGGGCCGGGCCACCGCGTCCATGCCGGAAGCGTCAACCTGGAGGGCCGGCTGGTCCTTCGGGTGGAGCAGGCGGGACACGGGTCGCTGCTTGCCCAGATGGCGCGTCTCGTGGAGGATGCCGAGGCGCGCCGAGCGCCCAGTCAGCGGCTGGCCGACCGTGCCGCCGCCGGGCTGCTGGCACTGGTCTGGGCTACCGCCCTGGGGGCCTTCCTCTACTGGGCCCTGGCAGCCGGAGACGCCACCAGAGCCGGCTCGGCGGCGCTGTCCGTGCTGGTGGTCGCCTGCCCCTGCGCCTTCGGTCTAGCGACGCCGCTGGCCGTCTCGGTCAGCATAAGCCGGGCCGCCCAAGCAGGCGTGCTGATCCGCTCCGGCGACGCCCTGGAGCGGATGGCCCGCCTCAAGCGCCTCTACCTGGACAAGACGGGAACGCTCACCCGCTCCCAGCTCAGTCTTCAGGCGATGGAGTCAACGGATCGCTCAGTGTCCGAAGCTGAGGCTCTATCGTGGGCCGCCACCTTGGAGGGGGCGACGCGCCACCCCGCCGGGCTGGCCCTTCGGACCGCCGCGAAGCAGCGGGGCTGCCCAGAGGGAACCGTGGAGGACGCCCACGCGGAGCCGGGCGGCGGAGTGGTGGGAACGGTGGCCCTGGACGGCGTCAGGCGCGAGGTCGCCGTCGGCTCCCTGCCCTTCCTGGCTTCCCGGGGCATGGGTCTGCCCCCAGATGCGGACCCAGCCAGCGCCACCTCGGACTGCGGCGTGGGCTGGAACGGGCGCGTGAGGGCCCTGTTCTACCTGGCGGACACCCCCCGCCCGGAGGCCGCGGAGGTGGTCACCAGCCTGGGCCGACTGGGCCTCGAAGTGAGCCTGCTTTCCGGAGACAACGAATCGGCCGCCCAGACCGTAGCGCTTCAGGTGGGCATCACCCAGGTCCACGCCGCGTGCTCTCCCACCGACAAGGTCAGCATAGTGCGTGCCGCTTCGGGCACCCATGGCGGCCTGACCGGAATGGCCGGCGACGGCCTCAATGACGCCCCGGCGCTCGCCTCTACGGACCTCGGCATCGCCCTGGCCTCCGGCACGGACCTCGCCCGCGAAGCCGGCGACGTCGTGCTGCTCGGAGACGACCTGCGCCGCCTGCCCTGGTCCATCGCCCTCGCCCGCCGCACGACCCGCGTCATCCGCCAAAACCTGCTCTGGGCTTGCGGCTACAACACCCTTGCCCTGGCGGCCGCCGCCCACGGCAGCCTCCACCCCCTCGCCGCCGCGCTGCTCATGCTCCTCAGCAGCCTCTTCGTCCTGGGCAACTCCCTCAGACTGCTGAGTCACTCGGGGCCTTAGACAGCGGCCAGGAACGGCCTCACCACGAAGACACCAAGAGGGGCAAGTGAGCCCCACTACAGCCCCTCGAAGACGGTAGGGTTCGTTACTAGAGAGATGGGCCGCCGAGTCGTCACGGTGGTCCACTACAACAGAGGCAACCTCTACGTGCGGTTCGTCGGCACGCACACGGAGTACGACCGGATAGACGCTCTGACCATCTAGCCAGCGCTCGCTGCGGCAGCGTCCAGCCCAACAAAGACGGCCAGGGCCGGCTTTGGGGACATTCATGAACATCAACGCGATCAAGGGTGAAGCCGACTACGATGCGGCCCTACAGGAGATCGGCAGCCTCCTTGATGCTGAGGAAGGAAGCCCGGAGGCAGACCGCCTCGAGGTCCTGACCGCGCTGGTCTCAGCCTACGAGCAGCAGCACTACCCCATGCCTCTTCCCGACCCCATCGAGGCGATTCGGTGCTACATGGAGACCCGCGGCCTTACCCGGAAGGACCTGGAGAAGTGCATCGGGAGCCGCGGCAGGGTCTCGGAGATCCTGAGCCGTGAGCGTCCACTGACCCTCGCCATGATACGCCGGCTAAGTGCCCAGCTCGGTATCCCTGGAGATATCCTGATTCAGCCCTACGCCCTCGCCCCAAAGGCCACAAAGCAGCACCCACGCGAGGAGCAGGCCGCGCCTGCCGCCTAGAGCGCTTGACGCCAGCCCAGTCGGCTGCGCCAGCGACCATGCGTTCCATGGCCCATCTCCGCCCACAGCCGCCTCACTGCCGAAGGGTGCGCACGAACCTGACGATGGCCCAGCGCCGGTTCACCGGGACGGTGGACGCGAGCACCGGCTCATGGCCTGGGCCGAGCACCATCCGCCGCGCCAGTTCGCCGTCCGTCAGCGAATGAAGCTGAGCCGAGGTTAGGTCCGTCGGCTTGGGGTTGTAGCTGTCACCGATCGGCGTCCGCGCGTCACCCTTGTCGCCGTGGCAGTGCCGGCAGTAGTAGCCGTAGTATGCACGCCCCGCATTCACCGCTGAAGGCCCGGCCTTCACCGGGTTCCGCTGCGTCCTCGACACCGCCTCCGAAACCACCGGCGCGCCACCGGACACGCTCACCAAGTGCGCCGGCATCACCGGCATCTGGCGCTCGTAGGGCTTCACCGACGGCTGGCTGAACATGCGGGGGAACACCCCGCACCCACCCAGCAGCGGAACGCACAACACGGCAACCACTGCGGTCAGCCGTCTCACCGAGTCACCTCCGGCGGAGGAGGGGGCGGCTCAATCTGCCTGGGCGCCTTGCCCACGGCTGGCCGCTCTGTGCTGTAAGCGGTGTCCGCCGGCACGTAAGGTAGCGTCCCGTAGCTCCAGCCGCGCGGCCGGTCCGGCACGGCCGCCCGTATGAGCGCCCCCCACGCCACGATAGACAGCGCCAGCCCAACCGGCACCACCCACGCCACCCTTGCCGAAGCCTTGTCGCTCATCCGCTTCATGTTCACCTCTCGGAGGGTCGTGGGGTCGTAGGGTCGTAGGGGTACGGCCTCAGCGGGCGGGGACGGTGCCGATGACGGCGGTGATGCCCGGCGGCGGTCCGCCCGGCGGTGTATCGCGGGGCTCAGGGGCTCAACCCTCCTGCTAAGGAGGGTTTGGCCCCAAGTTGCACCCTTGGTTCAGAACCCCGGTTCACCGGGATTGAGCCTCGGAGCCCGGCGATTCACCGCCGGGCGGACCGCCGCCGGGCATCACCGCCGTCATCGGCACCGTCCCCGCCCGCTGAGGCCGTACCCCTACGACCCTACGACCCCACGACCCCACGACCCGCCCCTAATACGCCCCTACCACCACGCTCGCCCAGGCAACGTACCCCAGGGCAAACACCGCCATGCCGCCAAGGAAGAGTACCAGAACCCCGGGGACCGGCCCCTCCCCCTCTACCAGTCCGCCCGCGAAGGTGTGGTGGCCTTCCGGGACGCGACTCTCCGGGGCGCCGTAGTGCGAGCGGTAGAGCGCCCAGGTCAGAAGCACGCCGAGGGCCAGCATGGCCAGGGCCCAGTGCTGGCGCAGCGTGTCCAGGGCAACCATCAGGCGTCGCCTCCTCTGCCAAGAAGCTCCGAGGCACGGTCTCGCGTGTCCAGCGGCAGGAAGCGGGCTCGATCCTGGTCCGCGAACTGGCACGCGCGCACCGCCCACAGAAACGCGGCGATGAACCCCAGCGAGGCGATCCCGGTGTACAGCGCCCACACGACGAGCAGGCTCATGGGGCATCTACCTTCCCGTGGTCACGCCAGCGGCCGGTCGCCGGCTTCGACTCCCGCGACGGCTCGTAGGCGGCGTCGATGCCCGCCGGCTCCTGGTTGGAGTCGTCCCATCCCACGAAGTTGGCGGCGATGAAGTTGGAGACGTCCCAGATCTTGGCCGACTCCAACTCGTGCTTGAAGTAGGGCATGGCCGTGCCCGTGATGCCGTTCATGATCTGGTAGTACAGGATGCCGCCGATGTACTTCTTCTCCACCAGGTTGCGCCGAAGCGTGGTGAAGTTCAGCGGCGGCGGGCTCATGAAGGGCGCGGCCGGGCCCTGTCCATCCCCCACCGGCCCGTGGCAACCAATGCAGAAGTCCTGGTAGATCTTCTCGCCGCGCGCCAGGGAGCCGGACGTCGCCGGGTAGGGGTTCGGCATGGGCCGCCAGGGGTCGGGAACCTGGGCATGCAGCCAGGCCACGTTCATGTCCGCGCTCACCCGGTAGGCGGCCACCGCCTTCTGCTTCCACTCCGTCTGCCGGCTCACCCGGCGGTCGGCGCCCTTCGCGCCCAGACCCTGAACGTAGGCGATCAGCGCCCTCACTTCGGCTGGTCTGAGGAAGCCGAAGCGCGGCATCAGTGACTGCGGCCGGGTGTTCCGCGGGTTGCTGAAGTGCGCCAGATGCCAGTCGTCGGGGTGCTCGCCGCCCTCCTCCGCCAGGTCCGGCCCGGTGCGCTCCGTGCCTAGCAGGTGAGGAGACCGGCCCACATAGTCCCCCGTCTGGGACACGCGCTCCATCCCCAGGTCCCAGTCCTGCGTGCGCACGAACTGCGAGTGGCAGTAGGTGCAGCCGTTCGCGATGTAGAGGCCACGGCCCTCCGCCTCCGCGGGAGATAGCTGGCGCCAGGTGCCGGAGGGCTTGTCGCCCATCGTCATGGCGGGTACCACGATCACCGCGAAGACCGAGCCGATGAACACCAGCAGGCTCCCCACCAGAACCAGCCCGGGCGTCATCTTCATAAGGCCATCGCCTCCCCGTGCCGCAGCGTCATCACCACGTTGTAGACTCCCACGAAGGCGCTCAGCGCGATCATGGTGCCGGCCATCGCGCGCAGCATCATGTAGGGGCTAACCATGGGCAGGGTGCGGTAGACGGTCTCCCCATTCAGCCAGGCGTTCCCCTGAACTAGACCCTCGGCCGTCAGAATCAGCATGAAGGCCCACACGCCGATGAGCACGAGCCAGAAGTGCAGGTTCGCCAGCCGCTCACTCCACAGCTTCCGGCCACTCGCCAGGGGCAGCAGGTAGTAGACAGCCCCCAGCGCGATCATCCCGCTGAAGCCCAGCACCGCCAGGTGCGCGTGCGCCACCACCCAGTTGGTGAAGTGGGTCACGCGCTGAACCGAGGGCAGCGATTGCAGCGGACCCTGGATGCCGACTACCAGGTAGTTCACGCTGCCGGCAAACACGAACTTGCCGGGCACACAGCTCAGCAGCGCCCCGTACAGGCCTCGGGCGGTCAGCCAGAGGTTGAAGAGGACCACCAGCACGGGGATCATCATCATCATGCTGTCGATGACGGAGATGACCTTCAGCCACATGGGGATCGGCGCCTGCAGCAGGTGGTGGCCGCCGATGTGCGTGTAGAAGGTGAGCAGCGCCCAGAAGCCGACCAGCGAC
>DASXUI010000392.1:0-4371 GCA_036504955.1 Armatimonadota bacterium
TTCCGTGACCACAAGGTGCGCGGGCTCTTCGAACAGGGGGCCTACCAGTCGCACGGTTCCGAGATGTCCGAGATGCGCTCCTGGGTCCTCGCCCGGCTTCTGTGGAACCCGGACCAGGACGACAGCAAGCTCATCGACGAGCTCCTTGCGGGCTACTACGGCGCCCCGGCGGCCAAGCCCATCAGGGCGTACCTGGACCTGATGCACAAGGCCACTGGCTCCACCTACGTAGGCTGCTTCGCGCGACCTGAGGGGCCGCAGTTCGCCTATCCCGTGATGGCTCAGGCCGAGAGGCTGTGGCAGGAGGCAGAGGCCGCGGCAAAGGACAACCCGGACCTGCTCTGGCGCGTGAAGCAGGGCCACCTACCGGTGCGCACCGCCTGGATGATCCGCTGGACCGACCTCCGCAAGGAGCAGAAGGCGGATGCCACCAGCGCACCGTGGCCCCTCTCCCCCTCGCGCAAGGCCATCGCCGACGAGTGGCTCGCCACCGCCACCGGCCCCGGCCCCGCGGGCTGGTCGCCGATGACCCACGTGGATGAAGGCGGCCTCACCCCCCATGCCTTCGCCGCCCGCTTCGCCACCAACCCAGCCGAGTAGCCGGAGTTGTGGCAAGGGAACGCCACCACCAAGACACCAAGAAGGGCGTGAAGAGGTGAGGGGGTGCAAGAGCCCCGGAGGAAGAGGCAGCTAGGTGCCCATCGGCGCCGTGGGTGCCACCCACGGCTGACACAGAGGCACCCCTCCGGGGCTGAAGCGGGCTGGTACTCTGACGGCGTTGCGGCGCCGCTGACCGCACTAAGCCCCGGAGGGGCGCCTCTACGTCAGCCGGGAATGACATTCCCGGCGCCCGCCGGCCACGCCATCGGCGTTCCCTCCGGGGCTCCTTCACCCCCTCAGGCCCTTCTCTGTGCCTCTGTGGCTCTGTGGTGGCGCAGTTCGCTACAGCAGATCCAGGATGGCCCGGGTAAGCCTTTCGGGGTCGTGGCGGATGAGGTTGGAGTCGCTCATGAAGTCCGAGGCGACCACCCGGTAGCCCATCTGCTGGATCTTCTCGAGGTCGGGCCGGACGCAGAAGGCATTGGTCTCCGCGTAGCGCCGGAGGATGTCCTCGTGGGGGGTTCGGTCATTCACAAGAACGTGGTCGAAGATGCGGCGGCCGGCGTGCTCCGCCAGCGCGCGCACGTGGTCGCTGGCCCCGAAGCCGGCGGTCTCCCCCGGCTGAGTCATCACGTTGCAGACGTAGCAGCGCTGGGCTCGGGTATCGGCCAGCGCGTCAGCGATGCCGCCCACCAGCAGGTTTGGGATGATGCTGGTGAACACGCTGCCGGGGCCCAGGACCACGCAGTCGGCGTCCAGAATCGCCTCGACAGCCTCCTCCAGCGGCGCCACGCCCGAGGGGGAGAGCTCGATGCGGTGGATCGGCTGGCAGCCGGCGGCGCGGGTGATGGCGCTCTCACCCATCACCACACTGCCGTCCACCATGATGCCTCGGAGCGTCACCCGCTCCAGCGTGGAGGGCAGCACACGGCCCCGAATGGCCAGTACCCGGCTCGTCTCCCGTACGGCCGCCTCGAAGTCGCCCGTGATCTGCGTCATCGCGGTCAGCAGCAGGTTGCCGAAGGAGTGGCCCACCAGGGGACCTTCGCCCTCCTCGAACCGGAACTGGAAGAGCTCCGTCATCAGAGGCTCGGAGTCCGCCAGCGCGGCCAGGCAGTTCCGGATGTCGCCGGGAGCGGGGATATCAAACTCGCGGATCAGGCGGCCCGTGCTCCCGCCATCGTCGGTGACGGTCACGATGGCGGTGATGTTGCTGGTGTGTTCCTTCAGGCCCCGGAGCAGGGTGGAGAGGCCTGTGCCGCCGCCGATGACCACGATGCGGTCGTTGTTGGCCAGATACCGGCGGCGGAAGACCACGTCCGCCAGGGCGCCGTGAGCGACGTCGGGACTTACGACGCTGGTGATGGAGCGGACCATCTCCCGGACGCCGATGGCAAGACCCGCGAAGGCGACGAGGATGACCCCCAGGGCCAGCATGGGGGCCATCACGGGAAGGTGGCGTCCGGTGGCGCCGTAGATCCAGACGCCGAGACGCTCGTAATAGGTGATGAAATGGTAACCCATCGCGATGTCTAGCGCGAGGGTCAGCAGCAGCGAGGAGGTTAGGATCAGGAGCAGCCACCGCTTCACCCGCATACCGGGGTAAAGCCACTTCATGGAGCTGAACCAGGTCTTCAAGCAGGCACCCCGCGTCTCACTTTCACCCCGATGGGCCCGGCCCGCCCTGGGCTGCCCTCCCGTCCTCGGGAGGTACTCCGGACGGCCCCTTCATCATGCCCTCACTTGCTCACGTCGCGGTGCTGAACGACCGCTCGGTATCCCTCCTTCTCCAAGAAGGCCCCAATCCGCTCCGCCACCAGGACTGATCGATGTTGGCCGCCCGTGCAGCCGACACCCACGGTAAGGTATGCCCTACCCTCGGCGATATGCCGCGGAATCGAGAACTTCACGAGGTCGTACAGCTTCTCCAGGTACTCAAGGGTGGCCGGGTCCCGGTCCATGAAGGCCGCCACCTCGGGGCTGCGGCCGTCGAGCTCCCGAAGGCCCGGCTCCCAGTGGGGGTTCACCAGGTGGCGGACGTCGAAGACGATGTCCACGTCCAGGGGCAGGCCATACTTGAAGCCGAAGCTGCGGAGGGTGATGGTGGGGCCTTCCACGTGCTTGTCGCCGAAGCTGGCGGCCACCTCGGAGCGCAGATCCTTGGGAAGCAGGGCGGAGGTATCGATGACCTTGTCCGCCATCGCCCGCACCTCCTTGAGCATGTCGCGCTCCGCCTTGATGCTCTCGAGGATGCCTCGACGGCGGTTGAATAGCGGGTGACGCCGGCGGGTCTCCTTGAAGCGTCGAACCAGCGCCTCGTCATTGGCGTCCAGGAACAGGATGCAGGCGCGCAGGCCGGCCTCGTCCAGCTTCCGCAAGTTGTCCGCCAGGCCGGCGAAGAAGGGCCCGCCGCGCAGGTCCGCCACGCAGGCCACCTTGGTGACGGCCTTCTCCCGCTGGCAGACCTCCGCGAGCTGAGGCAGCAAGGCGGGCGGCAGGTTGTCCACGCAGTAAAAGCCCATGTCCTCGAAGCGTCGCAGCACGATGGTGCGGCCCGCCCCGGACATGCCGGTGATGAGCACGATCTGCAGGGTTCTAGTCTCTCGTGGTGATGACTTGATTGAGGAGGCCACTGGTTAGTCCCATAACTATAGAGCCGAACAGGGCGGCCAGGAAGCCGTGGACTCGGAAACCCTCTACCACACCGGAGCCCACGAGCAGGAAGAGCAGAGCATTCAGCAGGAAGCCAAAGAGGCCGAAGGTAAGGCAGCTTAGAGGCAATGTAAGAAGCAGTATGATGGGCCTGACAAAGGTGTTGAGGAAAGCCAGCATGACCACCGCGATGACGGCACCCCCCACTGCCTTCAGCTCCATATCGAACCCCAGGAGCTGGCCGAGTTTCACCGTAATCCAGAGAGCCACCACGCTGCACAGCCACCGCAGAAGCAGTCCCTTCACAGTGTTCTGACTCCTTTCGGCATCCAGGGGTGCCCCGGATCGTGGTTCCGAGGCCATCACGCGCCTGGGCACGGTACCGCCGCTCGCTGTTCGGCGGGCCAATCCATCGGGGCCATTATAGGGCTGCTGGGTCGCCATGACAAACCGCGGGGACGCTCGGAGTCGCGGCGGCGCCCGCCGGCTACGCTCTGCTGCCCCTCGGCCGCCCCTCACGCTGAAGCCGCGCGGTAAGTGCACACAGATCGCAATTGGACTCCCCGCCTCCACCCTCTATGGCTCCGGTGGCGCGAGCTTGTTGCTCGCACTCGGCGCGGGTTTCTCGCCCGCGACTCGGCCGCGGGCCGAGCAGGGGCTCACCAGCCCGACCTAATCGCCCAGCTCCCTCCCGGCCACTGGCCCAACCCCGGTGGCGCGAGCGTCCCGCTTGCGACTCGGCCGCAGGCCGAGCAGGCCCTGCGCCAGACTCCAACCCACCGACGCCTGCCCCCCAACCACCAACCACCGCCGGAGGCAGTTGGGGCGCGGGCATCTTGCCTGCGCGGCATCGTCGGCCCACCGGGCGATGGTCCGCCTTCGGCCCAGCCCCGGTGGCGCGAGCAAGAGGCTCGCACTCGGCCGCAGGCCGAGCAGGGCCGCGGCTTGGCGGCGTCACCCGCTCACTTCCGGTCCACCCGGTGGCACCCAGGCAGTTGGGACGCAGGCGTCTCGCCTGCGCGACCTACTGTCACCTCCAGGTCATGGCTTGCTGGACACGCCCACGGGGGTCCGTACCTAACCGACGGGTGTAGGCAGTCTCCACGTCGCGCAGGCGAG
>DASXUI010000393.1:0-6955 GCA_036504955.1 Armatimonadota bacterium
GGTTCGTCGGGGCCCGGGCGGCGTCGCCTCACGCCGGTCATCGCGACACACATCCTGCTGGTCGCGTTGATCCTTCTGGGGAACGCCGGCGAGTGGGCCCGCAGGCGGTCACTTCGGGCGGCCGAGGGGAGCGCATAGCGTGGACTACTCGGCGCCAACCCTGATTGCGGTGGCCTGCACCCTGGCGATCTACACGATACTTTGGCGGGAGAACCCGATATACCGCACCTTCGAGTACCTCTTCGTGGGGGTGGCGGCCGGGTACACGGTCTCACTGATCTGGCGGACAGTGCTGTACCCCAAGTGGTGGGTACCGGTCTTCCAGGAGGGCCGGTGGTACGCGGTGTTCCCCCTCCTGCTGGGGTGCCTGTACTTCACCATGTACACGAAGCGCTACGCGTGGCTCAGCCGGCTGCTCATAGTGACGCTGATGGGCCTCTCAGCAGGGCTGGGGATTCAGGGTGCCGCGAGCCAGTACTTCCCCCAGATCCGGGCCGCCTTCCGCCCGGTGTGGCAGCCGGGGTACAGCGTGCTCCAGATGCTCAACGCCACCATCAGCCTGGTCACACTGGTCTCCGTGATGACTTACTTCTTCTTCTCCTTCGAGAGGAAGTCGAAGGCTGTACAGGCGACCGCCTCCCTGGGGCGGTGGCTGCTGATGGTGAGCCTGGGAGCGACCTTTGGCGCGACCGTGATGGCCAGGATGATGCTGGCGGTCTCTCGCTTTGATTTCCTTATCAACGGCTGGCTAGGACTCAACCGAACGCCCTGAGCGCCGAAGGGCCCGATCGCGCTGGCGTCACACAAGTCGAGGTGAAGGTATGACCAAGATCATGGCGGTTTTTGGTACTCGCCCCGAAGCGGTGAAGATGGCCCCGGTAGTGAAGGAGCTGCGACGCCATCCGGACCGTCTCCAGGTGCAAGTCGCCGTGACCGCCCAACACCGGGAGATGCTGGACCAGGTCTGCCGCGTGTTCGATATCAAGCCCGACTTCGACCTAGACATCATGCAGGTCGGCCAAACGCTGACCCAAGTCACCACGCGGGCGCTGGAGGGCCTGGACAAGCTGTTCTCCCGAGAGAAGCCCGACATGATCCTGGTGCAGGGGGACACCGTCACGGTGTTCGCCGGCGCCCTGGCCGCCTTCTACAACAAGGTCGCCGTGGGCCACGTGGAGGCCGGGTTGAGGACTGGGAACCGCTACGATCCCTTCCCGGAGGAAATGATGCGCCGTCTGGCGGGCGCAACCGCCAGCCTGCACTTCGCTCCCACGGACCTCGCCCGCGACAACCTGCTCAAGGAGAACGTGGCCCCCGGCTCTGTCTTCGTCACGGGTAACACGGTGATCGACTCCCTGCTGGAGGTCGCCGCGAAGGCGCCGGGCCCCGACCCTTCCGCCCCAAGGGAGGTGTTGGTCACGGCCCACCGCCGCGAGAACTGGGGCGAGCCGCTTCGGCGAATCTGCCTGGCGCTTCGGGACTTGGTGGAACAGGTGCCAGACCTGCGCGTTGTCTACGCCTTGCACCGGAACCCATTGGTGCGGGAGATCGCTTATGAGGTACTGGGCAGTAGCGACCGAGTCGAACTGATAGAGCCGCCGGACTACGCCCCCTTTGTTGCGCGAATGAAGCGTTCCACCCTGATTATCACGGACAGCGGAGGCATCCAGGAGGAGGCTCCGTCACTGGGCAAGCCCGTCCTGGTGGTGCGTGAGACGACAGAGCGCCCGGAGGGCGTGACGGCTGGCACGCTCAAGCTGGTGGGCACCGACCGGGAGCGTATCGTCTCGGAGGCACTCCGTCTGCTCACGGACCCCGAAGCCTACGCCCAGATGGCACAGGCCCGAAACCCGTACGGCGACGGCAAGGCGTCAGAGCGGATCGCCCAGATCCTCCTGAACCACTTCGGGCCCACCCCTTGAGACCCCCAAGCCAGGGCGCCGAACGTGCCGAGGTGGCGGTCGCCGTCATCTGGGGCGTCCTCGTCCGCCTCACGGTGGTGGCGTGTACGCTGTTCTTCCTATGGCGGGTGCGCTACGTGGCCGTCACCGTCATCTTCGCCACGCTTCTGGCTCTGATCGTGAACCCGGTGGTTGACTGGCTCTGCGCGCGAGTGGGGTGGCCCGCCAACCGGGGCACGCGGCGGTTCGTGGTGACCTTGGCCGTCTTCCTTGTGCTGATCGGCCTGACCGTGGGGCTCAACCTTTTCCTAATGATCCCCTTCCGCCATGAGCTCAGCCGCCTCGCCGAGACGCTGAACCCGGAGCGTGGGCCGCTTCGAGACACAGCCTCGAGCCTTCAGGGCTGGTGGAAAGGGCTGCCTCCGGGGGTGCGCGCCTTCGTTGAGAGCCAGGACCTGAGCCTGCTGGCAGCCCGCATGGGCGAGACGATGAGGAGCGTCTTGGTCACCCTGCTGGAGTGGATGGGCCACGTGGTGGAGATCGTGGTCATCCCCGTGCTGGCGTACTACTTCGTGCTGGACAGCCGGCCTTTGAAGCGCGAGTTCCTCTACCTTGTCCCGCGACGCCGGGTGAAGGAGGCGGTGCTGCTGCTGGAGGAGTCCGGCATGATCCTCCAAGCCTACGCCGTGGCCCAGTTCATCCTGTGCGCGATCGCCGGGGTAGTGGTGGGTGTGGGCCTCTGGCTGATGGCGGTGCCCTACTACCTGACACTGGGCGTCCTGGCTGGGCTCACGCGAGCGATTCCCATCGTCGGACCGATCATCGGCGGCATCCCAATCGTGCTCATCACCGCCATCGGGTCGCCCGCTCGCGGCCTCGCGGTTCTCATCTTCTTCTCTCTGCTTCACCTCGTGGAGAGCAAGCTGATCATGCCCAAGCTGATTGGCAGCCACATCCACCTGCACCCGGCACTTGTGCTAATAGTGCTGATGATAGGCGGCGAGTTCCTGGGCATTCTGGGCATGTTCCTGGCGGCGCCCCTCGCGGCCATGCTTCGGGTTCTGTACACGTTCTACGTCTTAAGGAGGCCTGATTTGGTTGGTAACCGTAAGCCACGCGTGGTCGCTGTTGGCGCCCCGGGGAGCAGTCTGAAGCTGTGACGCCTCTCATCGCCATCACGATGGGGGTCGTCCAGGGGCTTACGGAGTTCCTTCCCATCAGCAGTACCGCCCACCTGATCTTGCTCCCCTGGCTCTTCGGCTGGGCAGAGCCAAGCCACACTTTCGACGTAGCCCTGCATGCCGGCACGCTAGTCGCCGTTATCTGGTACTTCCGCCGTGACTGGGTAGACCTGGCGAAGCGCCGCGACCCGCTCCTCCTCCTCATCGTGGTCGCCTGTGTTCCGGCCGCCATCGCCGGGAAGCTGCTGAACGACAAGGTTGAGGATATGGTTCGCCTCCAGGAGCACCCGCACATGGCGCTGCTGGTCGCCTTCCTGGTCGCCTTCGCCGGCCTCATCCTGTGGGCTGCCGACAAGTACGGACGCAAGACCCGCAAGATGGAGACCATCACTGCGGTGGACGCGGTGGTGATCGGCGTGGGGCAGGCCCTGGCGCTGGCACCGGGCGTCTCCCGCTCGGGGGCCACCATCTCGACCGGGCTGCTGCTGGGGCTGTCTCGGGAGGCCGCGGCTCGCTTCTCCTTCCTGCTCTCTACGCCGATCATCTTTGGCGCGGTCGCCCTGAAGGGCGCCACTCTCCGGCACGCCCATCTGCCCCCCGGGGAGCTCCGGTTCATGGCGCTAGGGGTGTTGGCTTCGGCGGTTGCCGGCTATGCCAGCATCCACGTCCTCATGGAGTACGTGAAGAGCAAGAACCTGAACATCTTCGTGATCTACCGCTATCTGCTCGCCGCTGGCATCGTCGCCGCGTACCTACTGAAGGTCCGCTGACGTGGGCAGCCCAAGCGCCTGGACCCGCCCCCTTCTGGCGATCACCATGGGCGACCCGCAGGGCGTTGGTCCCGAGGTGAGCCTGAAGGCGGCGGCCTCCCCCGCGGCCCGGTCGGCGGCGGATGTGGTAGTGGTGGGTGACCTGCCCCGCCTGCGCGCAACCGCCGAAGCCCTCGGGATTGCGGTGGGGATCCGGCCGGTGCGCTCACCGGGAGTTCCGGTAGCCGAGGGCGAAGTGGCGGTGCTGTCCTGCGAAGGCTACCCAGAGCTTGGCGCTGGGTACGGGCAAGTCAGCGCGTCGGCTGGGCTGGCGTCCGTGCGATTCATCGAGAAGGCGGTGTCCCTCGCCATGGAGGGGTCCGTCCAGGGGGTGGTGACCGGTCCCATCAACAAGGAAGCTATCCGCGCGGCGGGCTGCCCGCACCCCGGCCACACGGAGCTGTTCGGCGCGCTGACCGGCGCGAAGGACGTCCGCATGATGCTGCTGGCCGAGGGGCTGACGGTGGTCCACAACAGCACGCACTGCTCACTAAGGGAGGCGTGTGACCGCTGCAGGAAGGACCGCATCGTTAGGACGCTGGAACTGGCGCGCGAAGCGGGGCTGATGCTTCTTGGCGAGGAGCCGCTGATGGCGGTGGCCGGGCTCAACCCCCACGCTGGAGAGAACGGGCTGTTCGGCCGCGAGGAGCTGGAGGAAGTGCTTCCCGCCATCGCTGAGGCACAGAGTCGAGGATGGCGAGTGGCCGGCCCCGTGCCGCCCGACACCGTCTTCGCCAGCGCGCGCGGCGGAGCCTACGACCTGGTGATCGCCATGTACCATGACCAGGGCCACATCCCCGTGAAGACTCTCGGCTTCCGGAAGGATCCCACCACCGGCCGCTGGGATTCCGTCTCCGGCGTGAACGTGACCCTTGGTCTGCCCATCATCCGTACCAGCGTAGATCACGGCACGGCGTTCGATATCGCCGGCCAGGGCATCGCCAGCGAACAGAGCATGGTGGATGCAATCCTGGCAGCCGCGCGCATGGCCGAACACCGTAAGCACTAACCGAGTCGTGCCAGTCGCTGCCCTGTGCCTGATCGGCTTCTACCAGCACTTCACCACCAAGACACCAAGAAGGGCAAGGAAAGCCCAATCACAGTTGCAGGCTCCACTTGGGGAGGCTCGGCGAAGCCAGAACCGGGTCGTTCCCAGAACAGCGGAGACACAGAGGGGAACCCAACTTGGGTTCCCTTGGTGTCTTGGTGGCGAGGCAGTCTGTGGCCGCTGACCTCACAAGATGGAGAGGGATTGGCGCCCTATCTTCGTGGTCTGAGGGCGTCCTTCAGCTTGCGGTAGTCGTCGTCCAGGCGCCGGACCAGCCGCTTGGCTATCCTGAGTTGGCCTGGGGGCAGCTCCCGCTCCATGATGGGGCAGATGTAGCGGGTGCATTCGTAGGGCATCAGGTCCCTGGGGAAGGTACAGCCCCTAGGTCCCAGGAAGTCGCAGGGCACGTCGCCTCCGCACCCCTCTGGGACCTCCTCCGAGAGGTACCGTGTCCCCAGCTCGACCCGCTCACTGGCGGGGTCCGCGCCCTCGGGCATCTCCATCCCGTGGGCCTCCGCGAGCATCACGTCCACGGGGCCGACACGCACCGGCTTCCGACAGCAGGGGTGCGGGCACGTGGGGCAGTGCTCTGCGGTGAACGAGGCAAACAGGTCGCGGAGGCGGGCCTGGGTCTGCCGGTAGGCGGCAAGCGGGTGGCTCAACGCAGGTCCCTCGATCGGCTCAGGTAGTCGTTGATCTGGTGGCAGAGTTCCTGGCCCTCCCTGCCCAGAACGCGGATCAGGTGCCGCTGGTCCAACCCCAGCAGCGTGCGGCGCATCTTCTTGCGCTCGTGAGGCTGACGGGCTGATCGGGCCTCGCGGAGCAGTCCTCGGGTGGACTCCAGGAGACGCTCGCGGGCGCGGAGCTTCACCTCGCGGCGGGGCTGGGTCCGCGCTGAGCCGGCATCGCGAAGGCTTGAGGCGTTCTGCTCCATGAACTGCCGCACGCTCACATCCTGCGCTGAGCCGCTCATCTCGAGCAGCAAGGCAGAGGTGGAGCGCACGCCGGCCCACACGAAGACGTCGGGCAGCCTCTTCTCCAACTGCCCTTCGGCCATGTCGAGCAGGCGGTCCTGGTCCTCCTGGCCCAGACAGTCGAAGCCGGGGATACTGTGAGTGAAGTGGGAAGCAAGCTCGGCTCTCTCCCTGCCCCGTAGCTCCATCTCAGCCTCCTCTCAAGGTGCGTGTCTCTGCTTCCAAGGGTGGGAAGGGCCTCCCAATCCATTATAGCAGCGCGCCTAGAAGCCCTTACCCCATAGAGGGCAGGGGTCGCATGCGGAGCCCAGGGCCGAGACCGAGTGCCCAGAACGCTTGCTGTCGACTCAACCGAGGCACACCGGTTGTGCTAAGATAGTGAGGGCTTCTAGAGCCCGGACCACCGTGAGAGTCGGGCCGCTGACCGACTCAGAAGGGGCGTGGCCCGGGCGCGGTTTCGAGCAGCGAAGAGACGGAGAGGGGTAGGCTTTTGGGCGACACGATGAAGACGCTGTTTCTGAACCCGCCTTCCTATGAGGGGTTCGATGGCGGGGCCGGTTCGCGTTACCAGGCCCGCCGGGAGGTACGCTCCTTCTGGTACCCCACCTGGCTGGCCCAGCCCGCCGCTCTGGTGGAGAACAGCAAGCTCGTGGACGCCCCCGCGGATGGCCTCAGCGTAGAGCAGGTCCTCGAGACCGCTCGCGACTTCGACCTGGTAGTGATCCACACCAGTACCCCGTCCTACTCCAACGACGCCCGTGTAGCACAGGCCATCAAGGACCAGCGGCCAAGCACACTGGTGGGCTTCTGCGGTGCGCACCCAGCCGTGCTGCCCGAGGAGACTCTCAAGGGCTGCCCCGCGGCCGACTTCGCCGCCCGCGCTGAGTTCGACTACACGATTAAGGAGATCGCCGAGGGGCGTCCGTTGGCCGAGGTGAAGGGAATCAGTTACCCCACCGCCGGCGGCATCGTTCACAACCCCGACCGCGAGCTGATCCGGAATATGGACGCCCTTCCGTCTGTCATCGACGTCTACAAGCGC
>DASXUI010000394.1:0-6840 GCA_036504955.1 Armatimonadota bacterium
CACACGGGTTAGGTGGGTGGGCCTAGGGATGCGTCTTGGCGGTCACAATGCTGGCAATCGCTAGGCACAGGGTGGCCATCATCAGGTAGCCCCCGGCATCAAACCAGAAGTCTTCGGGTGCAGTGAAGCCCCAGATGCCAAAGGACATGAAGGCTGCCGCGCCCAGCGACTTGTACAGGATCTCCAGGGGCGCATCGGTTCGCCCGCGAGCATTCCTGGCAAGCAGCACCACAAGGCTCAACACGGCAACGGCCAGACACCACCTGGCGTTGGTGGGTTCGAGCATGATCGGTCTCCTTGGAGGTGCCCGGTGCCGCACCTCTCTCGTTGTCCCGGTAGCTACGGCGTTCCCCTCAGGAGTCCTCGGTGCCTCGGCTGAGAAGGAGGCCGAACTTCTGGGCTGTCCCCGCCACTGCCTCTGTGCGTGGAACAGGGTGGACCTGCCCATCGTAGGTCACCAAGTTGAAGAACCCGAGGTGATCCGTCTCGAAGTGTTGCTGCTCGCCGAGGGTGACCACCGGGTAGGGATGCAGCAACTCCGCATCTCCCGCAAAGATAATCCGTGCCCCCTCCTTGCTGGCCTTCGGACCACCCCCTGGAACCAGATCATCCTGCCTCGCATCGGGCCGCCACCAGACCATCTCATGCATGGAGTAGCTCGTGAATTGATGGTCTACCCTGAAAGTCCGCCTCTCGGCGCTGGAGCAACGCGCATAGGGATCTCCCGGGCAGAACAGCACGTCCCTCGTTTTGAGGTAGGGGCTAAGCGCCTCCCAGAGGTAGTCGGGCCGGTCACGGGGATCCGCCCCAAGGGTGTAGTTGCCGGGAAGCTGCACATCCCCGTGAAGGACATTGGTGTAGTGTGGTATGCCCCCATCGTGCTCCTGACAGTAGAGAAGCAGGGCACGCCCGATCTGGGTTAGGTTGTTGAAACAGGTGGTGCGGTTGGCGCGCGCCTTGGCTCGCCCCAGGCCGCCGGCTACCAACCCGAGCAGGACGGCCACTATGGCCAGCACCACCAGGATCTCTACCAGCGTGAAGCCGCGCGGCCTGCTACGCATACCGACCCTCGGGTGCCCGATCATCTGGGATGCCCCTCAGTGCGGTATGGGTTGGCCGCAGGGCTCTCTGTCTGCTGTAGGCGAGACCTTTCCTTTTCGATCAGCGCCAGCCGGCGGCGATGCTCGGAAGCGTCAACTGACACATTGGCGACCGTTACCACCAGCCAGAGCATCAGACCAACCAGGCCAGCGAGGCGCGGGGTGCCCCGCTCACTCAGCAGGGCCCTGAGCGAGGTGGCAAGAAGCAGCCACCCCACCAATGATGCCGCCAGTGCGGGGCCTGCATACTGCAGGGCGAGGTTCGCGGGATGGGGGCTGTTGAAGACCCTCGGCGCGCCAACAAAGCGCACGTATAGAGTGAGCACTAGCTCGAGTGCCCCTAGTAGGGCAGTCCAGTGATGGGCTTTCACGATGCCATCCCCCGGGTATCCTCCGGGCCCCGTGCGACGATGTCGTCCTTGCTCGCCCACGGGCCTCGCTGAGCGCCCGCCGCTGGCGCCCTCGGATCCAGCAGTCTGACCTCACCCTGGCGTGCATAGGTTCACTATTCCAGCAGTACGCACGACTCAAGGGCGTCTCTTGCCACGACGCGGTGGCGCCCATGGCGCGGTGCCCTAACCTCTGCATGGGGACCTGGCCGCTTGGTCGCGAGTCCCTTCCAGCAGCGGCCCACGATGCGCCGAAGCGGCCTCGGGAGCGTCGCGAAGGCTTGGGATCGGTCGGACACTACAACATGCAGGCCATGGGCCGTCATAGGCCAAGCATATGCCCTAACGGGTAAGGTCTGCAAGTCCTGTGTCGAGGGGAGAGAAGCACGAGGGTACGGGTAGTTGGTGGAGAGGACAGGGCGGGCGATCCACTATCCCGACCATCGCGCGCGGGCATCGGCGTGGAAGGAGCGATCACCGAGGACGCGCTGCTTCGGGGCTGGTGCGGGGCAACGCGGGGCCGGAGAGTGCTCGATCGCTAAGGACAGGGGTGGCCTGCCACCGACCCGCGCCCACGGGGTCCTGGCGGCGAGGCGTTGTCACAGAGGTCCACGCCTGATCGACCGGACGGCAGTCATCCGCCGCGCAGGGGGCTAGTTCGGGGCGCTGGGTGCAGCCTTAGGTTCACCGCGTCGATCTGGTCACGGGTGGCCCGAGCCTGACGCTGGATCTCGGCTTTCTGCCTGTTGCCATCACGGAGCACGGCGAGCCGCTGGGCCATCTCGGGCCCGCGGAGCTCCCGCGTGAGGCGGTCTAGCTCCCGCCTGTGCTGCTCCGTCTGCTGGCGAAGCCTGGCTGCCGGCTCCTCGAGGAGTCGCAGGGCGTCCCCTACCAGCTCCGGCGTGAGGGGGCCAGAGAAGCGGCGAAGGTCCTGCCTCAGCCTACGCAGCTCACCCTTGGCGTCCCCCAGCACGGTGCGCCTGTCCAGGAGGCCGGCCGTCCTTGCTGTCCTTTGGTCACGGCGCAGGGCGTTCACACGGTCTTCGGCGAGGCTCACGCGTATCCGGAGAAGGTGAAGGACCTCTCGCTCGATCACCGCCCTGACCGGGGCCGAGGAGGGCGCCTTCCCTTCTTGGGCCGCTGATAGCCACTGACGGAGGGTCGACAGATCCTCCTGCTGCCGGTGGACCAGGCGCTCCTCCCCGGGCACGCCGGACAGCAGGAACTCCAGGCCAAGGTACTTCCTCAGGTCGCCTCCAAGGCTGCTCTTCACACGGGCGTCCACCTCGCCCCAGCGGCGGGAGAGGTCGCGGAGGCGGCGGCTGCACTGACCCAGGTACGCGTGAGCCTGGGCCTCGTCGCGGAACTCCGGCAGGCGAACGGCATGTGCAGAGGGGGGCAGTCTGGATGGATCTGGGAAACGGATGGGCGCCGGTTCCTTGTGGGGCGCGGCACTCCTGGTGTAGACGAGGCCCACGACCGCGCCGGCGGAGCAGGCCGCCACCAGTGCCGCTCCCGCCAGCAGGCGGCGCAGACCCGGTGATACGGACCGGGTCCACGCCCGCCTTCGGGCGGAGGCATTGGGGAGCGGGGGCGTCAGCGCCTCCAGCACTCGGCTGGATAGGGCCTCCGACGCCCGCTCCCCGCGGAGTCCGGCCAGCTCCCGATCTAGCGCTCGGTAGAGGTCGTACTCGCGCTGGCAGGCATCACAGCCCTGCCGGTGGCCCTGGATCCGGACCACATCCCCCTCATCCAGGACGCCATCGAGCTCCGCCCCCAGCAGCTCCACGGGACAGGCGGTCATGGCGTCCCCTCCCCCATCATCTTCAGGTAGCGTTGGCGGAAGAGTCGTCGGGCGCGGAAAACCCGGTCCTTCACCGCGCTCTCCGCGCAGCCCAGGGCCTCCGCGATCTCCTCGTAGGAGCATCCCTCCAGGCAGCGGAGCAGCAGGACCTGTTGGCTCTCTTGAGGCAGCGAGGACAGCACGGCGCGGGTCGCGACCTGTCCCAGCATTCGCTCCGGATCCGCCCCCGCTACGGGCGCCTCCGGCAGCTCCTCGCAGGGCTTGCGCCGCCGGAGGCTGCTGCGGCAGACGTTCAGTGCGATGCCGATCACCCAAGTGCGGAAGGTGCACCCCCGGCGGAAGCGCCCTAGCGACCGGAAGGCCCGCACGAAGGCCTCCTGGGTGGCGTCCTCCGCGTCCTCCCTGCGTCCCATCAGCGCGAGGCAGGCTCGGAACACGGGGTCACGGTGCCGCTCCAGAAGTACGGCCATCGCCTGCAGGTCGCCGGCCAGGCAGCGATCCAGCAGGCTGCCGTCCGGGGCCCCCTCGGCGCCGGAACGGGCGGCAGCCAGACCGTGGGTCTGGGGCGTCGTGGAGGCGGCTGAGTCCGAAGGAGCGAGGGCTGTGGTGTCCATCACATCCTTTGACTCCCCGAGACACCCAAACCTCGCGGGCCGGTCTGACGAGCTAGATTGCAGAGGCCCACTAGAAGTGGGAAAGTGGTCCCTTGTTCCAGAGATGCCATCCCCGGCTGACGTAGAGGCGCCCCTCCGGGTCTGACACGGGGCGGCGCAGGGGCAAGGGGGCCGCCGCTCCGTCTCAGCCCCGAAGGGGCGCCTCTACGTCAGCCAGGGGTAACACCCCTGGCGCCCGGCGGCACCACCAGGTCATCCCAGAGAGCCCTCACCGTCCTACCTGTCCGACCGGTCCGACGGGTCCTCGCCTCCCGCCCTCTGAGGCCCTTTCCCCCGGCCCTACAACGCCCCCCGCACCTGTCTGTATAGGTAGACGGCGGCGGCGAGGCTGGAGAGGGCGGCCGTCAGTGCCAGAAGGCCGAAGGCGGCGCCCCAGCCGGAGTGCTCCGCCACGGAGCCGATCCCCTGGCCCGCCAGGATGCCGCCCAGGTACCCGATGCCGTCCACCCAGCCGGAGACCGTGGCACTGCCCTTCTTGCCGCCGAAGTCCAGGGCGATGGCGCCCGCCAGGAAGGAGTAGGGGCCCATCAGCAGGAGGGCCACGGCGCCCAGCAGAGCGAGGGGCACCATCGGAGAGTGCCCAGGCTGCAGCCGGCCCAGCGCCAGCAGCGCGGGAATGGACAGCAGTAGGCCCACCAGGATGATACCCGCGCGGCCGCCCCGGCCCAGGCGGTCGCTGCAGTAGCCCGCCGCCAGCACGGAGAAGCCGCCGAAGAGCGGGAAGAGCGAGCTCGCCTTCCCCGCCGCGCCAGGCGACATCGCCACTACCTCCGTCAGGTACTGGGGCATCCAGGTGTTGAAGGTCTCACGCAGCAGGGTGAAGCCGAAGGAGAGGATGCAGACCATCCAGAAGAGCCCGCTTCCGAAGACCGGCGCCAGCAAGTCGCGCAGCCCCAGGCTGGAGGCCTCTCGTCCCTCCTCGCCGTAGAGGTTGCCCAGGCCGGCCGAGGGCTCCGGAAGCCCCAGCTCCGTGGGGCTCTCCCGCAGAAGCAGCAGGTTCGCCAGGTACGCCGCGAACAGCACGCCGGCGGCGGAGAGGAAGAGGCCGCGCCAGCCCATCCCCCAGGAGAGAAGCTGCCCCAGCGCCAACCGGGAGACGAAGTCGCCGAAAAGGTAGCTGAGGCACAGCACGCCCATCACGGAGCCGTAGGAGTGATAGGAGAACCACCGTGAGGAGACCTTCACCACGCCCGCCCAGCCGCCGGACTGGAGGATTCGGCTGAGTGCCCAGGTCATCGTGAAGATGGGCGGCGAGCCCAGGGCGAAGGCGACCGTGCAGGCCACGGAGCCGATCATCCCCAATAGGAACATGCGCCGTCCGCCGAGGAGGTCGCACAGGGAGCCGTTGACCATCTTGCCCAGGGCGTAGCACAGGGTGCCCACGGAGGCCATCGCCCCCAGGGCCACCTTGTCCAGCCCACGGCTTCCAAACTCCTGAATCAGGAGAGGGGTCGCCAGGGAGAGGTGCGAACGGCAGAAGTAGTAGCCCGCGTAGCCGACCAGCAGCAGCATCAGCACGCGCCGCTGCCCCGCCGCCAGCCGCCGAGAGGTATCCAGGAGCCGCGCCCGATCCTCCGCCTCGAGGGGGGTCGCGCTCTCACCCACCGGTGTTTCGTGCATGGGATCTCCTGGTGGCGGCTAAGCGAGTCGCCGACGCGCCGAAGTGCTGAAGCGCCGGGCTCAAACCCCGGCGCGACAGGTACCGAAGCCGGCTCAAGCCGGCTGAGACCGGGAGCTACCGGCGCGCTACGTGGAACTCGCTGGGGGCTGCCACCTCATGAAGCAACGCTGAGCTAGGGCGCCGGGGCTCGCAGCCGCCTTCCAGGCGGCTTAGGGATCTGTCGCGCCGGGGTTTGAGCCCGGCGCTTCGGCGCTTCGGCGCTCCGGCGCATCGCACCCCTCCTCACACTAAGGAGACACACCGTATGCCTTCCAACGCCGAGCCACTGAACCTGCGCCACCCGTTCCCGCCGGAGGAGTACGCGGCCCGGCGTGCCAGGGTGTACGACCGCCTCGGCGCTGGGGCGAAGGCGCTCCTTCAGGGCGCCGGGCCGGTGCGCGGGTTCCAGGCCTTCCGGCAGACCAACGATTTCCACTACCTCTGCGGCGTGGAGCTGCCCCAGTGCTGCCTGCTGCTGGACGCGGACAGCCGCGCGGCCACTCTCTTCCTTCCGCCTCGGGACCCCCA
Source organism: Armatimonadota bacterium (assembly GCA_036504955.1). Classification (GTDB taxonomy): domain Bacteria; phylum Armatimonadota; class DTGP01; order DTGP01; family DASXUI01; genus DASXUI01. Next base: position 6,156 of record DASXUI010000394.1, read on the forward strand.
CGCCTCCAGCGAGGGCGACGTGCTGGGCGCGGAGGATGCCGCCGCGCTGGTGGCCGAGACCGGCCTCGATGCCGTGCATGACTCCTCGGCGCTGGCCGACCACCTGCGCGAGGCCGCCCGGCTGTACACGCCCTTCGCGTCCGCCGAGGGCAGCCAGGGCTCCCGGGACGTGCTGCTCCATGCCGACAAGAAGGTGGCCGCCGATCCCTGGGACGGCCGCCCCTCGCGGGAGGAGTGGCTGCGAGGGCTCCTTGCCCAGCGCCTGCCCGGCCTGGAGCTGGCCGACCTCTCCCCCGTCTTGGATGAGCTGCGGAGCGTGAAGAGCCCCCGTGAGGTTGCCTTGTGCCGCCGCGCGGGCGAGCTATCGGCCCAGGCGGTGCTGGAGTCGATGAAGGCCACGCGGCCGGGCCTGCGGGAGTACCACCTGGGCGCCATCGCCGACTTCGTCTTCGCCGCTGGCGGAGCACGCGGGCAGGGCTACCGGCCCATCATCCCCAGCGGCGCCAACATCTGGTACTCCCACTACTTCCGCAACGACGCGGAGCTGCGGGAGGGCGACCTCATCCTCATGGACTGCGCGCCCGACCTCTGCAACTACACCAGCGACATCGGCCGCATGTGGCCGGTCTCCGGCAGCTACTCGCCCCAGCAGAGGGAGCTCTACGGCTTCATGGTGCGCTACCAC
>DASXUI010000395.1:0-17120 GCA_036504955.1 Armatimonadota bacterium
AGGGAACCGGCGCCCAGCAGTCCGGCCCAAGAAAGCTAGTGTCTGTCTGAAGAGCCTCCAAGGCTCCGGTAGCCCTTACCTCAATACCGGATTACGGATGCACTTGTGAGATTCCTCACCGAGGGTGATCCGGCGAAAAGCTTCAGCCCGCGTCGCCACGGCTCAGCGGTTACACCCACAAGATAGCGCCATCAGAAGGCCCTCCAATATGACAGGAGTCATAGAGGCGCGGCCCCTAGCTCGTCCAGCAGGGCACCTATCGTGCCTGGCGCCCGCCTACGGCGTCAGAAGGCCTCGGGCCGCGTCCAGGACCTCACCGGCTTCCAGCGCCGCCATACAGGTGTGGCCCTCAGCCTTCGGACCCAGCTTGCAGCCTGGGCACCCTTCCATTCGTCGAAGGACAGTGGAAACGCAGTGGTACGGTCCCGTGCGCTCAGGGTCAGTGGGGCCGAAGAGCGCCACGACAGGTGTCCCGACGGCTACGGCCATGTGTAGAGGCCCGGTGTCCGCGGACACGGTGACGTCCGATAGCTTGAGAAGGGCTGCCGACTGGTCGATCCGCAGGCCGCAGCCGTTCACCATGCGCTTGGGGGAGCCGGCGCCTACCTGCTCCGCAAAGGGCTGATCCTGGGGACCGCCGACCAGGGCGACGGCTCCGCCATCCTGTTGCCAGGCCAGCGCGACTTCTCGGAAGCGGTCAGGGGGCCACTTCTTGTTATCGCGGCTGGCGCCCAGAGAGAGCGTGAGGAGAGGGCGGCCCCGGTCCACGCCGTTCGTGGCGAGAAGGGCTCGGGCTTCCTCCAGGCTACTAGGGGCAACGCACATGCTGAGCGAGTTGGCGGGGATGGGAATCCCAAGCAGGCCTACCAGGGCCAGGTGGCTGTCGGCCATGTGCCCCTGTGCAGGGCTGAAGCGGGTGTAGTGCGTGAAGAAGCCTCGGGTTGAGGGATGGCGGTAACCCAGCCGCCGCCGGCCGCCCAGGATCCTTGCCGCCAGTGAGAGTCCAAGGCTGTTATCGCAAAAGCCGACCACGATATCGGGGCGCCATCGGCGCCGCAGCTCCAGCGCCTGGCGGATCCAGGCCCTCAGCTCGCGGGGGGGCCTCTCGGCGGTGAGGGCGAAGCGGGGGTCAGCGGCGAAGAGGGGGGTAGTCGGCCGTGCCATCCAGTGGGCCAGCCTGGCTCCTGGGTAGGCTTCGCGAAGGGCCTCAATGGCCGGAGTTGGGAACAGGGAATCCCCCAGGTGGTTCAGGTTGAGCAGCGCGATGGTCATCTGGCCTCCCAGTGCGTTGTTCGCCCTCGGGCCTTGCGCTATCCTTGTGAGTGGCTGGCACCGGCGGCCAGACCGGCACCGGATCAGCTGGCCGATGAGCCGGATGGCGACCTGCGCCGCGGCCGGCCGAGCAGGTGATCAACGGAAGGGAGTGGGGGTGAGGATCTACACGCGAACCGGCGACGAAGGGGAGACCGGCCTCATCGGCGGAATGAGGAACCGCAAGGATTCCGCGCGGATTGAGGCCTACGGGAGCCTGGACGAGCTCAACTCTGCCCTTGGGTGGTGCGTGTGCTGCCCTGACGTAGGAGAGCTCGCCGATGTGTTGAACCGCGTGCAGAGCGATCTGTTCTGCCTCGGGTCTGAGCTAGCCACGCCGCCGGCCAAGGGCAAGGCCGCGGCAATGGTGGAGCTGGAGCAGGAGGCGGTGGATCGACTCGAGGCGGAGATCGACCGGGCGGAGGAGCAGCTTCCGCCACTGCGCCAGTTCATACTCCCTGGCGGAAGCGAGGGGGCGGCTCGGCTGCACCTGGCCAGAACCATCTGCCGAAGATCTGAGCGTCGAGTGGTAACTCTGGCCGCGATGGAGCCCGTGAGGCCCACCGCCATCCGCTACCTCAACCGCCTATCAGACCTGCTGTTCACCCTGGCTAGGTTGTGCAATGCCCAGCGTGGAGTTCCGGACGTGCCCTGGACCTCTCCTCGGCGAGCAGCCTCTTGAACCCCTCGGGTTCGAAGGGGGCTGAGGGGGAGGCCGTGGTCCTCGTGGTGCTGGCGGACCTCTTCTTCCAGGCCCGACTGGAGACGAGTCTGAGGCACCTGGGTTACTCCGTGGTCCCCGCCCGAGGGGCGGAAGAGGTCGCTGCCAGGGCTCGGGAGGCCGGAGCGTGCGGCCTGCTGGTCGAGATGGGGGCGCAGGGCTTCGACTGGCGCGAGGCCATCAGATCGGTGAGGGGCGCTGATGACCTGGCCTCCGTGCCGATCCTTGCCTTTGGCAGCCACGTCGATCGGGACCTGCACCAAGAGGCTCTGGAGCTGGGGGCGTCGCTTACGTCCAGCAAAGGCGCCATCAGCATGAACCCTGGCGAGGTGCTCCACCGTCTGTTTGGGGCGACGGGGGAGAAGGAGGCGGCCCTCGGGCCAGTCGCGGAGGAGTCTTGAGGGCCATGCGAGAGGGATCTGGGAGTGGCGTCGAGGGGTGACCTGCTGGTCTTCGTGGGCAGATGCTGGTTGTGGCCGCCCGCTGATTCGGACTCTTCGAGCCCGCCGCTAGTGGAATAACCCAGGGGCAGACAACTCCGGCCGATCGGCCGGATCGAAAGGAAAAAGCAATGCGTCATCGGTTCCTCATACCTACTCTGGGGGCGCTTCTTCTGCTTCTTCTGCCTGCCGCCCTGTGGGCACAGCCGGGTGATCTGAACGGCGACAGCCGCATCGGTATCAACGACGTGGTGCTTGGTCTCCGCGTGCTGGCTGGACTCACCCCGTCCACTCCCCAGATCCTGGCCGGCGGCGACCTCAATGGGGATGGCAAGGTAGAAATCTCAGAGATCCTCAGGATCCTGAAGGTCGTGGCCGGCCTGGCGACCCCCGACAGCCTTGGGGGCACAACCCCTCCTGGCGATCAACCGGGCGTCTACACCCTGGTGGGTGAACGGACCGCCTTCGCCGATGGCCCCTTGGCTCAGGCTCGGTTTCAGTTGCCGGAGGACATCCAGCCGGACGGCAAGGGCAACCTGCTGGTGGCCGATCGCTGGAACCACCGCATACGAAGGATCTCCGCCGACGGTATGGTGAGCACGGTAGCCGGCACCGGGGTACCCGGCTACAAGGATGGCCCGGCGGCTGAGGCCCAGTTCGACAACCCCATGGGTGTGGCGGCCGCCGCGGACGGCACCATCTACGTGGCCGACACCTTCAACGAGAGGATCCGAAAGATAGCGCCCGACGGCACGGTCTCTACGGTTGCCGGCGCTCCCACTCTCAGCGCCGATGGCGAGACCTGGGCTGGTGCCTTCAAGGATGGGGCCGGCAACGTGGCCCTGTTCAACGACCCCCGGCACCTTGACCTGGATGGCCAGGGCGGCCTCTACGTTGCCGACACCCTCAACAACCGGATCCGTCACATCGATGCCCAGGGGAATGTAACCACCTTCGCGGGCGACACCTACGGTTTCCAGGATGGTGTCCCTGCGGCGCAGGCCCTATTCCGCGAGCTTCAGGATCTCCGGATGGACAAGAACGGCAAGCTGTGGATCGCCGACACCTTCAACCACCTGGTACGTTTCATCGGCACCGACGGTAACGTGGGCACCCTGGCGGGTCACCCCAAGCTCGACACGAACAGTGAGCCCCTAGGCGGCTTCGTGGACGGTGCCGAGCCGGACGTGCAGTTCGACGCTCCCTTCGCCCTCGTGCCCAGCCCAGACGGTGCAGTGTACGTGGCGGACACGAACAACTGGCGCATCAGGCGCGTCGAGACCGATGGTTCCGCGTCTACCGTGGCTGGGTCGAGCTTCGGCGGCTCGAATGATGGCCCGGGCACCGAGGCATGGCTCTTCTATCCCTCGGGCCTGACGATGGATGCCCAGGGCAACCTGATGGTGGCTGACACCGAGAACTACAGCATTCGGAAGGTCGCCACGGACGCGGCCCACACGGTCACCACCTTCGCCGGACGGTCCATCACCGGCTACAACGATGGTCCAGGCTCCGAGGCCCGAGTGCAGTACCCAGGCCAGACCTGCATCGACAAGGCCGGCAACATCTACATCGCGGACTCGGGAAATGACCTCATCCGCAAGCTGTCCCCAGATGGCACCGTGACCACCATCGCCGGGTCTAGCAACGGATACAAGGATGGGCCTGCCGCCACTGCCCAGTTCAGTCTCCCGCAAGGCATCGCGGTCGATGGTCAGGGGAACCTGTACGTCTCAGATGGCAACAACCACCGCATCCGCAAGATCACGCCGGGTGGGGTTGTGTCCACCATCGCTGGCGGGGGCGCCCCGGACGCCAACGGTTTCTACCAGGGGGGCTTCGCGGACGGACAAGGCGATCAAGCTCTCTTCCTCGGGCCGAACTTCATCTCCCTTGGCCCCGACGGGAACCTGTACGTGGCCGACACCGGCAACTCGCGGGTGCGGATGGTCACTCCCGATGGCACGGTGTCCACGGTGGCCGGCGGCGGAACCCAGGCTGACTACAAGGATGGCAACGTTAGCGTTGCCCGCCTGGCGTACCCGTGGGCGGTCTACGCGGCCGCGGATGGCTCCGTCTACGTGGCCGACTCCGGAAACAACGTGGTCCGCAAGGTTAAGGATGGAGCGGTTACCACCGTGGCGGGGGTCTACGAGCTGGACGCGAACGGGAATATCGTGAACAGCTTCAACGATGGACCTGTGGCCCAGGCTCACTTCAACGCGCCGGCGGACGTCGTCATCGACCCGACGGGCAACTTGTACGTGGCGGACTTCTACAACAATCGGATCCGGAAGGTCACCACGGGCGGTACGGTCAGCACGGTGGCAGGCACCGGTCGGAACGGGCATCGTGATGGTGCCCTGAACCAGGCGCTATTCCGCCATCCCGCCGGCGTGATGTTTGATGCCTCGGGGGCACTCGTGGTGAGCGAGTACGCGAACGACCGGATCCGTAAGGTGGTGCTCCCCAAGTAGCCCAGCAGACTGTCTTCCACGCCTGCACCCGGTGGAAGCCTCTGATAGAATGGAGAGGCCAGACGGCAACCGTCTGGCCTTTTCCGATCTGGAGGTCCGATGTCAGCTACTCACCGCCCTTGGTGGCCAGCGAACCGCGATTCCACGCGGGGTGGGCTGTCGGTACGCCCTGGCATTGGCTTCGTCGGGGGCATACGGCGCGGGCCCCTGTACGCCCTGGGGAGCCTATCGCTGGTTCTACTGGTGGCCGCCGGAGCCTGGCCCTCCGCCCCGAAGGCCGCCGCGCCGCCCTCCGCCATTAAGATCACCATCCTCCACACCAACGACACCCACGGTGAGGTGGACCCCTTCCTGGAGGGCGGCAACAGCGTGGGCGGGATGGCCCGCAGAGCCACGCTCATCGAGCGCATCCGTGCGTCGCATCCCAACACCCTCCTCCTCGACGCAGGCGACCTCTGGGAGCGGAAGCCCTACTCCACCCTCTACCACGGAGAGCCCGAGGTGCGCGCTCTGAACGCGATGGGCTACCAGGCCATGACCATCGGCAACAACGAGTTCCCTGGCGGCCTGGACAACCTGCGCAAGCGAATGTCCGAGGCCCGCTTCCCCGTTCTCTCGGCCAACATCAGGGTGAGGAGCACTGGTAGGTACCTGGCCACACCCTACACGGTCCTAACGTGCGGCGGGCTGCGAGTGGGCGTGTTCGGGCTTACCGCGCCGCGCATCGCGAGCTACAAGGGCCTGGAAGGGCTTCAGGTGCTGGACCTCAACGCTACGGCCCAGGAGATGGTGCGACTGCTGAAGCCCAAGACGGACCTGATCGTCGCCCTGACCCACATCGGGTACCCCGTGGACCTGTGGCTGGGGTTCTTCGTGCCCGGAATCGACATCATCGTGGGGGGCGACAGCCACACCCGTTTGGACAGGCCATATCGGGTGCCCAAGACGCGGTCAGGGGGCGTGGGGCCCGTCGTGGTCCAGGCGGGCGACCGAGGTCTCTGGCTTGGCGAGCTCGATGTGACGCTGAAGCGCGACCAGAGCGGGCGCTACTCCGTGGCATCCTATCAGGGGCGGCTCAATCCCATCACGGCCGACCTGAGCCCGGATCCGAGGGTGGCGGCGGTCTTGGCTCCCTTCGAGAAGCGGCTCAAGGAGCGGGCGCCAGCGGGCAGCGTGATGTCCCACTGAGGGCTTGTGCTGCTTGTCTCGGCTGCTCCAGGGTGACCGAGAGATACAAGCAGGCGACATATTGGTCAGTTGTCTTGACAGAGGTTAGCGGCCTACCTATACTGAGGGCAGACTACAAGGCCGCGGAGGCGTGCCTGGGTGGAGTGGACGAAGACGTCTACGGTCTGTCGATGTGACGGGCCGGGCGTCTTTTTTCGTCTCTCCCCCTTGCCTGCGCCGCCAGGTTATGTGCGGGCGCCCCTGTGGGGCCCAGCGACGCGGCTGAGCAGGCGGTGGCCGCCTTGGCAGACTGAGCGCGGTATGTGTATGCCGCGCAACTGGAAGGAGCTCTGGTACCCGTGATCAAGCTGGAGTGCATTGTTCGTCCCGAGCGGCTGGATGACGTGAAGTACGCCCTAAACGCCGTGGGGGTGGTGGGCATGACGGTGAGTGAGGTTCGCGGGTGCGGGCGCCAGAAGGGCTACGTCCAGCACTACCGGGGCCTCGAGTATCACGTGAACCTGCTGCCGAAGGTGATGATCCAGACCGTGGTGGCGGACGACCGCATCGAGGAGGTACTCGAGGCGGTGCAGAACGCCGCCCGCACCGGCGAGATCGGTGACGGCAAGATCTTCCTGACGCGTATCGACGACGTGGTCCGCATCCGCACGGGAGAGCGCGGCGAGATCGCTCTCTAGCCATCACCGCTCTTGGGTCGCCAGGTATCGCTACCGGGCAAAGCCACCCTAGGGTGCAGGGCGCGGTCGCTCCCTCGTGTCCCTCGTCGCAGGGAGCTGTAGCGCGCGACGGAGCCCACTCGTCGGGTACTGACACCATCGAGTGGCCCGGCGCTCGATCGATTGGAGAAGCAGGATGCCCGACCCGATCCCCCAGGCGCCTCCCCGGCCGCGCGGGGTGATGAGGCCCCCCGAGACGCTGGAGATCGCGGAACAGCTCAAGCGATCCCGCTCGGAGCTCCTGTCGCGTTTCGGAGAGCTGGGGGGATTCGCGCTCTCTCACCGGCTAGCGGATCTGGTCGACCAGGTGATCCGTCGGATCTACAGCGTCGCGTGCGCGGGCGCGAAGGCCACGCCCGACGACGATCTGCCCCTGGCAATCCTGGCAACGGGGGGCTACGGCCGCCGCGACCTGGCGCCTTTCTCCGACGTAGACGTCACCTTCGTGCTTCAGGAGGAGGGCGACCCAGTTCTTGACGCCGTCGTCCGCCGCATGTTCCTCCTACTCATGGACGTCTTCACCGTCGCGGGCGGCCTCACGGTTGGGTATGCCTACCGGTTGGTGGAGGATTGCGAGGGTTTGGAGCACGAGACCCAGACCGCGCTGCTGGACGCTCGGAGAGTGGCTGGGTCGGAGCCCCTCGCCCACAGCTTCAGCGCCGAGCTGGCCCGAACGCTGGAGCCCGGCCTCTTCTGCACACACAAGTGGCGGGAGCGAGAGCGGGCGTGGAAGGAGGCGGGCACCGTCTTCCTTACGGAGCCCAACCTGAAGGAGGGGCCGGGCGGGCTCAGGGATCTCCACTGCGCCGGCTGGATGGCCCGCGCCCGCTACGATATCCAGCGGCGGGACGTGTGGACGGAGCTGCGGGGCCTCAGGGTCCTCACCCATACGGAGGTGGACGACCTCCGTGTAGCCCACGAGGCGCTGCTGCGGACGCGGCACGCGCTCCATCTACAGGCTGGCCGCCAGATGGACCATCTGGTGGCGGAACGGCAGGAGGCCGTGGCCGCCGCGCTCGGCTACGGAACCCTCGATCAGCCTGACCTCGACGCCTTCCATACCCAGCTCTACTCCAGCGCTCGAACGATCCACGCACTCTCGAAGAAGGTGATCGACCACTGCTTGGCCGGGCCTCTGGCGCTGAGCAACCGGCTGGTCCTGTGCGATGGCGCCCTGCATCCCACCGATCGGCACCTCTTCGTGGACTCGCCCAGCGTGATGGTGGCGGTTTTCCACAACGCCCAGGAGTACGGCTTCAGGCTGTCGCCTGAGCTCCGGGACTCCCTGATCGACGTCGCGGACGGTAGGGTGGGGGAGTGGGATGAGGAGACCTTCCGAACCCTCTTCCTATCGGTGCTGGCCGGCAAGACGCGCGTCGGCCCGACACTGCGGTTGATGTCGGAGTGTGAGATCCTTCGCAAGGGGCTCCCCGAGTTTGGCCCTTTGCTTAGCACCTCCTCGCTGAACCTGGCGCACCGGTACACCGTGGGGGAGCACACGCTGCGGGCGGTGGAGATTCTGGACAGCCTCCGCCGGTCGGACGCCACGGACACCATGGACCTTCGGCGCATTCTATCCGAGGTTGAGCGCCCCGAGATCCTCTTCCTGGCAACCCTTCTTCACGATGCCGGGAAGGCATCGCGTGCCGACGACCACTCCGAAGTGGGGGCCAAGATGGCCGCGGAGGTGGCGCGGCGCCTCCGACTGGACGACTCCGCGGTGGATAACGTCGCCTTCTTGGTCCGCAACCACTTGCTGATGTCCGAGACCGTTCAGCTTCGCGACATGCATCAGGAGCAGACGCTGCGGGACTTCGTGGGGGTGGTCACCGACCGCGAGAAGCTGCGGATGCTCTACCTGGTGACCTACGCCGACATGAACGCCACGGGGCCGGGCATCTGGACCAGCCTCCAGGCGCGCTTCCTGGAGGAGCTCTACTACCGGGCTGAACAGGCCCTGACACAGGGGTTGCCGGAGGAGCAGCCGGAAGCACGAATCGAGGGCTTCCAGCGCCGAATGAAGCGCGAGTTGTCTCTTCGGAACCTCTCAAGCGAGCAGGTTGAGGAGCACACCGACCGTATGTCGGCCACGTACCTGCTGAACACTCCCATGGAGCAGATGGCCTTCCATATCCGCCTGGTGCAGCGCCTCAAGGAGCAGGGGCCCGTGGTGGAGTTCACCGATGAACGCGGCAGCGACTTCACGGTGATGACCCTCTGCACCTACGACGACCCGGAGCCCGGGCTGCTGCACAAGATCGCCGGGGTCCTGTTGGCGAACGATCTGGAGGTCCATGCCGCCCAGGTCTTCACCGGCTCAGACCAGCCGCAGATAGTGCTGGACACTCTGTGGGTCGGAGCCCACGGCGCTCCGCTACCGCTGTCCCGGAGGCGCGAGCTCGAGGCGGACCTGCTGAGCGTGCTCCAGGGCCAGGTGTCCGTGCCGGAGCTCCTGAAGCGACGTGGGAGGCGGCTGTCTCGCGCCTCCATGCCCCGGGAGATCCGCCTCCACGATGACCTTTCCGACCTGCACACCGTGGTGGAGGTACGCGGCCTCGACGAGCGGGGACTCCTCTACCGGGCGACAGGCGCGATGTCGTCCTTGGGTTGGGGCATCCACAGCGCGCGCATCACCACCATCGGTGGCGAGGCGCGAGATGCCTTCTACGTGACCGACCGCAGCGGCGGCAAGGTCTCCTGCGGGCCCGAGGTGCTGAGGGAAGCCATCAACGCCGAGATGTCGGCGGCATAGGGAGTGTGGTGGGGTCGTGAGGTTGCTGGGTCGTTGGGGCGAGCCGCAGAGGGCCCACCTAGGTCCCTCAGGTGGCTTTCGTCTCTTCTGCTGCTTCGGGCAATGGACCCAAGGTGGATCCTCTGAGGCCCACCCCAACGACCCAACGACCTCACGACCCAACGACCCAGACCCGTTGACACGGTAGGGGCCGCTCTCGTAGAATGGGGTTGCGAGGTACCACGAGGCGCTATCGTCTAGCGGTCAGGACGCCGCCCTCTCACGGCGGAAGCCGGGGTTCGATTCCCCGTAGCGCTACTTAGCTCGTACACGAAGCCCGAAGGCGATGCCTTCGGGCCTTTTTGTTTCTGGGGCGTGCCTTGCGCTGGCGGCAGCATCGGCCGTTTGACGTTGCCTGAGCGCCCTGCCATAATCACGTGGGGCAGTGCTGCTGCTCTTCCGCTGTGGGTGCCCGGCTCAGCCGGGCTGAGAGGGCCTTGGGCCTAACCACCACAACCTGATCCGGGTCATACCGGCGTAGGGAAGCGACCGAAATCCTGATCCTCGGGCCGCTCTCCTCTTCTGGGGACGCGGCCCTCTTGCATTCTGTGCGCCCCTCAACGCGCGGGACGGCCCCCTACTGGCCTGGCCCCGGTGGCGGCGCGCACGCGTTAGTGTGTTCGGGTTTCCCAGGCGCGGTCCTCGGCGTCGTGGTTGGGCAGGAGGCATGAAGTGAGAGAAGAGTGGGTGGCGTCCCGCCGCGGGCAGGACAACGTGTCCCAGATGCACTATGCTCGGCAAGGTGTCGTTACCGAGGAGATGCGCTACGTGGCGGTCCGGGAGCGCTGCGCCCCCGACTTCGTCCGTGACGAGCTGGCGCGCGGCCGCGCGATCATCCCCGCGAACGTGAACCACCTGAGTCTGGAGCCGATGGCCATCGGCATGAACTTCGACTGCAAGGTGAACGCCAATATCGGCAACTCCTCCACCACATCGAACATCGAGAGCGAGCTGGAGAAGCTCCATGCGGCGGTCCACTACGGCGCCGACACGGTGATGGACCTGAGCACCGGTGGCGACATTCCGGAGATCCGCAAGGCCATCATTGGTCGCAGCCCCGTGCCCATCGGAACCGTGCCGATTTACGAGGCGCTCATGCGGGTCCGCCGCGCCGAGGAGCTGACGGCCGAGATCCTGCTCCAGGTGATCGAGGAACAGGCGGAGCAGGGGGTGGACTACATGACCATCCACGCCGGCTGCCTGATGGAGCACGCGCCGCTTACCGAGAACCGCGTCACGGGCATTGTGAGCCGTGGCGGCTCAATCCTCATGAAGTGGTGCCGTGCCCACCGTAAGCAGAACCCGTTGTACGAGCACTTCGACGAGATCTGCGAGATCTTCAAGAAGCACGATGTCAGCTTCAGCCTGGGCGATGGCCTGAGACCGGGCTGCCTGGCGGACGCCAGTGATGAGGCCCAGTTCGCCGAGCTGGCGGTGCTGGGCGAGCTGACGGAGCGGGCGTGGAAGCACGACGTTCAGGTGATGATCGAGGGTCCGGGCCACATCCCGATGGACCAGATTCGCATGAACGTGGAGAAGGAGATGGAGCTCTGCCATGAGGCGCCCTTCTACACTCTGGGGCCTCTGGTAACCGACTTTGCGCCGGGCTACGACCACATCACAAGCTGCATCGGCGCGGCCATGGCGGGTATGTACGGCACCGCGATGCTCTGTTACGTCACTCCGAAGGAGCACCTGGGGCTGCCCAACTGCGAGGACGTGAAGCAGGGCATGGTGGCCTACAAGATCGCCGCCCACGCCGCGGACATCGCCCGGGGGCGCCCTGGTGCGCGCGACCGTGACGACGAGCTATCGAGGGCGCGCTTCGGCTTTGACTGGAACCGCCAGTTCGAGCTCAGCCTCGACCCGGACACCGCCAGGCGCTACCACGATGAGACCCTCCCCGGGGACCACTTCAAGGACGCGAAGTTCTGCTCGATGTGCGGCCCCAAGTTCTGCTCCATGAGCATCTCTCAGCAACCCACCCGCGCCGACCGCGAAGCCGCAGGCGTGTAGCTCCGCAGCTCAAGGGAACTACCTCACCACAGAGACACAGAGGGCACAGAGAAGATCATGAGGGGGTGGAGAGGTGAGGGGCCGCGCAAGCGCGACCTCGGGGTGAGGGGGTGCAAGAGCCTCAGAAGCTGGCGTAAGCTGGTTGCCCCAGGGCGCCGGAGGTGTTATCTCCGGCTGACAGAGAGACGCCCCTCCGGAGCTGAGGCAGGTCGGCGGCCTCACGGCCTGGTGGCGCCACAGGCCGCTTGGCGCCCCGATGGGGCTGCCCTTGGGCGCCGGGAATCAGATTACCGGCGCCCAAGGGCAGCCAACTCACGCCACGCTTTGATGCTCCTTCACCCCCTCATGCCCTTCTCTGTGCCTCTGTGCCTCTGTGCCTCTGTGGTGAGGCGGTACGCCACCGCCCTGCCCCAGACACGTCAAAGGGCAGGTCGGTCGGTCGACCTGCCCTTTGCGGCTGGATGAGGAGTTGCCGTATGATGCCGGCGAACTGCCTAACGTACTGCCTTACTCGGAGCCGGGGGTTACCGGAAATGGAAGCTGAGTAGCCTCACGTTCAACGGTCGCGCACCCCTCTCCTGCAGCGATTCCTGCATCGCCCTCAACTGGTCCTCAACGGCCTCGCTAGGTGCCCTTGCGTACCGGACTCCGGGCACTCGGGCGGGCTCAAAGTGGGCGGTAACCACACGGGAGGCATCTTGGTCCACCGAAGCGACTTCCGCCCTTGGTTGAGATGCCGCGATCTGCCCCGCCGTGGCTGCCGCGAGCGCCTCTGAGTCATGGGGAATCACCGGCGGGGCCACAGGCGCTGAGTAGGGTGCCGGCTCGTCCGTGAGCCCTGCCAGATCCTCGGAGGCCTCGGGGTAGGTTGCGGCACTGGGACGAGGCGCTGGCCGGGAGTGACGCGGGCGGTACCTGGTAGCAGGCGCGGGGCTCAGGACGGCCACCCCCATAGACGTGCCCTGGGGACGCCCGGCGGCGATCGAGGCGCCGGCTCGCGAATGAGAGGCGTCCATCACGCGATCGCGGAGCAGGCTCGCGACCATCTCCAGGGCGCTCCAGTCCGCTGAGGGCGCCGCAGGCATCGCGTTCCTGGTTGCTGGCAAGTGCCGTGCCACCAAGGGACCACGCGAAGTGGGAAGCGTCGGCGGAGCGGTCTCACGGCCGGCCGGCGCTCGGTGGAGTACTGCCACGACTACGAGCGCCATCGCGGCGACAACGAGTGGGCTCCAGGCAAGCGAGGGGATCTTAAGCCGAGACAGCAGGGCGTGGACTGGGCTAGGGCGCCGGGTGGTGCTAGCCAGGATGGACTGCCGCAAGGCTGGGGAAGGCACGGCTTCGACCAGCGACGCTAGAGCCAACAGCGACCCGCGCTGCGCCTCGACGTCCAGCCGGCACGCCAGGCACTCGGCAAGGTGCGCGTCCACGGCCACAGCCTCGTCAGGCTCCGCCAGGCCGTCTACGTAGGCGGCCAGCGCCCCTTCCAGCGACTCACACTTAGGAGTCGGCATTCACCCCTCCCAGGGCGCTCGCGGGAGCAGAGCGCCGCACTCCGTCAGCCCAAAGCCAGGACTCTCTGTGCGGAGTGGCTGTCCGCGGGCAGCAGCGGCCCGTCGGCACTCCCTTCGGTCCGCGAGGCGCGTCTCCTTCTCCCCGGCGTGGTGTCACGCGAGGGCCCTTGCGCTCCTCTATCCAGGCCCTCTGACGCTCGCGGAGCTCCGCCGGTTCCCTGGTCGCCGACAGCCTCTCACTGGCGATCCGTCGTCTGGGTGCGGCGGGTTCACCATCCATCAGAAGGTCCGTGCGGCGGCCGTGTGTGCTCCTCGTGCCTGGGCCTGGGGGCCAGAAGCCGGATCAAGCCCCGCCGGCTCGTCGCGCCCAACAGGGCCTGGAGGCTCAAGAGCTCCTGGCGCACGAAGCCGACGTCAAGACCGATGCCCTGTGCGATGGCGTCCTCCGCCTCGCCAGCCAGAAGCCAGCGCGCGAGTACCCTCTGGTGCGGTGTCAGACGGCGCAGGGGCTCCGGAAGATGCCGCCTGAGGGCGACCCACCGGCCCCGGCCGGCCGCCACGAGGCATCGAACCACATCCTTGCGCGTGCTCCCAGGCCCCGCGTAGGCCGCCACGCCGGCATGCCGCACCTCGTCATCGGTGAAGTCCGCCTTGAGGCTCAGGAGCACAACGGGAGTGGACGACGCCGGAGGGGTAACCTGCCGGACGTTGTCGCTGACCACCCAGAGGGTCGGCCACATCGGGCTTAGCGAAGGGGACCGCGGCTCGCCTGCGGCGCGATGACGCGACGGTGGCGAGGGGTCGATCGACGGCTGCCTGGGCGGCTCGGCGGCAGTGCTCGGACGTCGGGTCCGAGACGCCGCGGTCAGACGGCCGGTGATGAGGACTGAGAGGCGGGTCCAGCGGGCCGAGCCGCTGCGGTCGAGGTTTTGGCTGCTGGGCATGGGCCACTCCACGGCTCCGGAGGGCTCCAGAGGTGGAGGGGAGCATGGGACGGAGCCGCCATTCGTTCTTTCCCACAAACCGGGCCCTGTTGTTGAGCCCCTTTTGCCGCAGGGATGCGCCCGCCTGCCGGTAGTGCGGCTTTCAGTGTTGGAGCGGGGGTGTGTGGCGGGCACGATCCAACAGTGCCGCCGGGGAGAGTGGCGGCACTGTTGGCGGAGACAGCATGTGAGTGGTGGCCGGGAGGCGCCAGCTGCTCGCGCCCCCCGGCCATCCGCTAGTTCACCACCAGCTTCTGAGGCTGCGAAGTGGCCTTGACCTCCGGGTTGTAGTAGAGGTATGCCAGGCTGGCAGGGGTCTGGGCCTTGATGGGGTACTTGGCCTTCAGGCGGTACACCAGGTCCAATGGAGCGCCGTTCGCCAGCTCCTCCAGGTAGATGATGATCTGGCGACCAGTGACGGAGTACTTCTGGATCTGCTTGCGATCCACCATGGCCGTCAGGTCCTCGGTCAGGACGTCGAAGCCGGGAGGAAGGCCCAGGTCCAGCATCACCATCTTGGCCTTGCCGGACTGGTTCCAGGCAACGTGCGCCTTGGCGGTCACGATGTCCGAGGTGGCCAGCTCCGTGCGGTCGTACGACACGTCGATGGTCAGGGGATGCTGTTCGGGGGGCGTGGTGTCCTTCACCCACGGCACGTAGCTGATGCCGGTGATCTGGTAGAGGCTCTCACCCTGGCCGGCCCACTCCAAAGAGACCTCGTTGTCGCCCGCCTTCACCAGGTTCTTCGCCTCCACCTGGCGCATCACGTCGCTGTCCTGCGGGGTCAGCTTCCACTCCGCGGCCACCTCGCCATTAACCTTCACCTTCACTGTGGCGTCTGTCTTGTCGCCCACTCCCGTCACCGACAGGAGCAGGGACTTCAGCGCGAAGACGGTCGCCTGAGTGCTGGCCCATACGCCCTTGGGGTCCTTGTGGGCGATCAGGTAGCTGAACGCCTTGTTGGTGATGTCCTGGTACTTGCCGCTTCGGACCAAGGCGTAGGTGACGATGGTGGTGGCCTCGAGGTCACCCACCTCGTGGTTGGCATAGGTCGCCGTCGGGAGGTCGGTGCCCCAGTAGACCCGGCCCTCGTCATCGGTCTTGCGCATCGCGACCAGGCGGTCCAGCACGTCGGTGGTGGACTGGCTGTCGCGGTTCAGCGAGACATAGGCGTTGGCTACCAGGCCCAGAGCATAGGGGTCCTCGACCTTCGGTGCCAGGTTGGCCATGGCCGCCGCGGCCTTCTGGACCTTGTCACCCTTCTCTCCGGTCTCGGCCAGCGCCCAGGTGATGTAGGCGGTGGGCAGGATCTCACTGTGCTGGATCCGTCCCCAACTCTCCTCGTGCAGGTACTCCTTGTCGGGAGTCCAGGTGCCGTCAGCCTCCTGCTGGCCTAGCAGCCAGGCCTGGACCTTGGGGATCAGCGCGCTGTCGATGGGGTAGACAGCGTTCATGTCGTTGAACTCCATCAGTCCGTAGGCGGTGAGGATCTTGTTCGCGGGGGCCTCGCCGAACCAGGAGTAGCCGCCGCCGGTCACCTCGAAGCTCATCAGCCTCTGGTAGCCGAGGTTGATGTAGCCCTCGGCCTTCATCGCCACCTCGGGGGCCGCCTTGTTCGTGGCCTTCAGGTAGGCCAGGGCGAGTACGTTGGGGTAGGTCGCCGAGGAGGTCTGCTCGAAGCACCCGAAGGGCTGCTGGAGGACGGAATCCATCCCCTCGACTACCTGGGCGAAGATGCCGGGGTAGACCTTCACCAGAAGGTTCAGCGCGCCTTCGATGGACTCGGCCGGCAGGTTGATGGTCTTGGTTATCGACTCCTTCAGGTTTCCGTTGATCGTGCTCTCAATCCGCTCGCCCGCTGGCAGGACCTCTACCTCGCGGCGGACCGCGTCGGAGAGGCTGGAGCCGATGGCCTGGACGGTGAGCTGACGGTACCCAAGCCCCTTGGCCACCAACTGGACGGGCACGCCCTTCACCTCGTTAGGCTGAAGCGTTACCGAAATGGCGGCGGGGGAGAGGAGCTGGAACCAGTCCTCCTGAAGCACGGTGAGGTTCACCGTTTGCGGGGTCGATAGGTAGTTGTAGACGGCGATGGGGACGGTGACCTCGTCGCCCTGAGTGAGCGTTCTCGGGAAGTCCAGGTCCACGAAGAAGTCCTGGAACACCCGGAGGGGAGAGGTGGTCGATCCCAGGGCGCCGTCGGCGGAGGAGCCAAGGGCTGTCAGCCGCCAGGTGGTGATGGAGTCCGCGATTGGTACGGAGAGGGTCGCCGTGCCGCTGCCGTCGGTGATCACGCCCGGGTTGGCGTACAGGGTCTCAGGGAAGAACTGGCGGACCCGAACGCCAGCGGCCGTGGGGCCGCTGGGGGTATTGCCGCCTGTGCTTGTGGTGCCCTTATCCTCGGGAGCGCCGATAGCCACGGGAGGCATCGGGCCATCGACCCAGGGGCCACCGGGTCCGCCTCTGCGAGGAGGCCAGTTTCCGCCGGAACTGGCGAGAGTCAGTTCGGGAGCCTGCTCTCCACCCCAAGCGCTGGGCTCGCTACCGGGGTAGTAGTAGGCGTAGACGTCATCCGTCGTGTTGGCAGCCTTGTCCGGTCCGCGGCCCTGCAGGGAGAACCCTGTCGAGAAGTCCTTGCCGTTGACCGTCACCGTGAAGCGGTTGTCGAAGGTGTCCATCGGGTACCAGGGGATGAGATGCGTCTGGACCATCAGGGCCATCCCGGTGCCGGCCGGCGGGTACCTGCGGAACTTCTTGTAGAAGTTGCTGACGCCTCTGCGAATCATCGCCACGGCGGACAGAGCCTGCTGCCTATACCCCTCGTTGATGGCGTTCACCTTCGTGGTGAAGGTATCCACCGCCAGGGTGAAGGTGCCCTGCGGCTCCGCCTGCGCGAAGAGGGCGGCCGCGGCGCGCTGCTTCACGTCCTCCGCCTTGGGGTCCGGGGTCGGGTCGGTGGGCAGAGG